>JALSIA010000038.1 GCA_026981865.1 Thermaceae bacterium
GCTGCTGGCGCAGTTCGCCTACGCCAACCCCGAGATCAACGCCGAGACCATCAAGAACGCCAACTGGCTCGCCGGCGCCGGCTGCACCGCCACGGCCACGCTGCTGGGCCTCTATCCGCTCTACGCGCAGGGGCTGGTGGCCCGGCACGCCGTCTTCGTGACCGTGATGGTCGGCTCCTCGGCCGCCGGGGCCGAACCCAGTCCCGCCGGCCACCATCCCGAGCGCAGCGGGGCCCTGCGGGTCTACAAGCCCACCGGTCACCGCCACACCGCCGAGGTGATCGACTACCTGCCGGGCACCCCCGAGGTGCACATGACCGCGGTAGCTACCGAACGCATCCGCGGCATCCTCATGACCGCCCAGGTCTTCATCCCCGACGGCTTCTCCGAGCAGGACGTCTGGCAGGCCTACCGCGAGTTCTACGCGGACAAGCCCTTCGTGCGTCTGGTCAAGCAGCGCCGGGGCATCCACCGCTACCCCGACCCCAAAGTGGTGACGGGGTCCAACTACGCCGACGTGGGCTTCGAGCTCGAGCCTGACACCGGCCGCCTGGTCGTCATCAGCGCTATCGACAACCTGGTCAAGGGCACGGCGGGTCACGCGATCCAGGCCCTGAACCTGCGCATGGGCTGGGACGAGCGGACGGGGCTCGAGTTCCCGGGGCTGCACCCCTAAACCAGGCCGGGCAAAACGGCAACAGACAGGGCGATCTTAGTAGGAACGTAGGGGAGGGTTTTAAACCCTCCCCTACCGTTAGCGAACGCCGCGTACGGTTGTCGTGGTTTAGTCGCTGTTGGAGCGTTACGGTTGGGCACACAGGCCTGCGTTGCGGAGCACCACGTGCAACGTACCGGTTTTTCTGGCTCCCCTTGGGGGCGGCCGCAGCTCGGCGGGGTTGTTTTTCGGGAGCAAGAGGTGGGAAGTAGGAAGTGGAATGTAGGCCGGCCATGTATAAGCAAACTGCTTTAGGCTGTTGCATCACCAACAACCCCCACCCCGGCCCTCCTCCGTGGGAGGGCGGATTAGTGCGCGGCGAGCAATTCGTCATTCCAGCCAAGCAGGCCAGGGGCCTGCGCGAGCCGGACTTGCCCCCGCGAAAGCGGGGGATCCAGAGCCTAAGGTATGGTAGGCGCTACGCTTTGCCTGATGACCGACTTTAAAACCTCCCCCTAGGGGGAGCTGGCGGCGTAGCCGCCAGAGGGGGGTTGTTTGCTGGAATGCTGGATGCGGGATGTGGGCCGGTCATGATTCGAATGATGGGCGGCGGCTCCGTTAGCGCCAACAACCCCCACCCCGACCCCTCCCCCAGGGGAGGGAGCATTGCCTTGCGGCGACCTGGCAAAAACGCCACGCAATCGTTGTTCCGCCATTACGGGCGGACCCACGGCTGCCCCTACCACGTACCACGAACCACCGACTACGTACCAGTTTTGGATCCGCCCCGCACGGCCTGCGCACCGGCTTTACTCGGCTTGTTATTGTGATAAAATATGAGCGTAGGCATATTAAGCATCCCCGCTATGAAATGACCGAAGCCGCCGTATCCCCCAAACTGCACGAGTGCGCCCTCTACCGGCCGCTGCCTAAGGAGTGGGTGCAGTGCACCGCCTGCCACCACTGGTGCGGCATCGCCCCGGGCGAAGCGGGCAAGTGCGGGGTGCGACGCAACTTTGGCGGCAAGCTCTACCTGGTCACCTACGGCAAGGCCGCCGCGGTTCACGTGGACCCGGTGGAGAAGAAGCCGTTGTACCACTTCCTCCCCGGCGAGCCCATCCTCAGCCTGGGCACCGTGGGCTGCAACCTCTTCTGCAAGTTCTGCCAGAACTGGCAGATCAGCCAGTTTCGCGAGTTCAAGGTGAACCCCGAAACCGGCGAGACCGACCGCTACGTGGGCGAAGACTGGCCGCCCGAACGGGTGGTCGAGGCCGCCGAGCGCGTGGGCGCACGCCTGATCGCCTACACCTACAACGAACCGGTGGTCTGGGTGGAGTACGCCCACGACATCGCTCAGCTGGCGACCCAGCGGGGCATGCGCAACGTCTTCGTCTCCAGCGGCTTCGAGACGAAACAGGCCTGGGACTACGTGGAGCCCTACCTGCACGCGGTCAACCTGGACCTGAAGGGCTTCACCGAAAAGTTCTACCGCGAGATCACCGGGGCGCGGTTGAAACCGGTGCTCGAAAACATCGAGTTCCTGGGCGGTGAGAAGTGGGGGAAGGTCTGGATGGAGGTGACCACCCTGCTCATCCCCGGGTACAACGACAGCCCCGAGGAGATCCGGGGCATGGCGCGGTTCTTGGCCGGGGTCAACAAAAGCGTCCCCTGGCACCTCTCGGCCGCGCACCCCGACTACCAAATGCGCGACATCCCCTACACCCCGCACGAGAAGCTGATCGAAGCCTACGAGATCGGCAAGGAAGAGGGGCTCGACTTCGTCTACCTGGGCAACGTGCGCGACCTGGAGCGCTCCACCACTTACTGCCCGAGCTGCGGGGCGCCGTTGATTGCACGGGACGGCTACCAGGTGCACGAACTCTGGGAAGAGCGCGGCGTCTGCCCCAAGTGCGGGGCCCAGATTCCCGGGGTGTGGGCCTAGAAAGGAGCAGCCGATGGTACGCAAACCCGCAGTGGCCGGAAGCTTCTACCCGGCCGAACCCATGCAGCTGGCCCGGATGATCGACGAACTCCTGGCCATGGCCCCCAGGCCGCCCGCGCACGCCCCCAAGGCGGTGGTGGCCCCCCACGCCGGCTACGTCTACTCGGGGCCGGTGGCGGCGTACAGTTTCCGCGCGCTCGAGCCCCTGGCCGGGAAGGCTCCCACGGTCTTTCTGATGGGCCCCGCCCACTACCTGGCCTTCGAAGGGATCTCCACTGGAACCTACACCTTCTGGGAAACGCCCCTCGGCAAGGTTCCGGTCGATACCGAGCGCGTCGGAGAGTTGCTCGAGCGCTCGGCGCTCTTTACCAGCGCCGACGAACCCCACCAACCCGAACACAGCCTCGAGGTGGAGCTGCCCTTCTTGCAAGCGGTACTGGGTGAGTTCCGCCTCGTCCCGCTGCTCTTCGGAATCGTCGAACCGCTGGCCGCCGCCGGACAGCTGGAGGCGGTGGTGCGGCCCGGCGACCTAGTGGTGGTCAGCACCGACCTCTCCCACTACCACCTCGACGACGAGGCGCGCAAACTCGACGCCGCCACGCTGGAGGCCGCGCTGGCGCTGGACGCCCGGGCTCTCTTGCAACGCGAGGCCTGCGGCCGCCACCCCTGGGCGGCGCTGACCGCGCTGGCCGCATCCCGCGGATGGCGGCCCGAGCTGCTGGCCTACGCCACCAGCGGCGACACCTCCGGCGACCGCTCGCGGGTCGTGGGCTACGCCGCGCTGCGCTACGACTGAAACCTATGAAGCCATGAAGGAAACTCTGCTGAATCACGAGGAGAAACGCAAGCTGCTCGACGTGGCCACCTCGGCCATCGAGAACGCGCTGAACGGCGGCCCGCTCGCGCCTCCCGGGCTGGCGGGGCTGCCCCGTCGGCTCACCGAGCCGGGAGCGAGCTTCGTCACCCTCACCCAGGGCGGCCGCCTGCGCGGCTGCATCGGCAGCCTCGAGCCGGTTCGGCCGCTGGCCGAGGACACCCACCAAAACGCCCTGGCCGCCGCCTTCCGCGACCCGCGCTTCCCCCCGCTCGCGGCGCACGAGTGGCCGGGCACCGACGTGGAGGTGAGCGTGCTCTCGCGGCCCGAGCCGCTTCCGTACGCGAGCCTGGACGACCTGATCCGGAAGCTCACCCCCGAGATGGGGCTGGTGCTCGAGCACCCACGCGGCCGCGCCACCTACCTGCCCCAGGTCTGGGAGCAGCTGCCCGACCCCGAGCTCTTTTTGGCCTCGCTGGCCCGGAAGGCCGGGCTCCCCGCAAGCGTCTACACCGATCCGGTCACCCGGCTCGCCTACTACACGGTCGAGAAGTTCACCCGCCGCGACCTGGAGTAGGCCTATACTCTGAGCAGGATGGTGTACCCCGAACTCCAGGGCGGCTCGCTGCTCGCCCGCCACCTGACCCCCGAGGTGTGGCGGCTACTCAACGACAAAGAAACCCGCTACGGCGTACGGCTCGCGCACGTCGTCGCTTCGGGCCTGGCCAACCCCGACAGCAGCATCGGCGTCTACGCCGGCGACGAGGAGAGCTACACCCTCTTCGCCCCGCTCTTCGACCGCATCATCGCCGACTACCACGGATTCGGACCCGAGAACCGGCACCAAAGCGACCTCGACCCCGCCCGTCTGGACGCCCCCAACCCCGACCCCGAAGGCCGCTACGTCGTCTCCACCCGCATCCGCGTGGCCCGCAACCTCTGCTGCTTTCCCTTCGGCTCCGCGCTCACCCGGCGCGAACGCCGCATCGTCGAGGCGACGGTCGTGCGCGCTTTGGAAGACCTGCCAGGCGAACTGGCCGGGAGCTACCACCCGCTCTACGAAATGGACGAAACCACCAAAGAGCGGCTGATCCACGATCACTTTCTCTTCAAGGAGGGCGACCGCTTTCTCGAGGCCGCGGGGCTGAGCCGCGACTGGCCCGACGCCCGCGGCATCTTCCACAACCCCGGCAAGACCTTCCTCGTCTGGGTCAACGAGGAGGACCAGCTGCGCATCATCTCGATGGAGCCCACCGCCGACCTGCAGCGCGTCTTCGCCCGCCTGGCGCGGGCGCTCGCCGCGCTGGAACGCCGCCTCGCCTTCGCCCATTCCGAGCGGCTGGGCTACCTGACCAGCTGCCCCACCAACCTGGGCACGGCCA
>JALSIA010000039.1 GCA_026981865.1 Thermaceae bacterium
CGTGGTCCACGGCCCCGGGACCTTCGTCGCCGCCGGCGCGGGCGGGGCGCTGTTCACCTCCCCCGACGGCGCGGTCTGGACGGAGCGGAGCTCCAACACCCGGAAGTGGATCCTCGGCCTCGCTTACGGAGGCGGCCGCTTCGTGGCCGTGGGCGAGGGCGGCACCCTCCTCACCTCCCCCGACGGCGCGGTCTGGACGGTGCAGATTTCTGGTACGGATCGGCACCTCTTCGACGTCGCTTACGGAGGCGGCCGCTTCGTGGCCGTGGGGGACGGGGGCACCGTGCTCACCTCCCCCGACGGCGCGGTCTGGACGACACAGGCTTCGGGTACGGACCGCTGGCTCGCCTCCGTAACCGAGGCTTCCGGGGGCTTTCTCGCCACGGGCTACCGCGGAACCCTCCTCACCTCTCCTGACGGCGTCACCTGGACCCCGCAAACCTCGGGCACGCGCTACACCCTGTACGGGTCGGCCTACGGCGACGGAACCTACGTCGTAAGCGGCGACGGCGGCGTCACCCTCACCTCCACCGATGGTCGCGACTGGACCCGTCGTTACGGCCCGGTAAACGCCACGCTGCGCGCGGTGGCTTTCGGAGCGGGCGGTTTCGTGGCCGCGGGCGACGGCGGGGTCGTGCTCGCCTCCGTGGACGGGGCCGCCTGGGAGCGCCGCTCCCCCTGGCGCAACGAAACCCTCGCGGCCGTGGTGTACGGCGCGGACCGCTTCGTGGCCGTGGGCGGCTACGGTTCCGTGCTTACTTCCACCGACGGCGCGGTCTGGACGGACCGGACCCAGGGTGCGGGCCCCCCGCTGGGCGGGGTGGCCTACGGGGGCGGTACCTTCGTGGCCGTGGGTTCCGGCGGTGTAGTGCGCACCTCCCCCGACGGCGCCGACTGGACGAACCGCAGCCCGGGCGTGGTCGATGACCTCAGCGGCGTGGCCTACGGCGCGGACCGCTTCGTGGCGGTGGGTTACGGGGGCACCGTTCTGACGTCTCCCGACGGCGCGGTCTGGACGAAGCGGGATTCCGGTACCTCCCGCTGGCTCCACGACGTCGTCCGTGCTCCCGGGGTCTTCCTGGCCGTGGGTGCGGACGGCACCGTGCTGACTTCCCCCGACGGCCTCGCCTGGACCGAGCAGGCAACGGGCATCGCCTACGACCTGAGCGGGGTCGCCTACGGCCGCCAAGGCTTCGTCGCCGTAGGCGGAAGCCGCGTCTTCACCTCCCCCGACGGCGCGGTCTGGACGGAGCAGGACGCGGGGATCGATCGGAGCCTTTTCGACGTCGCCTACGGTGCGGGGGTCTTCGTGGTCGTGGGGTCGGGCGGTGCGGTCTTCACCTCCCCCGACGGCGCGGTCTGGACGGAGCAGGTTTCCCGGACCGGCGAACCCCTTTACGGGGTGGCCTACGCCCCCGGGCTCTTCGTGGCCGTGGGGCGCAACGGCGCGCTCCTGACCTCTCCCTGAAGACGTCGGCGCGCTGCGCTTGGCTAGAATGAAGCGATGGCTGCCCGGGACCTGATCGTCGACACCGACGCCGGGGTGGACGACGCGCTGGCGCTGATGCTGGCCCTGGCCCACCCGGACGCCGAAGTGGTGGCCGTAACCGCGGTGGGGGGCAACGCGCCGCTGGAAAACGTGGTGCCGAACGTCTTCGAGGTGCTGCACGCGATGGGGGCCGAAGGGGTGCCCGTCTTCCCTGGGGCGCGCGAGCCCCTGTTGCCCGGGGAGCGCGTGCACGCCACCGAGTTCCACGGCGAAGACGGCCTGGGCGACCTGGCGGAGCGCCGCGCCCGGGTCCGCCCCCAGATGGAACACGCGGCGGCAGCCCTGGTGCGGCTCGCGCGCGAGCGCCCCGGCGAGCTCACCCTGGTGGCGCTGGGGCCGCTCACCAACCTGGCGCTGGCGCTCAGGCTCGAGCCCGAGCTGCCGCGCCTGCTGCGCCGCCTCGTCGTCATGGGCGGGGCCCACGCCGCCCGCGGCAACACCCCCCACTGGGCCGCCGAGTTCAACTTCTACTTCGATCCCGAGGCGGCCCAGATGGTGGTTCAGGCCTTTCCCGAAACGACCCTCGTCACCTGGGAGACCACCCTGGCCCACCCCCTTCTCTGGACCGAGCACGAGGCGCTGGCCGCACGGGGTACGCCCCGGGCCCGCTTCTACGCCGCCATCACCCGCACCACCCGGCGCTTCCTGGAGGAAAAGGGGCTTCCGGGGCTGCTCATCCCCGACCCGCTGGCCATGGCGGCGGCGCTCGAGCCCGGGCTGGTCACGTCGGTCGAACACCACCGCGGCTGGGTGGAGACCTGCGGCACCCACAGCCGCGGGCAGCTCGTCCTCGACCACGGGCGGAGCGGCCTGGAGGCCAACGTGCGGGTGGTCACGGGGCTGGACCGCGAGGGGGTGCGGGCGCTCTTCCAGCGCACGCTGGGAGCTTGATCCCCCTTGAACCTGTCAAATCGCTCGCGCTATGAGCGCAATTCGCTCACATCCTGAGCGTATTGCTCGACCGGGTTCATGCACCCCCGCTACCTGGCCCCCCCGGCTGGAGCGCGCGCTTGGGCGCAGCCCCGTCGTCTACCTTGCCGGCGCCCGCCAGGCGGGCGAGACTGCCCTGGCGCGGCGGCTGGCGGGCGAGCGGGGCATGGCCTGCTACACCCTCGACGACCCGGCGGCGCCGGAGGCGGCCCGCACCGATCCGGTGGGGTTGGTCTCCGGTCTTGCGCGCGCCGGCACACCGCCCACCCTTCCTTTTGACGCGCCCACCCCGCGCGAGCGCCAGGTCCTGCGCCTGCTGGCCCAGGGGCACTGCCCGGACGCCATAGCCCAAGCCCTGGGCGTCAAGCGCGACACCGTCTACACCTACCTGCAAAACCTGCGCGAGAAACTGGGGGCCGAAAGCCAGCACGAGCTCGTGCTGGCCTATCTGGACGCGCTAGCCCAACCCGAAACCCCAAACGGCTAACGGCTTCCAGATATCTGGGGGGGGTTCCAGGTTTTGGGCTGGAATCCTGCCCATTTCCATCCTAGTCTTGAGATGTAAGCTAAACCTGGATATACGAAAGGAGGACAGCATGCGCAAGTCAAGACCCATTGCGTTGCTGGCATCCCTGGCAATGGGGCTCGTTCTGCTGCTGGCTTCGTGCCAGAGTTCCACAGCTCAACCTTCCAGCACCCCTACCCGTCTGGACGAGGCCGCAGTTGAGCAGGAAGCACAAGAAACGATGGCGATGAGGTCGGCACTCGACGCAAGGCTGAAGGAAGTGGCCCCCGGGGTCTGGGTAGACGTGCGAGCGGACGGCGTGCGCATTCACATGGACCCCCCTTTTTTCACGGAGCGCACGCTGCCTCAGTTTGAGCGTTTCCTGCAGAGCCTTGACGTGAGCAGCATCGCCAAGGACCGCTACGTGGCCGAGATGATTCAGGGCCAGCTTAACCACGCCTTAGTCAACGTCAGGCTGGAGTGGGAAAACCTTCAGCGGCTTTCGCCCGCGCAAAGGCAAGAGCTTTACGACCGCTTTGTGAAGCCAAATCTCCACTTACCCTAAAAACTCACCCGTTGCGCCTGCGTACCTGCTTCCTTGTGCCGCCGCATCCGCCATGCGCACCACGGCCGGCCCCGGGGCCAAGGCTTACGCCAAGGGATCGTGCGCGAATGCATGCAATGTCTCTTATGCCCGGGTATGACCGGGCCGAGGCCGAAGGAAGCGTGGTCCAGAACCGGGACTCCGGGCGGGACGGGTCGCATGCGTCAGCCGTGAAATACGGAAACTGGAGCTGCAGCAGCTACGGTGCAGCATCCGCATACGTCACGGTAGCTGGTTTTCCTCAAACCATTTCGTCGCATAGCGACTCATACAGCTGGTGCAATTAGAACGCGGCTGCTTCCTGGCCCAAAGGCCACTTTTCGCGGAGAGGCGCCAAACCTCCTCGCCTTCGTTTGCTGAGGGCCTCGTGATCCGCAACGCGGGTAGGGTGTCAGCACATACACACCTCCGCAAGGTGTGGCGCCGAATGCAAAGGTAAGGCTGCGCGATGCGGCCGGCAGCCTCTATTTTGTCGCGACGGCGGCAGGCCTGTCATCAATTCCCGAGTGGTTTTAGTGCGTGTATGGATTAGAGGAGGGCCGCTTCGCGGATTGCCGAGCACAAACAACGTATCGGGAGGGTGACACACAGATTCTCAACGTTTGCCCGGAGGTTCGCGAGCGCCGGCGTCCGGGTCGAACCGGACCATGAACGGGCCCTCCATGAAGGCCGTGACCGGCGCACGCAAAACGGCCGCCGCATCATCCGGACCGGCCCGGCTGGGCTCCGGGGTCACGTTTCCAACCTACGACCGAAACCGGGAACAAGCCGTCAAACCGCTGTGTTCACATCTTACCCAAAGAAGAACAAGTATCAAGTACAATCAATCCATGCCCCTGCACGCCGGGCGGAACCACCTTGGCCTCTGGCGCGACCTCTTGGCCGACACCGTGCCCGAGCACGTTCACCTGGTCGTGGACCAGCCCGTTGGCTTTGCCTTGTGGGGTCTGGACCCGCTGCCGCGCCCGGCCCTCGTTCTCACCTTCAACCGCCACCCCCTCTACCTGCTGGACCTCTTCGAGCGCAGGCCCGCGGGCGTGCTGATCGAGCCCAATTCGCTTGGTGAAATCAGCGCCGCGCTGGACCTCGTGGCTTCGGGTCGTCGCGTGGGGTCGCCGCCCACCGTTCCCTTCGACCTCCCCACCCGCCGCGAGCGCCAGGTCCTGCGCCTGCTGGCCCAGGGCCACTGTCCGGACGCCA
>JALSIA010000040.1 GCA_026981865.1 Thermaceae bacterium
CCAGCGAGGACGCCAACGGCCGCGGCCTAGGGCGCAAGCACGTGCACGAGTCCATCGACCGCAGCCTGAAGCGGCTGCAGACCGACTACCTGGACCTTTACTTCGCCCACCGCTACGACCCCGAGACGCCCATGGAGGAGATCGTGACGGCGTTTAGCGACCTGGTGAAGGCAGGCAAGATCCTCTACTGGGGCACCAGCGAGTGGCCGGCGGCGCGCATCGCCGAGGCGGTGACCTTCGCCCGCGCCAACGGGCTGGCCGCGCCGGTGGTGGAGCAGCCGCAGTACTCGCTCGTCTACCGCGACCGGGTGGAGAAGGAGATCCTCCCCGAGGCCGAGCGCTTCGGCATGGGGCTGGTGGTCTGGAGCCCGCTGGGGCAGGGCGTGCTCACCGGCAAGTACGACGAGGGCCTGCCCGAGGGCTCGCGTCTGGCGCAGTACGAGCAGTTCCGCGAGCGGCTGCTCACCGAGGAGAACCGCGAGCGGGTCAAGAAGCTGAAGGCCGTGGCCGACGAGCTGGGCGTGACCCGCACCCAGCTGGCGCTGGCCTGGGTGCTGCGGAAGGGGCAGGTCTCGAGCGCCATCACCGGCGCCCGCACGCCCGAGCAGCTGCAAGAAAGCCTGGGCGCGGTCGAGGTGGAGCTGACCCCGGAGATCATCGAGAAGATCGACGCCATCTTCCCGCCGGGTCCGGACTGCTACGCCTGAGCCAACCGTTTCGTATGCGGCGGGGCCCGGCTCCGCCGCTTCCCCTGGAACCACGGTCTAGACTGAGGGCATGTTCGAAGGTACCGGCGTGCTCGTCACCGGAGCGGCCCGCGGCATCGGCCGCGCGATCGCCCGGGCCTTCGCCCGCGAGGAGGCGTGGCTGGCGCTTTTGGACGTGGACCCGGCGGGCGAAGCGGCGGCGCGTGAGCTGGACGCGGTCTTCGTGCAGGCCGACCTGGCCGACGAGGCGGCGCGCGAGCGCGCTTTCGCAGAGGCGCGGCGGGCGCTGGGCGGGGTGGACGTCCTCGTGAACAACGCCGCCGTCTCCGCGCCGGGCTCGGCGCTCACCGTGCGCCTGGACGACTGGCGGCGGGTGCTCGAGGTCAACCTCACCGCCCCCATGCACCTCTCGGCCCTCTTCGCCCGCGCCCTGCCGCAGGGCCGGGGCGGGGCGATCGTGCAGGTGGCCAGCGTGCAGGGGCTGTTTGCCGAACAGGAGAACGCCGCCTACAACGCCTCCAAAGGGGGCCTCGTCAACCTGACCCGTTCGCTAGCGCTCGACCTGGCGCCTCTGGGGGTCCGCGTAAACGCCGTGGCCCCGGGCGCCATCGCCACCGAAGGGGTGCTCGAGGCCATCGCCCGCTCGCCCGACCCCGAGGCTACCCGGCGCGACTGGGAAGACCTGCACGCCCTCAGGCGGTTGGGCCGGCCCGAAGAGGTGGCCGAGGCCGTGCTCTTTCTGGCCTCGCCCAAGGCCTCGTTCATCACCGGGGCGGTGCTGCCGGTGGACGGCGGCATGACCGCGAGCTTCATGATGGCGGGGCGGCCCGTCTAGGGGGCGGCGTGGCCGGGCGCGAGATCTGGGAGCTGGCGGGCCGCCGGGTCGAGGTCAAGAACCTGGACAAGGTCTTCTGGCCCGGGTGCGGCGGCACCAAGGGCGACCTGCTGCGCTACTACCGTGCGCTGGCCCCGGTGATGCTGCCCTACCTGCGGGGGCGGCCGCTCACGCTGGTGATGTGCCCCGACGGCATCGCCGCCGGCTGCTACCACCGGCGCAAGCGGCCCGACTACGCCCCCGACTGGCTGCCCTACGTGCTCTACAATCCCAAGACCCGAACGGGGCAGGTGCCCCTGATCCTGGTGGAAGACGCGGCGCAGCTCATCTGGCTGGCGGACCAGGCGGCGGTGGAGTTCCACGCCTGGGCCAGCACCACCGCCGACCTCGCCCGCCCCGGGCGACGCGGCCGGATTCGGCACCGTGCTGGAAGCGGCGCGCTTCGTGCGGAGGGAGCTGCAAGAACTGGGGCTCGCCGGCTGGCCCAAGACGGGCAGCGGGCGGGGGCTGCACCTGCTGGTTCCGCTCGAGCCCGGCCGCTACACCCACGCCGAGGTGCGGGCCTGGACCAAGGCCTTCGCCGCCAGGCTCGCCGAACGCTCGGGCGGCCTCCTGCGGCTTCCCCACGGGGCCACCCACCGCGGCCGCGGCGTCTTCGTCGACTACGCTCAGAACGGCTACGGCCGCAACACCGCTGCCCCCTACGGCCGGCGCGCCGGTGAGCCCACCGCTGGGCTAGGACGAGATAGAAGCGGGCGGCTTCGAACCCCCTGACTTCAACCTGGAAACCGCGCCCGAGCGGCTCCGCCGAAGCGGGGACCTCCTGCACGACCTGAAGGAACGCCCCCAACGGCTCGCTGACCCTTGAAATGTGCGGCTGCTGGGTAGAATGTCCTTCGACTGCACCAAGGAAGTTCTTGAGAAGGGAAGGGATCCGTGACGACGAAACGCGAACGAATCTGGGCCATGGTTTTCTGGGCCGCGGTGCTGATCGGCCTGCCTTTGCTCCATCTCCTCATCCTGTACGCGACGCCCTCGGTAAACGAGTTTGCCGTCACCAGGGTCTCCGAGATGCTGCGCGGAAGCGAAGACAGCCTCTTCTTCGCGCTGCTCTTCTTGGGGCTCGCATGGATGCTGCGCAAGGGTGCCGGTTACCTAGCCTTCCAGTCCATGCAGATCTTCCTGCTCGTAGTCGTGTACAACTTCGTGCAGGGCGTCCTGCAGAAAGTGCTGTACTTCGTTTTCGCTACGAAGCCGCCCTCGACCTTTGGCTTCGACAACCTCGTGACCCTGTCCAGTTACTGGACCTTCGGCGGGGTAACGATCGTTGTCGGGCTGCTGATGCTCTGGGGCCTGGCGCTCGTCCTCCGCGGTTCGGACACGGGGGTTCCCCTGCTCGGTCGGGCGGCGCGATCGCTCCTCAGCCTCTTCGAACCGCAACCCGCAGCCTGAGGCCGATCGACCGGAGATCGCAGGGCGGTGCCGTCAACCGGCGGCCCGAACACGGCGCCCGAAATACAGCGCCCCCAAACCCACTCCAGCGTAGATCGCGAGCAGTGCAACCAGCTCGTCCGGACGGTGGGCCGCCAGGTAACCCAGCAGCGTCGCGGCCACGACCAGCACCAAAACGAACCCCGCTGCGGCCAGCCAGGGATTCACGTGAATCTCCCGGCGCAACTTCCAACCCGCCAGCGCCACCAGGAGCACCACCAGGAGGAAGGTCAGGCTGGAGAACTCGGCGATCAGCGAAAGCGAGCCCAGCACCGCGAACGCCCCGGCCGCCACGGCCAGCGCCACCACGCCCAACCAGGGGACCCCGCGGGCGTCGCGCGCGGCGAAGACCCGGGGCAGGCTGCCTTCCTGCGCCATCTCGGCCACCATGCGGCTCGCGCCGAAGAGCGTCGAGTTGATGGCCGAGCTGGTGGCGAGCAGAGCGGAGAGCGCGATCAGGTAGCGGCCGGCCTGGCCCAGAACCGGCTCGGCCACCTTGGCCAGCGCATAATCGCTGGCCGCCCGGATCTCGGCCAACGAGAGGGAGCCGACGGCCACGACGGCCAGCAGCACGTAGACGGCCGCGGTAACCAGAATGCTGCCGTAGATTCCGAAGGGCAGATCCCGCTCTGGATCCCGCGTCTCCTTGACCGCGTTGGCCACCAGCTCGAACCCCTCGAAGGCGACGAAGATCACCGCCGCACCCAGGAAGACCGCGGTCACCCCCTGGTCGAAGGCCGGAAGGAAGCGCTCGTAGTCGGCCCGGAACAGGCCGATGAGGGCGAAGAGGCCGAGGATGATCAGCTTGGTGTAGACCATCAGGTCTTCCGTGGTCCCGCTCGCCCGCACGCCCTCAAGGTTGACGAGTACGAAGAAGGCCAGCACCCCCAGGGCCAGGAAGATGCGCAGCGGCCGCAGGCCGGGTTCGCCCAGGAGGTCGGCCCCGTAGGCGGCGAAGGTGTAGGCGTAGAGCGCCAGCGTGCCCACGTACATGGCCAGCAGGATCCAGCCCGCAAGTGCGGGCAGCGCCGGAACGCGGGGCCAGGCCCCCCGCAGGTAAGTGAACACCCCGCCGTCATCGCGGAAGTGAAGCGCGAGGCGCACGAAGAAGTAACCGGCGACCAACGCGACCACCGCCCCGACCAGAAAGGCGAAGGGCGCGCCGTTGCCGGAGAGGGCCACGGTGATGCCGAGAACCGAGAAGATCCCGCCCCCGATCATGCCGCCGACCCCGATGGCCAGCAGTTCCCGCTTGCCCAGCTTTTCGCCGGGCTCGAGCTTTCGGGTGATATGGCGCATGCCCTTATGCTAGCTCGACTGCGAAATGGCTCCCAGGGACGAAGCGGCCGAAGGCCCTCTCATTCGCCTGACGCCTCGCAGCTCCGCCCCTCGGCAGCCAGGCGGCGCATTAGGGCACGGTCGCTCCTGTAGGTCAGGCGCTCTGCGGCCTCGACGAGCGGCACCCAGGCCACGGCTTCGACCTCGCGATCGTGCTCGCCCACCTTGCCGCGGGGGCGCATGAGGAACCAGTCGACCCGCTTCTTGACCTTCCGCCCGTCGCGCACGAACCAGTAGGTGCTGGGCTCGAGCGGTCGCACGATCTCGGCGGCGTAGCCCGTCTCCTCGCGCACCTCGCGCAGCGCCGCGTCCTCGGGGCGCTCGCCGGGCTCGATCAGCCCCTTGGGCAGCGTCCAGACCGGCTCGCCCCTCAGGTTGGTGGTGCGGATGAGCAGCACCCGGCAGGCGTCGTCC
>JALSIA010000041.1 GCA_026981865.1 Thermaceae bacterium
GATCACGCCGTCGGCGGGGCCCCAGGTGGCGAAGGCGAGCCCTGCGGGATCAAAGTCGACCTTGGCCCGCGCCTCCGCCAGCTCCAGACGTTCCACCGGGACGCCCAGGCTGCGCTGCAACGCCAGCGCATCCTCGTAGGCTCGTTCGAGCTCCCGAGGGACGAGGAACAGGTAGCCGATCGGGCGGTAGCCGCTGGAAACGCCGAAGAGCTCCTCAAAATCGCGGTACTCCTGGATGCTCGACCAGCTGAGCCGAACGTTGACCGGTTCGCTGAACTGCACCCTTACCCCGGCGGCGCTCTTCGCCGTCGCCTGGGCCGCCGGAACCGCCTCCGCTTCGAGCACGGCCACCGAAAGGCCCCGTTCCGCAAGCCGGTAGGCCACCGCGGCCCCGACGATCCCGGCTCCCACGATCAGTGCGTCGTAACTTGCCTTCATCTTAAGACGACTATACTCAAAACATGTTGCGTCGCTTCGGTCTCGTTCTAGCGCTCGTCGTCGTTCTGCTGCTCGGCGGTTTTCTGGCCTTTCGCTACTTTTTCTCGCCCGAGCGGCTCAACCAGATCGGCCGCACCGTGGGCACGACCTTCGGCTTCGACTACGGTGTGGTCGAGTACTACAGCATGGGCCGGCTGGTGGCGCGCTTTTTCAACGTGGAGAAGCTGACCACCGCAAGCGGCACCTACGAAAACCAGACCCGCCCCTACCGCTTCGGCTACGGCTACCGCGACGTCAACCTGAACGGGGTGCTCGACCCCGACGAAGCGGCCCCCGGCAAGGCCTACTTCGAGGTGCCCGTCTACGCCGAGTACCTCTACTACGACGCCAAGCGCGACCCCCGCCGACCCTGACGGTGGGTAGACGGAATCGCCCCCAGTCCAGCCGGGGGCGAAAGGACTTGTTGCAGCAGCTCAGAGGCCCAGAAGCGTCTTCCAGTCCTCAGGGGTTTTGGGTGCGGTGTACTCGGTGTCCATCTGAGCGAGCTGCAGCTTGCCCGAGAACTCGTCGTTGACCGCCTGCCACTCGGTGTACTCTTCGATGACCCAGATGCCGCTTTCGCGCGCGCCGTTGCCGCTGGCGCGGGTCCCGCCGAAGGGCATGTGCGCCTCGGCGCCCACGGTGGTGTTGTTGATGTTGACCATGCCGGCGCGGATCTCGTTCTTGAAGCGGTAGGCCCAGAGGCGGTGGTTGGTGTAGATGGCGCTCGAGAGGCCGTAGGGGTGGTCGTTGGCCGTCTCGATGGCCTCGTCGATGCCGTCCACCTTGATGAGGTTGATCGTGGGGCCGAAGATCTCCTCGCGGGTCTGCTTCATGCCGCGCTCGGCCTCCCAGACCGTGGGGTGGCCGAAGAGACCCTTATCAGGGTCGCCCTTGAAGTTCGGGTAAGGGTTGTCCCCCGTGATGCGGCCCTTGCCAAGGAGCAGCTTCGCGCCGTCGGCTTCGCCCCAGTCGTAGTGCTCCATCCAGCGCTGGAAGAGGCGTTCGTTGAAGAAGGGTCCGTAGTGAACGTTCTCGTGGGCCACCGGGTCGCCGATGACGGTGCTCTTCACCTTGGCCAAGAAGCGCTCCTTGAACGCATCGTAGATGGGTGCGTCCACGATGATGTTGCCCGCGCTGGTGCAGCGCTGGCCTCCGGTGGCGAAAGCGCTCCACCAGGCGCCGGTGACGGCGTTCTCCAGGTCGGCGTCGCGCATGACCACGAGCGGGTTCTTGCCCCCGAGCTCGAGCGTCGCCTTAATGAGCGCGCGCCCCGCCTTTTCGCCGATGATGCGCCCCACCTTGGTGCTGCCGGTGAAGGCGAACTTGTCGAAGAGCCCCTCGTCGATGCCGTTCACCACCCACTCGCCGGTGCTGCCCGCCCCGCCCCCAAAGACCACGTTGATCACGCCCGGCGGCAGGCCGGCCTCCTCCAAGAGCCTGACGAAGACGTAGGAGAGCACGGGCGAGTCGTCCGAAGGCTTCCAGACTACGGTGTTCCCGGTGAGCACCGCGGGAATCAGCTTCCAGCTGGGCACGGCGATGGGAAAGTTGCCGGCGGTGATCATCCCCACCACGCCCAGGGGGCGGCGGTAGGTAGAGAGGTCCTTGTTGCGCAGCTCGCTGGGCACGGTCTGCCCGTAGAGCCGTCGCCCCTCGCTGGCGAAGAAGACCGCGGTGTCGATGGCCTCCTGCACGTCGCCGCGCGCCTCCTTGAGCGTCTTGCCCACCTCGCGCACCATCAGCCGGCTCAAGGTTTCTTTTTCCCGCTCGAGGATCTTGGCCAGCGAAAAGAGCACCTGCCCGCGGATGGGCGCCGGCGTGCGCGACCACTCCGCGTAGGCTTTTCGCGCCGCCATGGCGGCGCGCCGCACCAGCTCGGGTGAAGCTTCTGGAAAAACGCCCACCCGATCGTCACGGTCGGCCATGTTGCGGCTCTCGAAGAGCGGCCCCTCCACGACCTCTTCGCCGCCGATCAGGTGCCCTCCGTAGAAGACGCTGCCGAGTTTCCCCTTTTCGATCTTCATCGCTACCCCCTAGACCCGCACGGCCGTACCCGTGGCCGTGACCATGAGCATGCTTTGGCCGATGACCTCGTAGTCGAGGTCGATCCCGATCACCGCGTTGGCGCCCA
Organism: Thermaceae bacterium; assembly: GCA_026981865.1. Taxonomy (GTDB): domain Bacteria; phylum Deinococcota; class Deinococci; order Deinococcales; family Marinithermaceae; genus Oceanithermus. Next base: position 2,612 of record JALSIA010000041.1, read on the forward strand.
GCTTCTTCGCTTCTTCCGCGAGCTCGGAGAGGGCCAGCTCGCGCGCCTTCTTGAGCTCGGCCTCGTAAGCGCCGGAGCGGCCGCCGAAGACGTCGCGCACCGAAGCCATCAGGTCCTTGAAGATGTTGGCGCCCACGATGGTTTCCCCGTGAACGACGCCTTTGTACTCCTGCACCGGCTTTCCGTCGATCTGGCTCGTGGTGGTCAGGATCACGTGGAGCCTCCTTTCAGGTACATGGGCAGCAGCCGCAAAAAGTTCTTGCTGGCCTCGATGCCCTTTTCAAAGTTGACGATATCGAACTTCTCGTTGGGGGCGTGCAGGTTGTCGCTCTCGAGCCCGAACCCCATGAGCACCACCGGGGCCTCAAGCTCGCGCATGAAGTCGGCCACGATGGGGATCGAGCCGCCCTCGCGGGTGAAGACGGTCTCGCGCCCCCAGGCCTCCTCGAGGGCCTGGGCCGCGGCCTGCAGGGGCGGCGAGTTGGTGGGAACGACCACCGGATCGCCGCCATGGTAACGGATGACCTCCATGGCGTAACCCTCGGGCAGGATCTCGCGCAGGTAGGCCTCGGCCAGGTCGGCGATCTTCTCCGGATCCTGATCGGGCACGAGCCGCATCGAGAACTTGAAGAAGGCCTCCGCGGGGATGACCGTCTTGGACCCCTCGCCCTGGTAGCCGGAGCCCAGACCGTTCACGTCGAGTGTAGGGCGTGCCCAGCGGCGCTCCAGGATGCCGTAGCCGGGCTCGCCGGGGGCGGCCTCGGCCCCCACCTCGGCTTTGAAGGCCTCCTCGTCGAAGGGGAGCCGGGCCCACATCGCCCGCTCTTCGGGGGCGACGGGGACGACGTCGTCGTAGAAACCGGGGATGCGGATCCAGCCCATGGGATCCTTGAGCTGGGCGACCATCCAGGCTGCGGCGTGGGCGGCGTTGGGCACCGCGCCGCCGTAGGCGCCGGAATGAACGTCGCGGGCGAGGCCGCGCAGGCGCACCTCCAGGTAGGCGAGCCCCCGGAGGCCGTAGGTGAGCGTGGGCAGCCCCGGGGCGAACATCGGCGAATCGGAGATGAGCACCGCGTCGGCGGCCAGCCGCCGGCGGTTCGCCTGCACGAAGTCCCCCAGGTGGGTGCTGCCCACCTCCTCCTCGCCCTCGATCAGGAACTTGAGGTTCACCGGCAGGTCGCCGCCAAGCTGGGCGGCCGCGGCCACGTGGGCGAAGACCTGCCCCTTGTCGTCGGAGGCGCCGCGGGCGTAGATCTTGCCGTCCTTGATCGTAGGCTCGAAGGGAGGGGTCTCCCAGAGCTCGATCGGGTCGGGCGGCTGCACGTCGTAGTGCCCGTAGACGAGCGCCGTGGGCGCCGAAGCGTCCACCAGCTTCTCGGCGTAGACGATGGGGTGGCCCGCAGTGGGAATGGCCTCCACCGCGAACCCGGAGTCCGCCAGACGATCCGCCACCCAGTGCGCCGCACGTTCGACGTCCTTTTTGTGGCTGGGGTCGGCGGAGACCGAGGGAATGGCCAGGAATTCGAGGAGCTGATTCAGGGGATCGTTCATGCCCCTAGTTTACGCGCCCTCGCCGCCCACCTCCGGGGTCGCTTCACCATCGGACCCGCGCGCATCGCCCACTTTGGTCAGGAGCTCGAGCCGCAGGCGGCCGATCTCGGCCTCGAAGCGCTCCTGCAACGCCTCGAGCTCCTGCCGCAGGCGCATGATCTCCTCGACGCCGGCCAGGTTGACGCCCAGCTCCTGGGTGAGCCGGCGGATCTCGCGCAGGTGTTCGATGTCGCGCTCGGAGTAGAGGCGGGTCTTGCCCGAGCTGCGCTTGGGGCGGATCAGGCCCTTGCGCTCGTACAGGCGCAGGGTCTGGGGGTGCATGTCCACCAGCTCGGCGGCGACGGAGATGACGTAGACGGGCCGGTCGCTGGGGGCGGCCCTGGACCCCTCCTCGACCTCGCCCGGCAGCGCGGGTAGGGTCTCGATCTTGGCCGCTTCATCCTGGAGAGCCTTTTTCAAGCGCTCGGCCTCGGCCTCGAAGCGCTCCTGCAACGCCTCGAGCTCCTGCCGCAGGCGCATGATCTCCTCGACGCCGGCCAGGTTGACGCCCAGCTCCTGGGTGAGCCGGCGGATCTCGCGCAGGTGTTCGATGTCG
>JALSIA010000042.1 GCA_026981865.1 Thermaceae bacterium
CGAATGATGGGCGATGGCTGCGTTGGCGCCCACAACCCCCTCCCAAACCCTCCCCCAGGGGAGGGAGCCTTGCTTTGCGGCGACCGAACCGCTGAGTTTGGGTGCGGCATGGACCCCCGGATCCAGTCCGGGGCAAGCCCAGCTCGCGCGGGTCAAAATGACCCGCTTGGCCGGGGACACGATCAATTTTTCACTTCTTAAGCAACGACTTTTCCCCGGACGACCGAGGCTACTAGCCTAGGGAGATCCGGGAGCCTGCCCTGAACTTGATTCAGGGTCCATGCCGTGGGCGAAGCCGTGATTTCGTTGCCGCTAACTAGCCCGCCACGAGCCACAAGCTTCACGCCACAGGCTACGCAGTCCCGCTACCACGGACTACGCACCCGCACCATGCACCAAACGCCTCCCGGTGGTACGCGGTCCACTTCCACTACAGTTTGGCGGCTGCGCCCACCGCGCTTGACAGCCCGCGCGGCCGGGCATACAATCGCGGCAAGATGCGTTCGTTTGCGAGCATTATTATTCGCCCCGCGCTCGGCCTAGTACTAGGTCGAGGCGGGGGTGGCTTGCTGACGTAGCGTCTTTTCGTTTTAAGCAAACCGCACCCCGCCGCCCATGGCGGGGTGTTCGTTTGGTAGGAGGGGGAAGAGGAATGAACGGAGCGGCAGCGATACTCGAAGCCCTGGCGCGGGAAGGCGTGGAGGTGATCTTCGGGGTGCCGGGCGGGGCCAACATGCCCATCTACGACGCCATGTACGACCGCCCCGAGTTCAAGCACGTCCTGGGCCGCCACGAGCAAGGCTCGATCCATGCGGCCGAAGGCTACGCGAGCAGCTCGGGGCGGACCGGCGTCGTTTTCGCGACCAGCGGTCCGGGCGCACTCAACCTGGTTACGGGGTTGGCCGACGCCCTCATGGACTCGGTGCCGATCGTGGCCATCACCGGCCAGGTGGCCCGGGCGGCCGTGGGCACCGACGCTTTCCAGGAGGCCGACGTTACCGGCGTCACCATGCCCGTCACCAAACACAACTACTTGGTGCAGGACGTGAACGAGATCCCCCGAATCGTCAAGGAAGCCTTCCTCATCGCTTCCACGGGCCGGCCGGGGCCGGTGCTCATCGACGTGCCCAAGGACGTTCAGCTCGAAGAGTTCACCGGAAGTTTCGACGTACAGCCGCGGCTCGCGGGCTACCGTCCCACGACCAAAGGGCACCCCCGCCAGCTTGAGAAGGCGTTGTCTGCGCTTCGCGGTGCCGCGCGTCCGGTCATGATGGTCGGCGGCGGCGGGCATGAGGCGGCCGAGGCGCTGCGGCGGTTCGCCGAGAAGTCGGGGATTCCGGTGATCACCACGCTCAAGGGGTTGGGGGTGCTGCCCGGCGACCACCCGCAGGTGCTGGGTATGCCCGGCATGCACGGCACCGTGGCCGCCAACCGCGCCATTCAGCACGCCGATCTGATCCTGGCGATCGGCATGCGCTTCGACGACCGCATTACCGGCAACATCGCCAAGTTCGCCCCCAACGTCAAGACCTTGATCCACGTGGACATTGACCCGGCGGAGATCGGGAAGGTGGTGGAGACGCACGTCCCCATCGTGGGCGATGCCCGCTGGGTGGCGGAGAAGCTGGCGCAGGCCGCGGAGGCGCTGGCGCTCGAGTCCTGGTGGGAGCGGATCCGCGAATGGCAGCGCAAGCACCCGCTGCCCATGCCGCGCCGCGAACGGCTTTCCTCACAGGAGGTCATCCGCGCCTTCTGGGAGGCCACCGGCGGCGACGCCTACGTAACCACGGGGGTGGGTCAACACCAGATGTTCGCCGCCCAGTTCTGGCGGCCGCAGCGTCCTCGCAGTTTCGTCACCTCAGGCGGGCTGGGTACCATGGGGTTCGGCCTGCCCGCGGCCGTGGGGGTGCAGGTGGCCCACCCCGGGGCCACGGTGCTCAACTTCGACGGCGACGGCTCCTTCCAGATGACGCTGCAGGAGCTGGCCACCCTCGTCAAGTACCGGCTGCCCGTCAAGACCGTGCTGCTCAACAACGGCTACCTCGGTATGGTGCGCCAGTGGCAGGACCTGTTCAACGACAAGCGGTACGCCGAGGTGCACCTCGAAGACTCGAACCCCGACTTCGCCCAACTGGCCGAAGCCTTTGGCATCAAGGGCTTTACGGTCGAGCGCCGCGAAGACCTTAAGGAGGCGGTGGAGGCGACGCTGGGCCACGACGGACCGGTGCTGGCCGAGTTCCGGGTCTTCCACGAGGAGGGCGTCTTCCCGATGATTCCCGCGGGCGGGAGCGCCGAGGACATGATCATCGAAAACCCCCGGGAGGTGCAGTCGTGAGGCACATCGTGAGCGTGCTCGTCGAGGACCATCCGCGGGTGCTCACCCGCATCACCTCGCTCTTCGCCCGACGCGGCTTCAACATCGAGTCGTTGGCGGTAGGGAAGACCCACCTGCCCGGGCTCTCCCGCATCTCGATCGTGGTGCTCGGGGACGACCGCACGATCGAACAGGTGGAGAAGCAGCTGAACAAGCTGGTCGAAGTCATCAAGGTGACCGACCATACCGAACCTCACGTCGAGCGCGAGATGGCGCTGGTCAAGGTGCGCACCGAAGGCGTGGAGGAGCGGCTGCAGATCAAGGAGATCGTCGAGGCCTTCCGCGCCCGCCCGGTGGACGTGGGGCGCTCGAGTTCGATCTACGAGGTGACCGGCGACCCCGGAAAGATCGAGGGGTTCATCGCCGGCCTGGAACCCTACGGAGTGCTCGAGGTGATGCGCACCGGCGCGATCGCCATGAGCCGAGGCGAGGCTATACTGAAGCCCAGATTGAAAAAGGAGGCGGTATGAACGTTTACTACGACCACGACGCAGACCTAGGTTTCCTTCGCGACAAAAAGGTAGCCGTTCTGGGGTACGGATCCCAGGGCCACGCCCACGCGCTCAACCTGCACGAGTCGGGGGTGGGGGTCGTCGTGGGGCTGCGCCCGGGTTCGCGGCGCTGGAAGCAGGCGGAGGAGGCGGGGCTCGCCGTGGCCCCCGTAGCGGAGGCCGTGGCCCAGGCGGACGTGGTCATGATCCTGCTGCCGGACGAGGTGCAGGCTCGCGTCTACCGGGAGGAAGTGGAGCCGAACCTGAAGGAGGGGGCGGCGCTGGTCTTCGCCCACGGGTTCAACATCCACTTCGGCCAGATCCGCCCGCGGGCCGACCTGGACGTCTGGATGGTCGCCCCCAAGGGCCCCGGGCACCTGGTGCGCAGCGAGTACCAGGCGGGCCGCGGGGTGCCGGCGCTGGTGGCCGTGCACCAGGATGCCTCCGGTTCGGCGCTGCCCACGGCGCTGGCTTACGCCAAGGGCATCGGGGCGACGCGGGCCGGGGTGATCCCCACCACCTTTGCCGAAGAGACCGAGACCGACCTCTTCGGCGAGCAAGCGGTGCTCTGCGGCGGAGCCAGCCAGCTGGTCGCCTACGGCTTCGAGACCCTGATCGAAGCGGGGTACAAGCCCGAGATCGCCTACTTCGAGGTGCTCCACGAGCTCAAGCTGATCGTCGACCTGATGTACGAGTCGGGGCTCGCGGGGATGCGTTACTCGATCTCCAACACCGCCGAATACGGCGACTACACCCGCGGGCCGGTCGTGATCGGTCCCGAGGTCAAGGAGCGCATGAAGGAGGTGCTGCGCCAGATCCAGGAGGGTGAGTTCGCGCGCGAATGGGTGCTGGAGAACCAGGCCGGACAGGCGGTGCTCGAGGCCAAACGCCACAAGTGGGCCCAGCACCCCATCGAACAGGTGGGCCCCAAGCTGCGGGCGATGATGCCTTTCCTCAAGGCCCACGTAAGCGAGGAGGACGTAGGCGATGCGACGGATTAAGATCTTCGACACCACGCTGCGCGACGGCGAGCAGTCGCCGGGCGTGGCGCTGAGCCCGGACGAGAAGGTGGCCATCGCCAAGCAACTGGCGCGGCTGGGCGTGGACGTGATCGAGGCCGGCTTCCCCATCGCCAGCCCGGGCGACTTCGCCGCGGTGCGGCGGATCGCCGAGGAGGTGGAGGGCCCCACCATCGCGGCGCTGGCGCGCACGGCCAGGGCCGACATCGAGCGGGCCGCCGAGGCGATCGAACCGGCGGCCCGGCGGCGGATCCACACCTTCATCGCCACCAGCCCGGTGCACATGGAAAAGAAGCTGCGCATGAGCCCCGACGAGGTGGTGGAGAAGGCCGTCTGGGCGGTGAAGTTCGCACGCGGCTTCGTGGACGACGTAGAGTTCTCGGCGGAGGACGCCGGCCGCAGCGACCCCGACTTTTTGGTGCGCATCTTCGGCGAGGCGATCGCCGCCGGGGCCACCACGATCAACATTCCCGACACCGTGGGCTACCAGGTGCCCTGGAAGTTTGCCGAACTGGTGGGCTACGTCATTGAGAACACCCCAGGGGCCGAAGGGGTGGACTGGTCGGTCCACACCCACGACGACCTGGGCATGGCGGTGGTCAACAGCCTGGCGGCGGTGCGCGCCGGGGCTACCCAGGTGGAGTGCACCGTCAACGGCATCGGCGAGCGCGCCGGCAACGCCAGCCTGGAGGAGGTGGTGATGGCGCTCTACACCCGCCGCGACTTCTTCGAGGCCGAGACCGGCGTGAACACCCGCGAGCTCTACCGCGCCAGCCAGCTGGTGAGCCGCCTGACCGGCATGGTGGTGCCCCCCAACAAGGCGATCGTGGGG
>JALSIA010000043.1 GCA_026981865.1 Thermaceae bacterium
CTTCGCACGGCTGCGCGGCTGGGTGGACGAGCACCGGGCGAAAGGCGGCACGGTGATCGTCAGCGCCCACCGGCCCGAAGAGGTGGAGGCCCTGGCCGACGAAGCTCTGCTGCTGGCCCGCGGCCGGCTGCGCGCCCGCGGTCCGGTGGACTCGTTCTACCGCTACCGCCTCGGCGACGGCCGCGATTTGGAGGAGGTGCTTCCGGGGGCGCGCGTGCTGCGCGAACCCGTGGACACGTTAAGGGAGGTGCTGTATGAAGAAGGATCGTCGTAGGCTGCTCAAGGGCATGGGTGCGTTGGGGTTGGGGGCGCTGTTCAGCCCGGTCCTGGCGATGGGTAACGGAAGCGGGATGCCGAACATGGCGAAGGCGCCCGAACCGGGTATGGGCAAGATCTACCCGGCGGCCGAGATTCCCTGGCAGGACGGGCACTGCGCCTTCTGCGGCATGCCCCTGGCCACCCCCAAGGGGGCGTTCCGTGGCAAGAAGTTCCCTGAGGGTTTCTTCGAGCGCACCTACGCCCAGATCGTCTTCGAGGACGGCAAGGCGCTGCACTTCGAGTCGCTCGCCTGCATGTTCAACTACGCCTACGCCAAGGGGCTGGTCGACGGGGACGGCAGCACCTTTTACGTCATGGCCGTTGAGGCCCTGCCTCAGGGATGCAAGCGCCTCGGCCTCGTCCCCGCAAGGCAGGCCACCTACGTTTGGGGCGAGAAGCTGAAGACGACGATGATGGCCCGCCTGGTGGCCGTGCCCAGCCCCAAGAAGGCCGGCGACTTCGTGCGCAACCGCCCGAACCTGGGCCGCTACCACTTCTACACCTACCGCCAGCTGCTCGACCTGAGCCCGCTCCCGGAGGCCAACCTGGTGCCGCTCCTCGCCAAGCACACCGGGCTCGTGTAGGCTGAGCTGCGATGAAGCGCCGTGATCTGCTCAAAGGCCTGATCGTCGGCCTCGGCGTGCCCTGGAGCCTCCAGGTGCTCGCCAAGGCCCGCCCGGTGCGCGTGGGGGTGGACGTCTGCCCTTACTGCAACATGACCGTCATCGACGCGCGCTACGCCGCGCAGATGGTCACGCGCACCGGCAAGGTCTACAGCTACGACGCCATCGAGTGCCTGGTGGACCACCTGAACGGCTACGGCGGACCCAAGGCGGAACCGCGTGAACTCTACGCCGCCGACTTCGCCGCCTCGCGAGCGGACCGGGTCGAGCTGCGCGCCGTGGGCGACCTCGTCTTCCTCTACCACCGCCGCATCCGTACGCCGATGGGCGGTGGGCTTGCGGCCTTCGCCCGGTCCGAGGACGCGGACCGCTTCGTCCGGGAGCGCCGGCTCCAAGGGGTGCGCCGAATGCGTTGGGACGAGCTGGTGGCCGAGGGCCGGCAGCACGCCTGGGTGCCGCCTTACTGACCATGTCCGGATTCAAGGCCCCCGCCCTCTTCGCGCTCTACTTGAAGGCGCTGCTGCGCAATCCTTGGGCCTGGGCCGCGGCGCCGGCGCTTGCGGGTTTCGCCGCAGTGTTTGCGGCGCGGGGGGCGGAAGTGGGCCTCGTCAGCACCTTCGCCCTCGCCCTGCTGGCGCTACCGCCCCTGTGGCTGGCGCTCGCGGTGCCGTTGCTCGCCGAGCGCGAGGAGTGGGCCTTCTGGGCCGCCTTTCCCGGAAAGGCGGCGCGGCTCTACCGCGCCGGAGCCTTCGGCGTCGCCGGGGCTTTCCTGCCCCCGCTCTTGCTGGGGGCCGGGCTTGCCGGGGGCGTGCTGGGCCTTGGCGCGGGGCCGACGCTGCTCCTCTTCGGCTTGCTTGCGCTCGTGGCCCTCTACTGGGCAGGGGTGGCCGCGCTGGTGGCGGCGCTCAGCCCCGAGGCGCCCCGGGCCCTGGGCCTGGGGCTGGCCTTCTGGGCCGTGCTGGTGTTGCTCTACGAACCGGTCGTCGTGGGGGTGGCGGTGGCCCTCGCCGACTGGCCCCTGGAGGTACCGCTGCTCGCGGCGGTGCTCTCCAACCCCATGGAGCTGGCGCGGATCGGGTTGCTGAAGACGCTGGAGGTTCCGGTGCTCGTGGGGCCCGTCGGCTACCTGCTCGACCGCTTCCTGGGCGCATGGGGCCCGGCCCTGATGCTCCTGAACTTCGGGTTCTGGATCGCTCTCTTCTTCGCGCTGGCGGGCTGGATTTTCGCGCGCAGGGACCGCTGAGCCCGGTGCGGCGAAAGAACGCCCGGCCCTGAGGGGGCCGGGTCTTTGGTGGGCGGTAGAGGACTTGAACCTCCGACCTCTCGCGTGTGAAGCGAGCGCTCTAGCCATCTGAGCTAACCGCCCGCGCGAACCTTAAGCTAGCACGCCGGTGCGCAGGGTGTCAAGGCGGATATCGCGCTGTGAACGGGCTTCGCGGGACCCTGAAGTAACATGGGGGCATGGGTCTGGACTTCGTTTCGGAGGTGGCGGCGCGCCCCCCCTTGGTGCTGGGGGTGGACCCGCGGCCGGCGTGGCACCCGGGGCCGGAGCCCCTCGAACACCTGGAGCGCTACGCCTTGGAGTTGATGGAAGCGCTCTCGGACGGGTTGGCCGCGGTCAAGTTTCAGTACGCCTTCTTCGAGGCGCTGGGCGGAGCCGGCTGGGCCCTGCTGGAGCGCCTCGTTGCCGCGGCGCGGGTTCTGGGGTTGCCGGTGGTTCACGACGCCAAACGGGGCGACATCGGTTCCACGGCCGAGGCTTACGCCCAGGCCACGCTCGAGCGCTGGCCCGGCAGCGCGCTGACCGTCAACCCCTACCTGGGCGGGGACGCGCTCGCACCCTTCTTCGAGGCCGCGGCGCGCAGCGGCGGCCTGGTCTTCGTCCTCGTCAAGACCTCGAACCCCGGCTCCGCCGACTTCCAGGACCTGGACGCGGGCGGAAGCCCCCTCTACCTGCGCGTGGCCGAGCGGGTGGGTGCGTGGGCCGAAGCTTGGCCGGCGGAGCCTTGGAGCCGGGTGGGGGCCGTCGTGGGCGGCACCCATCCCGAGGCGCTCGAGGCGCTGCGCGCCGCCCTTCCCCGCAGCCTCTTCCTGGTCCCGGGGCTGGGGGCGCAGGGGGCCGAGCCGCGTCCGGGCGAGGGGCGGTTGTGGTCGGCCTCGCGCAGCCTCTTCTACCCGGGCGGCCGCCCCGACCTGGCGGCGGCGCTGCGTCAGGCCGAGGCCTACCGGCGAGCGCTCGCCGGGTAGGATGGGGCCGTGGACGTTCTGGAACTCTACCGCAAGACCGGCGCCCTGCTCGAGGGGCACTTCCTGCTGCGCAGCGGCCGCCATTCGCCTGTCTTCCTGCAGTCGGCGGCGCTCTTGCAGCACCCGCTCTTCGCCGAGGCGGTCGGGGAGGCGATCGCCGAAAAGTTTTCGGACGAACGCTTCGACTTCGTGATCGGGCCCGCGATCGGCGGGGTCGTGCTCAGCTTCGTGGTGGCGCGGGCGCTGGGCGCGCGCGCGGTCTTCGCGGAAAAGTCCCCAGAGGGAGGGATGACGATCCGGCCCGGGCTCGAGGTGAACGCGGGTGACCGCTTCCTGGCCGTCGAAGACGTGGTGACCACCGGCGGTTCCTTGCACAAGGCGATCGAGGCCGCCCAGGCGCGGGGGGCGGTCTTGCAGGCGGCCGCGGCGATCATCGACCGCAGCGGCGGTACGGCGCGTTTCGGTGCCCCCTTCGTGGCCCTGGCCCGGCTTGAGGCGCCGGTCTACGATCCCGAAGCCTGTCCGCTCTGCCGCCGCGCCGTGCCGCTCGAGGAGGTGTAGCATGCGACGTTGGATTTTGGGAGTGGGGGTGCTGCTGTTCGTCGCGGCCTGGGCACAGGCGAGCGATCCGGTGGCGGTGGCGCGCGACGCGGTCAGCCGCTGGATCCAGGGGGAGCTGACGCCCTCGGTCTCGATGCAGGACCTGCAGGGCAAGACGCCCGAAGAGATCGCCGACCTGCTGCGTCGCACCGTGGCCTTTCCGCCGCCGCCCCCGGAGCTGGAGGTCAACCTTGAGGAGGCGCAGACGGACGCCCTGCCCGCCGGGGGCGAGCGCGTACGCTTCCCGGCCGTGAGCGGCTCCGTCGGTGGCGAGGTGGTCGTGGTCGTCGCCGACGGTCGGGTGGAAAGAATCGCCTGGCGTCCCAGCGGCGGCCTGCTGCCGGGATGGGTCAAGAGCCCCGTCACCCGCTGGATCTTCGCGGCGGTGAGTCTGCTGCTCCTCCTCAACGCGGTCCAGGGGGGCGTGACCCGTTGGTTGCGCAGCGCTTGGGTGCAGTTTGCGGGCTACCGGCGGCTCTACTGGGCGGTCAACCTGCTGCTCTACGGCCTCTTCGTCTTCGGCGCCCTGCTCGCCTACGCGATGCCGGACCTGGCGCGGGCGTTGCAGGAGGCCGTTGGGGGCGCCATCGAGACGATCGGGCTCGAGGAGGGGGTGAAGGGCGGGGTCAGCGGGCTGGCCTGGATGATCTTCTACTGGAACTTCACCCATGGCCTGCTGCTGACCAGCTTCTTTCCCGCGCTGCTGCTCGGGCTTCCGGCGCTGCTCGTCAACGCCGCGCGCTACTACGTCTTCGGTTTCGCACTCAGCCCCGCGGTGATTCCCTGGTCGGTCTACGTTTGGCACGTTCCTACGTTGCTGATCGAGCTCCAGGGTTACATCCTCGTGACCTTCGGGGGGCTGGTGCTCTTTTGGGAGACCTTCCGTGGCGGCGGCTTCCGCGCGGGGCTGCGCTACCTGGGCCTTACCCTGCTGCTGGGCACCTTCTTCCTGCTCGCGGGGGCCTGGTACGAGGCCTTCGAGCTGCTGTACCTGCTGAGGTAGGCCGGTGAACGTCGCCGTCCTTGGGGCCGGGGGATGGGGCACGGCGCTGGCCGTGCTGTTGGCGCGGAGCGGGCATCGGGTCGCGCTCTGGTCGAGGCGGTGCGAGCTCGCGGAGGCGCTCCTGGCCACCCGCGAGAACGTGGCGTACCTTCCGGGGGTTCGCCTTCCCGAAGGCGTGCGGCCCGTCTGCACCCCCGAGCGTGCCGTCGAAGGGGCGGTCTTCGTGCTGGTCGCCGTCCCCGCCAAGGGGGTGCGGGCGGTGCTGGCCGGGATGCCTCCCGTAAGGGCCTACGTGTCGGCAGTGAAGGGGGTGCGTTTTTCCGAAGGCCGGCTGTTGCGCATCTCCCAGATCATGCACCGGGCCGTGCCCGAGGCGCGGGTGGCCGTACTCTCGGGGCCCAACCTGGCCCCCGAGGTGGCCCGCGGGCTGCCGGCGGCGGCGGTGGTGGCCAGTGAGGACGCCGACCTTGCGGCGCAAGTGCAACGGGCGTTGGGCGGTCCCACCTTCCGCGTTTACACCTCGCCCGACGTTCCCGGGGTGGAACTCGGAGGGGCGCTCAAGAACGTGATGGCGCTGGCGGCGGGCATGGCCGACGGGCTCGAGCTGGGCGACAACGCCAAGGCGGCGCTGCTCACCCGGGGCCTGCGCGAGATGGTGCGCTTCGGCACCGCGCACGGCGGCCGGACCGAAACGTTCTACGGGCTTTCGGGTCTGGGTGACCTCATGGCTACGGCGATGAGCCCGCTTTCGCGCAACCGCAGCGCGGGCGAGCGCTTCGCGCGCGGGGCGACCCTGGCCGACCTGGAAACGGGCCGGCAGGTTGTTGAGGGGGTGCACACCACCGCGGCGCTGCACGAGTGGGCGGCACGTAGCGGCGCGGAGCTTCCCATCACCGAGGCCGTATGGCGGGTCGTTTACCGTGGGGACGATCCGCGGCGGGTGCTCGAGGAGCTGATGCGCAGGGCGCCCAAAAGCGAATGACTAGCGCTCGTCGAACTCGTTCGGAGGGTAGTCGCTTTGAATGTGGTCCACCTTGAGGGTGGCGCCCACCCACTCGCGGATCAGCTCGTCGTAGAGCTCGGGGGTGATCTCGGGCTTGAGCGCCTCGATGGTCGTGCGCGCCTGCTCGAGGATCTCCTCGGCCTCGTCGAAGTCGCGGTCCTTGACCGCCTTCTCTTCGGCGTGGACCAGCATGGTGCGGAAGAGCACCAGGTTGTCGAGGACGTTGAGCGATTCGTGTTCGCTCACGGCTAGCCTCCGTAGACCTTTTCGAGGAAGCCCAGCAGCGCGGTGTTGAAGGCCTCCGGGCGTTCCAGGTTGGCCATGTGGCCGGCGCCGGGCAGGATTAGCAGCTCGGCGTCCGGAACGGCGGCGGCGATGGCGCGGGCGTCGTCCGGCGGGGTGAGGGCGTCGTCCTCGCCGACCAGGACGAGGGTCGGCACCTCGATCTCGCCCAGCAGCGGCCGCGAGTCGGGGCGCGCCGCCAGCGCCTCGAGCGCCCGGGCCACCCCTTCGGGATCGGCTTCGCGCACCCAGCGCTCGACCCACTCAAGGACCGCCCGCTTTTCTTCGGTGTCCGCGGCGCGCGTGCCCGGGCCCAGCAGCGAGGGCACGAAGCCTTCCACCAGCACCTCCGTGCCTTCGGCGCGCACCCGAGCCGCCAGCTCCGCGCGCCTGGCCTTGCCGGCCTCGTCGTCGGGCTGGGCGCGGGTGTCGGCGAGCACCAGCCCGGCGACGCGTTCGGGGAAGAGGTCCCAGATCCGGAAGGCCAGGTAGCCCCCCATGGACAGCCCCACGAAGACGGTCTCCTCGAAACCCAGGTCGTCGAGCGTTTCGTCGAGCTCCTCGGCCCAGGCCTCCAGGCTCGCCGCGCCCGGCTCGCGGCCGCCGAAGCCGGGCAGGGCGGGGGCGTAGACCGAGTAGCGCCCTTCCAGCTCGGCCACCTGGGGCGACCACATCTCGGGGCTAAAAGGAAAGGCGTGCAGCAGCACGACGGGTTTGGCGCAGGTCAACCATTCCATGGTTCCCCTTTCAGGCCGCGCGATTCCAGGAGTGCGACCAGGGCGGCGTCGCGAACGCCCACCCAGTTTTCCCCGTCCTTCTGAAAGGCCACGATCTTGTCCTCGCCCGCGGCCTCCTTCCACAGCTGCATCAGGTGGGCGTCGCCCGCGAGCAGCGGGGTCACCTGTTTGGCGCGGTAGGCCTTCATGACGGACGCGCTTCCTCGATCGCCTGCTCCAGGGCGTTCCAGGCCAGCGTGGCGCACTTGACGCGCGCGTGCAGCTTGGCCACCCCCTGCAGGGCGCTGAGGTCGCCCAGCTCGGGCGCCGGGGGCTCGCCCTCGACCACCATGGCCTTGAACTTCCTCTCCAATTCGAGCGCCTCGTCCAGGGTCCGGCCCCGGATCAGGTCGGTCATCATGCTCGCCGAGCTCTGGCTGATGGCGCAGCCGTGCCCGGTGAAGCGGGCCTCGGCGATGCGGCCGTCCTCGATCTTCAGGTAGAGCTCGATTTGGTCGCCGCAGCTGGGGTTGTGACCGCCGACCTTGACGGTAGCGCCCTCCAGCGGGCCGAAGTTGTGCGGCCGCTGGGCGTGCTGCATGATCGTCTCACGGTAGAGTTCTTCGAGCAGGCTCATGCCAACTCCATTCTAGCGGGGTGCGGCTGTCGGGGAGCCGCGCCCCTTGGCTACAACCAGTCCGCGAAAAACTTCCGGGCCTCCAGCAGCGCCTCCACCAGCCGGTCCACGTCGCTGGGGGTGTTGTAGACGTAGAAGCTCGCGCGGGCGGTGGCCGCGACCCCCAGCCGCCGGTGCAGCGGTTGGGCGCAGTGGTGGCCGGTGCGCACGGCCACGCCGCGCTCGTCGAGCGCGGTGGCCAGGTCGTGGGGGTGGAGCCGGCCCAGGTTGAAGGCGATCACCCCGCCCCGGTCCGCGCCGCGGGGCCCGTAGAGGTGCAGGTCGGGCACCTCGTCCAGCCGCTCGAGGGCGTATTCGAGCAGCGCGCGGTCGTGGGCCCAGACGTTTTCCATGCCCAGCCGCATCAGGTAGTCGGCCGCCGCCCCCAGGCCGACGGCCTCGGCGATCGCCGGGGTTCCGGCCTCGAAGCGCTGCGGCGGCGGGGCGTAGCTGGAGCGCTCGATCGTGACCTCCTCGATCATGCTGCCGCCGCCCAGGAAGGGGGGCAGGTCGGCGAGCGCCTCGCGCCGTCCCCAGAGCACGCCCGCGCCCGTGGGGCCGAGCATCTTGTGGCCCGAGAGGGCGTAGAAGTCGGCGTTCAGCTCCCGCACCCGCACGGGCAGGTGGGGGGCGGCCTGGGCCCCGTCGACCACCACCAGCGCCCCGCGCTCGCGCGCCGCGGCGGCCAGCTCGGCCACCGGGTTGACCGTGCCCAGCACGTTCGACATCTGGGTGACGGCGAAGACGCGGGTGCGCTTTGAAAGCAGGGTCGCGAAGGCGTCCAGGTCGAGGCGGCCTTCTGCGGTCAGGGGTACGGCCTTGATGCGGGCGCCGGTGCGGGCCGCCACCAGCTGCCAGGGCACCAGGTTGGCGTGGTGCTCCATCTCGGTGACCAGGATCTCGTCGCCGCCTCGCAGGTGCTCGAGCCCCCAGGCGTAGGCCACCAGGTTGAGGGCCTCGGTGGCGTTGCGCACGAAAACGACCTCGTCCGCTTCCGCGCCGAGGAAACGCGCCATCCGCTGGCGCGCGGTTTCGTAGGCCTCGGTGGCGCGCATCGAGAGCCCGTAGGCGCCGCGGTGGACGTTGGCGTGGTCGTGTTCGTAGTAGCGCACCGTCGCCTCCACCACCGCCCGCGGCTTCTGGCTGCTGGCGGCGGAGTCGAGGAAGACGAGGTCCGGGTGGTGTTCGAAGATGGGAAAGTCGCGCTTGACCGCTGCGGGGTCGAACATGCACGTCACCTCTGCTTGCAGTTTAAGCCCGCACCGTTCGGTGCGGGCCGGTGCAGCTCAGGATGCGGAGAGCCGTCCTTCGATGATCCGGGCGATGTGGAGGCGCAGCTTCTCGAGCGGAACCCGCCCCAGCACCTCTTCCAGGAAGGCGGCGACGAGCAGCTGCTGCGCCTGGACGCGGGGGATGCCGCGCGTGGCCAGGTAGAAGAGCTGCTCCTCGTCCACCGGTGCGGTGGAGGAGCCGTGGCTGCAGCGCACGTCGTTGGCGGCGATCTCCAGCTGAGGCACGCTTTCGGCCCGGGCTTCGCGGCTGAGCAGCAGGTTGCGGTTGGTCTGGTAGGCGTCGGTCTTCTGCGCCGTGGGCTCGAGCTGGATCAACCCCTGGTAGACAACCCGCCCGTTCGCCGCGGCCGCGCCCTTGTAGTAGACGTCGGAACGCGCCTGGGCGCTCACGTGGTGCTGGGTGGTGTAGTGGTCGAGGTGCTGATCCCGACCGGCGAAGTAGACCCCCAGCATCTCGGAGTCGGCCCCGGGCCCCACCAGCTCGCTGGCCACCTCGGTGCGGGCCAGCGAGCCGCCGAGGTTGACGGCCAGGTCGAGCAGCACCGCGTCGCGCTCGAGCAGCGCCCGTTGGCGGTGGAAGTGGTGCGCCCCCGCGCCCCAGGTCTGTACGCCGGCGTGGCGCAGGCGCGCTCCCGGGCGCAGCAACAGCTCGCCCACGGCCACGTGGGTGCGTGCGAGCTCTTCCGAGAGGTACTCCTCGATGAAGGTCGCCTCGGCGTTGTCGTCGAGCACGATCAGCGTACGGCTGAGGCTCAGCTTCCCGGGACGGGCGGCGTAGTGGAAGACGCCGATCGGCGCTTCGAGCGTCACCCCGGCAGGCACGTAGACGAAGGCCCCGTAACCCCACAGCGCCGCGTTCAGGGCGGCGAGCTTGTCTTCGGGGCCCTGCAGGCCGGTCTCGGTGACCGCCTGGTAGAGCGCGCCTTCCACGTGCTCGCCGTGGTCTTCGAGCGCGCCGGCGAGGTCGCTGAGGACCACGCCCTTGGCGCTCAGCTCGGCGGGCAGGTGGGCGTAGACGAGGCGACCGTCCTCGAAGACCAGCGCGGCCTCGGCGTCGCTCTCCGCGAGCCGTTCGCGCACCGCGCGCGGCAGTTCGTCCCGCTGGCGAAGCTCGGCGGGCCGGGTTTCCTCGAGGTCGAGCGCGAACCAGGCGGGGTCGAGGTCGGTGTAGCGCCAGGCCTCGTTCTTGCGGGTGGGCCAGTCCAGCCGCTCGAAGATTCGCCAGGCGCGTTCGCGCGCGGCCGCCAGCCAGGCGGGCTCGCCCCGCTGCTTCGAGCGCTGGCGCAGGCTCTCCAGCGAAAGGGAGGTCGCGATCTCGTTCATCTAACCCACCGACCCTTCCATCTCGAGCTCGATCAGGCGGTTGAGCTCGACGGCGAACTCGAGCGGCAGCTCCTTGGCGACCGGTTCGATGAAGCCGCGCACGATCAGCGCCGCCGCTTCGTCCTCGGGGATGCCGCGTGTGGTCAGGTAAAAGATCTGGTCGTCGGCGAGTCGGCTCACCGTGGCCTCGTGCCCCACGCTGGCGCTCTCGCTGGCGATCTCCATGTAGGGGTAGGTGTCGGTCTTCGAGGCCTCGTTGATTAGCAGCGCGTCGCACTCGACGTTGACCTTGGCGCGCTCGGCCTTCTGGGGCACCTTGATGAGGCCGCGGTAGCTGCTGCGCCCCTCGCCCTTGGAGATCGACTTCGAGACGATCGAGCCCGAGGTGTCGGGCGCGGCGAAGATCAGTTTGCCGCCGGTGTCGAGGTGCTGGCCGTCGCCGGCGAAGGCGATCGAGAGGATCTCGCTGCGGGCACCGCGGCCCTTCAGGACCGACGAGGGGTACTTCATCGTCACCTTGGAGCCCAGGTTGCCGTCGAGCCACATGTGGTAGGCGTTCTCGTGCACCAAAGCACGCTGGGTGACCAGGTTGTACATGTTCACCGGCCAGTTCTGGATCGTGGTGTAGCGGCTTTCGGCCCCTTCCAGGACCACGATCTCGATCACGCCGGTGTGCAGCGCCTCGGTGGTGTAGATGGGCGCGGTGCAGCCCTCGATGTAGTGGGCCTTGGCGCCCTGGTCGATGATGATCAGGGTGCGCTCGAACTGCCCGAAGCCCTCGGTGTTGACGCGGAAGTAGGCCTGCAGCGGCACCTCCACGTCGACCCCAGGGGGCACGTAGACGAAGGAACCGCCCGAGAAGAGCGCCGAGTTGAGGGCGGCGAACTTGTTGTCGCTGGGGGGCACGACCTTCGCGAAGTAGCGGCGGAACAGCTCTTCGTGCTCCTTGATGCCGTCCTCGATCGACTTGAAGATCACGCCCTTTTTCTCGAGCTCCTCCTTGATGGAGTGGTAGACCATCTCGGAGTCGTACTGGGCCCCCACGCCGGCGAGCACCTTCTGCTCGGCCTCGGGGATGCCCAGCTTCTCGTAGGTGCGGCGGATCTCGTCGGGGACCTCGTCCCAGCTGCGGGCCTCGTCACGCACCGGGGGCTTGACGTAGTAGTAGAAGTCGTCCATCTGCCGGCGCAGCTCGCTGAGGTCGGGGCCCCAGGTCGGCCAGGGCTTCTGGAAGTAGGTCTCCAGCGCCTTCAGGCGGAACTCGAGCAGCCATTCGGGTTCCCCCTTGGCCTCGGAGATCGCCCGCACCACGTCTTCGGAAAGCCCCTTGAGCTTCAGCTCGGGCTCGACGTCGTCGGCGAACCCCCATTTGTAGTCTTCGGCGATGTGCTTGAGTTCGGCTTCGCTCATGCGGCCTCCTAGGCGCCCACTTCTTCCTTGAGCCAGTCGTAGCCGCGCTCCTCCAGCTCGAGCGCCAGCTCGCGGCCGCCGGTCTTGACGATGCGGCCGTCCATCATCACGTGCACCACGTCGGGGACAATGTAGTTGAGCAGCCGCTGGTAGTGGGTGATCACCAGCGCGCCGAACTCGGGGCCGCGCATGGCGTTCACGCCCTTGGCCACGACCTTGAGGGCGTCGATGTCGAGGCCCGAGTCGGTCTCGTCGAGGATCGCGTAGGCGGGCTCGAGCACCATCAGCTGCAGGATCTCGTTGCGCTTCTTCTCGCCGCCCGAGAAGCCCTCGTTGAGGTAGCGGGTCACGTAGGCCTCGTCCCATTCGAGGGTTTCGATGGCGCGCTGCAGCTTCCCGTAGAACTCGGTGAGCGGCACCTCCTGGCCGTAGCGGGCCTGCAGCGCCAAGCGCAGGAAGTTGGCGATCGTCACCCCCGGGACCTCGACGGGGTACTGGAAGGCGAGGAAGAGCCCCTTGCGGGCGCGTTCGTCGGGCTCGAGCTCGGCGATGTCCTCGCCGTCGAGCAGGATCTGCCCCCGCACCACTTCGTAGCTCGGGTCGCCGGCGATGACCTTGCCCAGGGTACTCTTGCCGGCCCCGTTCGGCCCCATGAGGGCGTGCACCTCCCCGCGGGGGAGGGTCAGGTTGACCCCTTTGAGGATGGGGGTGTCTTCGACGTTGACCCAGAGGTCACGGATTTCGAGTGTCTTCGTCATGCTTCCTCCATGCTGCGGCCGCTACAATCCCGACCGATACACTCAGGATTATAGCGGCCGCACCCGCCGAGCACAAGGCCCGGTCAGCGCTCCTCGACGAGCGCGTACCCCTTGGCCTCCATGCAGTCGTTCACGTAAGCGCGCACGAAGGCGTTTTCGTAGTCCCGGTAGGCGTCGCGCACCGCGTCGTCCGCGGCGTCTTCCACGCGCCGTTCCAGCTCGTAGGGCGTGCCGAAGGGCACGTCCACGTAGACGCGGAAGGCGCCGAGCGGCGGGACGGCCTCGGCGAAACGCGCCTGCGCCTCGTAGCGGCAGGCTTCCAGGTCGCGGTCGCGCTGGCTGCTGGTGGCGCCCGGTTTGTACCAGACCCGGGGCGCACAGGCCGCCAGCAGCAGCAGCAGCGCCAGCAGGAGCAGGGCGGTTCGTTTCATGCGGACCTCCTCCTCAGGTTACCCGAGCCGCGCGAGCGCCTGTTCGAGGTCGCGCTTCAGGGCCTCCGCGGGCTCCAGCCCCGCGAAGAGCCGCACCAGCCCCGGTGCGAAGCCGTAGGCCGCGCGCACCCGCGGCTGGGCCGCCAGGGGGAGCACCAACGACTCGTGCCCGCCCCAGCTCACGCCGATGGCGAACCGCTCGAGCGCGTCGGCGAAGGCGCGCGCTTCCCCTTCCCCTGCCAGCTCGATGGCGAAGAGCCCGCCCGTGCCTTCGAGGTAGCGGTTCGCAAGTTCGCGCTGCGGGTGGTTTTCCAGGCCGGGGTGGAGGACCCGCTTCACCTTGGGGTGGGCTTCCAGGAAGCGGGCCAGCTCCAGCGCCGTCGCCTGGTGGCGCTGGAGCCGCAGCTCCAGCGTCCGCAGCCCGCGCAGCAACAGCCAGGCCTCCCAGGGGGCCAGCTTCCCGCCCAGGAAGACGGTCCCCAGCGATCGCACCGCGTCCAGCAGCTTCCTGGGTCCCGCCACCGCCCCCGCCACCACGTCCGAATGCCCCGAGAAGTACTTGCTGGCCGAGTGCACCACCAGGTCCACCCCCCAGCGTGCCGGGCGCAGGTAGACCCCGGCGCCGTAGGTGTTGTCGATGACGCTCAGCACGCCCAGGCGGCGTGCCGCTTCGGTGAGCGGGCTCAGGTCCTGCAGCTCGAAGGTGTACGAGGTGGGCGACTCGAGCAGCAGCAGCCGCGCACCGGGGAGCGCCTCCAGCAGCGCTCGAGTGTCGGTTCCGGCAACGAAGTCGACCCGTACCCCGAACCGGGGCAGCAGTTTGGTGAGCATCCCGTAGGTGCCGGCGTAGACGGGGGTGGCGGCCACCACCCGGTCGCCCGCCTTCAGGAAGCTGAAGAGCACAGCGGCCATCGCTGCGTTGCCGCTGGCGAAGGCGAGGGCGTCCTCGGTGCCCTCCAGCGCGGCCAGTTTTTCCTCGAAGACGCGCACCGTGGGGTTGCCGATGCGGGTGTAGACCGGGCGGTCCCCGGAGTGCATGGCCGCCTCGAACTCGGCGGTCGTCGCGAAGGCGAAGAGCGAGTTCTGGAAGACGGGCGGGACGACCTCACCAAAAGGCGTGAGCGGAGGTTCGTGCAGCAGGTCGCTTGGGTCCATGCCCCAGGATACCGCCGTTCAGCCGTGCGCCGCGGCGACGCGGTTCTTGCCCGCGCGCTTCGCGCGGTAGAGCGCGCGATCGGCGTGCGTCAGCAGCTCCCGGGTGGAGCCCAGGCCCGAGGTTTCCACCACGCCGAAACTCGCGGTAACCGCGGGCGCGTCGTCGCCGGGAGCCTCCAGCGCCCGCCGCAACCGCTCGGCCAGCAGCAGCGCCTCGTCCAGCCCCAGCCCCGGCAGCAGCACCGCGAACTCCTCGCCCCCCAAACGCCCCAGCCGGTCCTCCCCGCGCAGGTTGTGCAGGATCCTGCGGACGCTGCGCATCAGGACCCGGTCGCCGGTGGGGTGCCCGTGGGTGTCGTTGATCTGCTTGAAGTCGTCGAGGTCGAAGAGGATCAGACTGCCCGGACGTTCGCTCGTCAGCGCGGCCTCCGCCTCTTCCAGGAAGCGACGCCGCGACAGGCAACCGGTCAAAGCGTCCGTATCGGCGAGCTTTTGCATCTGCTTCGCCTGGGCCCGGTCGGCTTCGGCCCGGATCCCGAAGGCGACCAGGAGCCGCGAGATCCAGAGGTAGCCGAGGTTGGAGAGCAGGATCTGCAGCGTGTCGTTGATCTGCTCTCCGCCCAGCCTGCCGTGGGCGACGCCGAGCTGTAGGGCGACCAGCCCGCCCAGGAGCAGCATCAGGTAGTAGCGCCAGGCGAAGGCGTAGGCCTGTTTGGGCGGCAGCAGCACGTAGGCGAGCAGGTAGACGATCCCCGCCCAGAGCAACGGCGGCCAGACGCCTGCGCCGTGCCCGATGCCGTGCAGGTTGAGCCAGGTCATGATCAGGAAGAACAGGGCGGTGATCGTCAGGGTGAAGCGTTCGATCCAGCGCGTAGGTGCGCCCAGGACGACCATCGCGGCCACGGCCAGCAGCAGCCCCGCGTAGACCAGGAGGAGGTAGTTTTCCCGTGTGGGGCGGGTTAGCACCGCAAAACCTACGAAGAGGGCGAAGGTGCCGGCCAGGGACAGGCCCAGGTAGACCCCGCGTTTGAGGCGGTCCATTTCGTGGCCTTGCATGACGTGTTCACGAGCATACCACCGCCAGCCGCCGCGGGGTCAGGTCCTGTAATCGGCCGAGCCTCTGGGTCGGGCCCATCAAGGTTCGCTCCATAAGGACAGGAACCCGCCGGTGTACAGGCCGGTCTCGTCGTAAAAACGATCCGCCAGGATGGCGGCCGCTCTGCGGCCGCTCGCCCCCTTGGCGCGGGCGCACGGGACGCAAAACGCCCTTGGGCTTCGGCCGATCTGGAGGTCGCGGGGGCGGGCGCACCTTTCGCCGGATCCGTTCCGCTTCGAGCGGGGCGCCGGTTTGGAAACGCTGCTCTCGGGATCGCGCGTTCGGCCGCCGCCTGGAATCCATCCGCCGCTCGCTCGGGTCCGGAGCTGGCGTAGACTGGGCGTACGCGCCCGCAAGCCAAGCAGCGCGGCGCCGGGGAGGGGGGTACGATGAAATCTTGGTTCTTCTGGCTGGCCTTGACGGCCGCCCACCTTGCGCTAGCGGCCACCCCGCAAGGCGAGCCGCCTGCGCGTTTTTCGATTACCACGCTGGCGCTGGCCGAGCTGGGGGTCGACCTACCGGAGCTGGACGGGGCGGGGCGGGTCGTGGCCAACACCCACCTTGCCGCCAACACCGTATGGTTGCACCTGGGTTACCGTCGGTTCTTCCGGCCGCTGCCGCGCACCGGAGGGTCCGAGTTGTTTTGGGGCGTGGGCGCGCTGGTGCCTTTTTCGAACCCTGGGCGGGTCCTTCGGTACAACTACGTCTCCATCGGGCTCGAGCAGTTCATAACGCCGCGGATCTACGTGGGCGCGCAGCTGCATTTTTCGCCCGGTGTGCTTTACTACGTTCTTTACGCACCGCCGGACTTGTTCAACGCCGGGGACCCCAGCTTCCTCTTGATCCTGGTGCCTTCGTTCTACGCCGGCTTCACCCTTTTCTAGGCGGTATCCTGGAGCCATGCTCCTCGCCATCGACGTCGGCAACACCGCCACCATCCTGGGCCTTTGGGACGAAGGCCGTCTGCTCGAGCGCTGGCGCGTCGCCACCGATCCGCTGCGCATGGAAAGCGAGTACGTGGTGCTGCTCCGTTCGCTCTTCGACGAGTCGGGCGCGTCGGGCCCCGCCGCCGCCATCGTTTCCAGCGTGGTGCCCCCGGTCGAGCACGAGATCGAACTGGCGCTGGACCGGCTCTTCGGCGTGCGCCCCCTGCTCGTAGACGCGCAGAGTGCGGGTCTGGTGGTCGATCTGGAAAACCCCGCAGAGGTCGGGGCCGATCGCCTGGTGAACGCCGTGGCCGCACTCGCCTACGGCGACCCCAGAGGCCGGTACGTCGTCGTCGATTTCGGGACGGCGACCACCTTTGACCTGGTCGAAGCTCCGGACGTCTACCGCGGCGGTGCCATCGCTCCGGGCCCCCGCACCGCGGCCGAGGCCCTCTCCTTGCGCACCGCCAAGCTGCCCCGGGTCGACCTTGCGCGCCCCCCCGCGCGGGCCGTGGGGCGCTCGACCGCCGACGCCCTCAGGTCGGGGCTGATCCTTGGCTACGCCTCCCTCGTCGATGGCATGGTCCGGCGCTTCCTCGCCGAGGCGGGGGAGGCCCGGGTGATCGCCACCGGCGGTTTCGCCCGCACCGTAGAGCCGGTTTGCGAAACGCTGGATGTGGTGGACGACGACCTGACCCTAAAGGGTCTCCGAATCATCTGGGAAAAAAGCGCGTAGCACCGCGGCGCCGCCCAGCAGAATCCACATCGCCAGATAAAAACCGAAGAGGGCGAGCAGGAAGCCGGCCAGCGGGCCGTAGATCGACTCGTAGCGGGTGCGGGAGATCAGCCCCGGCAGCAGCCGCGAGAGGCCGGTCCAGACGCTTGAGGCCAGGAAGGCCGCGCCTAGGGCGTGGAGCGAGCCCGGCGGGGGGTAGGGCAGGAATCGGTAGATCACGAAGAAGGCCAGCAAGGTGGCGAACCAGGGCAGCGAACCCATTACGAAGCCGCGCCAGGGTCCGTCGGGGAGGTAGGGGAGCACCATGGTGACGGCCAGGCTCACGAGGCTGAAGAGCAGCAGGGCGAGGCCCAGGAACAGCGGCGCCACCAGCCCCAGCAGCCGTCCGCGCCAGCCGGGGCCGCGTCCGCCGAAGATCAGCGAAAGCGCGTAGGAAAGGGCGGCGAAGAAGTTGCTGGCGGTCCAGCCGAGGACGAGCACCGAGGTGAGGGTGGCGCTGGCCGCACCCTTGCGCAAGGCCTGGGTGACGGTCTCGCCCACCGAAGCGGAGGTGGGGAAGAGGTTCTGCGCCAGGTGCTCGATCTGCAGCATGAAGGCTTGCTCCAGGTCCGGCCGGCTCTCGAGCATCAAGCCGAAAACGCCGGCGATGAGCAGCAAGAGCGGCAGCAGACTGAACAGGGCGTAGTAGGCCAGCGAGGCCGCGAAGAAGGGGACGTGCGCCTGCCCGTAGACGCGCACCAGGCGTGCCAAGAAACGCCGCAGGGCCTTTCGCCGCACCTAGCCGCGCACCTGCCCGTCGCCGAACGCCACGAACTTGGTCGTGGTCAGTTCGCGCAGCCCCATGGGCCCGTAAGCGTGCAGCTTGGTGGTCGAGATGCCGATCTCGGCCCCCAGGCCCAGCTGGAACCCGTCGTTGAAGCGGGGGCTGGCGTTCACCAGCACCAGACTGGCGTCCACCTCGCGCAGGAAGCGGCGAGCGCGAGCGTAGTGCTCGGTGACGATCGCCTCGGTGTGGTGGGATCCGTAGCGGGCGATGTGCTCAAGGGCTTCGTCCAGCCCCGAGACCACCTTGACTGCGAGGATCAGGTCCAGGAACTCGCGCCCCCAGTCGTCCGCGCCCGCGGGTCGGGCCTTCTGAAGGTGGGGGAGGGCGTTCTCGTGAGCCCGCAGCTCCACCCCGGACGCGGTCATCGCTACCTCCAGCCTCGGCAGGAAGTCGGCGGCCACGGCTTCGTGGACGAGAACGGCTTCGAGGGCGTTGCACACCCCCGGGCGCTGCACCTTGCCGTTGTGAGCGATGCGCAGGGCCATCTCCAGGTCGGCCTCCTCGTCCACGTAGAGGTGGTTCACCCCCTTGGCGTGGTAGAGCACGGGCATGCGCGCGTGCTCCGCGACCAGCCGGATCAGGCCCTCGCCGCCCCGGGGAATGATCAGGTCGATGAGCTCGTCGAGCTGCAGCATTTCCAGCACCGCCGAGCGGTCCGTGACCGGAACGAGTTGCACGGCCTCCGCCGGCAGCCCGTTCTCCCGCAGCGCTTCCTGGAAAAGGCGTACGAGCAGGGCGTTGGAGCGCAGCGCCTCTTTGCCGCCCCGCAGGACGATGGCGTTCCCGGCCTTGAGGCTGAGCCCCGCTGCCTCCACGGTGGCCCCGGGGCGCGATTCGTAGATGAAGCCGATGACCCCCAGGGGAATGCGCATCCGACCCACCTGCAGGCCATTGGGGAGCGCATGCATCCCGTCGATCTCGCCGACGGGGTCGGGCATCGCGGCCACCTGGGCCAAGCCCTTCTTGAGGTCGGCCAGGGTGCGCTCGTCGAGGCCCAGCCGCCCCAGCTTGGGGCCGGTGAGGCCCGCCTCCTTGGCCGCGGCCAGGTCGGCGCCGTTGGCCTCCAGGATCTCGTCCCGGCGTTCGTCCAAAAGCTCGGCGAGACGCAGCAGCGCCCGCTCCTTGGCCGCGCCGCTGGCGGCCTGCATGTTGCGGGCGGCCGCACGGGCCGCGCGGGCGAGCTCGAGCACGGTTTCGCGTACGTCGCTCATGTACCCACGATACCGCGCCTCGCCGTTTAGCGGTCTTCCAGGAGCACGAAGTGATCGCGGTGGATGGCTTCCTCGGGGGCTTCGCGGCCCAGCAGCGCGGCCAGTTCCTGAGAAGGCCTACCGGCCGCAAGCCGCAGGTCCTGATGATCGAAATTGCACAGGCCCACGCCCACCAACCGGCCCTCGGGGTCGAGGACCCGCACCGGGCTTCCTGCGGCGAAGCGGCCGTGCACCTCGCGAACGCCGACGGTCAAGAGCGAACGCCCCCGCTTGCGCAGCGCCTCCGCAGCGCCCGCATCGACGACCAGGGTGCCCTCGTGGCGCGAGAGCTGCGCCAGCCAGAGGCGCTCTCCGCCGTACCGCCGCTCGCGGGCGCGGAACAGCGTGCCGATCTGCGCCCCCGCGAGCGCCTCTTCCAGCACGCCGCGGCGGCGGCCCGGCAACAACCACAAGGGCACGCCGGCGTCGAGCGCCATCTTCGCCGCCAGCAGTTTGCTTTTCATGCCCCCCCGTCCGGCGCTGCCCGGCCGGTCCGAGGCCATGGCCAGCACCTCGGGGGTGACGGCGTCGAGTTCGCGCACCGGCCGGGCAGCGGGGTCGAGGCGCGGGTCGCGCTCGAACAGCGCCTCGGCCTCCGAGAGCACCAGCAGTGCGTCCGCACCCAGAAGGCCGGCGACGCGCGCGGCCAGCTGGTCGTTGTCGCCGAACTGGATCTCTTCGGTCATCACGGTGTCGTTCTCGTTGATCACCGGCACCACGCCCCATCCCAGGAGCCGTTCCAGGGTAGCGCGCGCATTGAGGTACCGCCGGCGATCGGTCAGGTCCTCCGCGGTCAACAGCACCTGCGCGGTGCCGAGGTCGTGGGCGGCCAGGGCTTCCTGCCAGGCCCGCATCAGCTCGGGCTGGCCCACCGCCGCCGCCGCCTGCAGCTCCGCCAGCGTCTGTGGTTTGTGCACCAGGCGGGGGGCGGCCGCGGCGATGGCGCCGCTCGAGACCAGCAGCACTCCGCGACCGCGGGCAAGCGTCGCCAGCCCCCGCCCCAGGTCGGCGAGGCGGTTGGGGTCGAGCCCCTGCCGGCCGGCGATGACGGCGCTGCCCACCTTGACCACGATGCGGCGGGCGCGGGCGAGCCACTCGGCGCGTTTCATGAGGAAGAGTCTATACCGATTGCGGCCGGCGGCTCAGTCCGCCGCGACCCCGATCCTCTCGGCGATCTCGGGAATGCGGCGCAGGAAGGCCCCGGTGGGGCTGTCGGGGTGGCGGGCCACCTCCTCGGGGGTTCCTGCCGCCACCAGGTAGCCGCCGCGCTGCCCGCCCTCGGGGCCGAGGTCCAGGATCCAGTCGGCCGTCTTGATGACGTCGAGGTTGTGCTCGATCACCAGCACGCTGTTGCCCTTGTCCACCAGCCGGTGCAGCACCTCGAGCAGCTTCTTGACGTCGTCGAAGTGCAGGCCGGTGGTGGGCTCGTCGAGGATGTACAGCGTTTTGCCGGTGGCCTTGCGCCCCAGCTCGGTGGCCAGCTTGATGCGCTGGGCCTCGCCGCCCGAGAGGGTGGGGGAGGGCTGCCCCAGCTTCATGTAGCCGAGGCCCACGTCCATCATCAGCTGAAGCTTGCGCCGGATGCCCGGGTGGTGCTGGAAGAACTCGAGCGCTTCTTCCACGGTCATGTCGAGCACGTCCGCGATCGTCTTGCCGCGCAGCTTCACCTCGAGCGTCTCCTTGTTGTAGCGCTTGCCCTTGCAGACCTCGCAGGGCACATAGATGTCGGGCAAAAAGAGCATCTCGATCTTCACCGTGCCGTCGCCGCGGCAGGCCTCGCAGCGGCCGCCCTTGACGTTGAAGCTGAAGCGGCCGGGCGCGTAGCCGCGCTTGCGCGCCTCGGGGCTCTTGGCGAACATGTCGCGGATCTCGTCGAAGACGCCGGTGTAGGTGGCGGGGTTGGAGCGCGGGGTGCGGCCGATGGGGCTCTGGTCGATCTCGATCACCTTGTCCAGGTGTTCGACCCCTTCGATGCGGTCGTGGCGGCCGGGGATCGCCTTGGAGCGCATGATCTGGCGCGAGAGTTGGGCGTAGAGAATGTCGTGCATCAGGGTGCTCTTGCCCGAGCCCGAGGGGCCGGCGATGACCACGAACCGGCCCAGGGGGATCTCCACGTCCAGGTTCTTGAGGTTGTGCTCGCGCGCGCCGCGGACGATCAGCGCCTTGCCGGCGCCCTTGCGACGCTCACGGGGCACGGGGATGAACTTTTCGCCCCGCAGATAGGCGCCGGTGAGGCTCTCGGGATGGGCTGCGATCTGCTCAGGGGTGCCTTCGGCCACGACCTGGCCCCCATGGATGCCCGCACCGGGTCCCATGTCCACCATCCAGTCGGCGGCGTGCATCGTCTCCTCGTCGTGTTCCACCACGATCAGGGTGTTGCCCAGGTCGCGCAGCTTCTTGAGGGTGCCGATGAGGCGCTGGTTGTCGCGCGGGTGCAGTCCGATCGAGGGTTCGTCGAGGACGTAGAGCACGCCGGTGAGGCCGCTGCCCACCTGGGTGGCCAGGCGGATGCGCTGGGCCTCGCCGCCCGAGAGGGTGTTGGCCGCGCGGTCGAGGGAGAGGTACTCGAGCCCCACGTCGGCGAGGAAGCCCAGCCGCGCAGAAACCTCGCGCAGGATGGGCCGGGCGATCTGCAGCTGGTATTCGCTCAGCTTCTCCGGCAGCGCCTCGAAGAAGGCGAGGGCGTCGCGCACGGCCATCGCCGATACTTCGGCGATGTTCTTGCCCGCCACCTTCACGGCCAGCACCTCAGGCTTGTACCGGGTTCCGCCGCAGGCATGGCAGGCGTTCAGGCTCATGTAGCCCTCGAGCCAGTCGCGCATCCCCTCCGACTCCACCTCCTTGTAACGGCGCTTGAGCCAGGGGATCACGCCCTCGTAGGTCACCTCGAGCCGCATCGTCTCCCGCCCGCCGCGCCGGAAGACCACCTCGAAGGGTTCGTCGAGGCCGTAGAGAACGGCTTGCTGGTGCTCGGGGGCCAGGTCCCCGAAGGGCGTTTTCATGTCGAAGCCCAGGTGTTCGGCCAGCGCCCGCGCCCGGTCCCACATGTGGCTGACCTGGCTGCCGCGGCCCTTGGCCCAGGGCTGGATCGCCCCCTCGGCGAGCGAGAGCGCGGGGTTGACGACCAGCTCGGGGTCGAA
Source organism: Thermaceae bacterium (assembly GCA_026981865.1). GTDB lineage: Bacteria > Deinococcota > Deinococci > Deinococcales > Marinithermaceae > Oceanithermus. The sequence goes on from JALSIA010000043.1 coordinate 21,812, forward strand.
CTCGAGGCTGTAGCCGAGGCCGCTGCAGACCTCGCAGGCGCCGTAGGGCGAGTTGAACGAAAAGATGCGCGGCTCCAGCTCCTCGAGCACCGCGCCGTGCTCGGGGCAGGCGAACTTCTCGGAGAAGAGCTGTTCCTCCTCGCCGCCCTCGCGCAGGAAGACGACGCGCAGCAGGCCGTCGCCGCGCAAGAGCGCCAGCTCCACCGACTCGGCGATGCGTCCGCGCTCTTCTTCGGTGAGCGTGACCCGGTCGACCACCAGGTCGATGTCGTGGGTTTCGTAGCGGTTCAGGTCGCGCGCCTGCGCCTCTTCCAACCGCACGATCTCGCCGTCGAGACGGACGCGGGCGTACCCCTCCTTGAGCAGTTGCTGGAAGAGCTTCTTGTACTCGCCCTTGCGCCCCCGCACCAGCGGCGCCATCAGAATGGCCTTGGTGCCCTCGGGTTCTTCGAGCAGCCGGTCGGTGATCTCGCTCGCCGAGCTGCGTTCGATCCTGCGGCCGCAGACCGGGCAGTGGGCCTCGCCGGCGCGGGCGAAGAGAAGGCGCAGGTAGTCGTGGATCTCGGTCACCGTGCCCACGGTGGAGCGCGGGTTGTGCGAAGTCGTCTTCTGATCGATGGAGATCGCCGGGCTGAGGCCCTCGATGTGCTCCACGTCGGGCTTGTCCATCACGCCCAGAAACTGACGGGCGTAGGACGAGAGGCTTTCGACGTAACGACGCTGCCCCTCGGCGTAGACGGTGTCGAAGGCCAGCGTGCTCTTTCCGGAACCCGAAACGCCGGTGATGACGATAAATTTTCCGCGGGGCAGCTCCAGGGAAATGTTTTTCAGGTTGTGCTCGCGCGCACCTTTGATGACGATTCGGTCCATCCGAACGATTTTACCATCCGCGGCCGCCCAGGTGAAGCGGGCGCTTTCGGCGCAAGCAATGGGTAGGCCGCTTCGGCTCGTCAGGGGCGGTCCCCGCCCCCCTGCGGAGGGCGCCCGGGCGCCGTGCGGGAGCGTTTCGGGTTTGGTGGACGCCGCGCCGCACGGCAGGGTTCCGGGCCCGCGGGATCGACGCCGGGGGCCTGCCCCGGGCTTGACCCGGGAACACGCAGGCACCCTTTCCCGTACCTCCAACCTGCCCCTGCGCGCTGCGAGGTTCCGGATCTCGGGAACCCTACGGTTCCCTCGTCCGGAACGACGGGGGGTTTTCTGCACCTACCCGCTTCCCGTTCGTCACCCCGGACGAGCGTAGCGGGATCCGGGGCCTGTCCTGAGCGCGATTCGGGGTCTCGCGGGTGCCGCAACGGGATCGCCCGTGGGCGCGGTAAGCCGAAGGTGCTCCTGGGGCAACATAGAAGGGGTACAATCGAGCAATCGGATGAAACCGGCCGTCTACATCCTTGCCAGCAGGAAGAACGGCGCGTTGTATGTTGGCGTCACCGCCGAACTCAAACGGCGCGTATGGGAACACAAAGAAGGTATCGGATCGGCGTTTGCCAGGAAATACAGCATCCATACGCTGGTCTACTTCGAAGCGCACCCCACCATGGAGTCGGCTATCTCGCGCGAGAAGCAGCTCAAGAAGTGGAAGCGTGCATGGAAAATCGCGCTCATCGAATCCACCAACCCCGAGTGGAACGACCTTTGGGAAGAGCTCTGATTGGCTGGGTTCAGTCTCCGCAGTGAGCGCCCGCGACCCGAGGTGCACACGAGAGCCATGCGTTTCGTGGAGTGCGCACGGATGTTCGTTCGCGGGGCCGCTTTGCTGTTCGGACCGGGGCAATGCCCGCGCGTCGAGGTTCCGGGCCCGTCCCGGGCTTGGCCCGGGATCGCGGGAGCCTTGCAGCTCCCTTGCCCGGAACGACGAGGGGGTCTTTCTTTATCTTCACCCTTCTTGTCACCCTGTATGAACCTGTGAAGCAAGAAGATGCAGACTCCTGCACTGCCCAACCCATCCTTCGTCACCCCGGACGAGCGCAGCGGGATCCGGAACGACGGACCACTTCTCAACCTTCAAACCCATACGCCCCCTTCTTCCAGCCGCCGCCCCGGGCAAGCACCCGATCGTGCGCCTTTCCCTCGTCACCCCGGACGAGCCCCGCAGGGGCGAGATCCGGGGTCTCGCGGGTGCTGTCCAGTCAGGCGCTGCGATGGTGGCGCGTGCATCGAGGTTCCGGATCGCGCAGGCCTTGCGACCTGCTCGTCCGAAACGACGGGCTTTAGATCGGCCAGCGGCTTCGCTTTTCGTCGTCCCGGACGAGCGCAGCGAGATCCGGGGTCTCGTGGATGATGAGCAAGGGGTGCAGCGTTTCTTGAGCTTCCTTGGTTTACGACCCGCGCGACCACGGCCGCGCGTCTTCGCTTCACCCCCCGCTCAGACCCAGGAGCGCGAAAACCGGTGGCGCCAGCAGAGCGGTCACCAGCCCTGCCGCGGCCATGGCCAGGCCGGAGGCGGCCAGCGCCAGCGGGCCCTCTTCGGCGGCGCGGGCCGTGCCGATGCCGTGGCTTGCGGTGCCCAGCGCGGTGCCGCGGGCGAGCGGGTCGGCCGATCCCACGCGGTCCAGCAGCCAGGGCCCGAAGGCCGCGCCCAGAATGCCCGCGAGGATGACCAGCGGCACCGCCAGTTCGGCGTTCGCCCCCAGGCGCGGCGCCAGGTCGACGGTGACCGCCGAGGTGACCGACTTGAGCGCCAGCGCCTTTTGCAGTTCGGGCTCCGCTCCCAGCGCCCGCGCAATCAGCGGGGTGAGCGTCAGGCTGGCCAGGCTGCCCGCGAAGAGGCCGCCCAGGAAGGGGCGTGTGCGGCCCGCGAGGCGGCCGCGTTCGCGCCAGGCCGCCCAGCCCAAGGCGACGACGGCGGGTTTGAGCAGCCAGACCAGCGGCAGGGTCTCGCCCTGATAGCGCTCGAGGGGGTAGCCGCTGATCTTGATCCCGATTACCAGGGCCAGCACCGCGAGCCCCACCGGGTTCAGGAGCGGGTGCGGCCAGAGGCGGTAGACGCGCTCGGCGGCGAGGAAGACGAGCGCCGTCACGATCAGCGCCACCGCGCACCCCCCAGCGCTGCAAGCAGCGTGACCAAGGTGCCCAGCACGAGCGCCGCCGCCACGGCCGGCGCCTGCTGCCGCAGCAGGCCTTCGAAGGCGAGCACCCCCACGCCCACGGGCACGAAGTAGAGCCCCAGCCCGCGCAGCAGCGGCTTGGAGGCCGCCTCCACGCTGCGTTCGTCCAGCGCGCCCGCGCTCAGCGCGGCGTAGAGCAGCACCATGCCCCAGAGGCTGCCCGAAAGCGGCAACCCCGGAAGCAGGCGCGCCAGCCCCTCGCCCAGGGCGTAGAAGACCAGAAGCCAGGCGAAGCCGACGAGCACGTTCACGGTTTCAGGAGTTCGCGGGCGTGCTCGAGCGCCGTCTCGCTGTACGAACCCGAGAGCATGCGCGCCAGCTCGCGCACCCGCGCTTCGCCCTCGAGGTGCTCCAGGTGGGCAGACGCGCCCTCGCGCACGACCCGGTAGTGCACCCCCGCGGCCGCCGCGATCTGCGCCAGGTGGGTCACGACGATCACCTGCCGCTCGCGGGCCAGCCGCGCCAGTCGCTCGGCCACGGCCACGGCCACTTCGCCGCCGATGCCCACGTCCACCTCGTCGAAGATCACCGTGGGGGCGTCGGCCCCGGTGTGCAGCGCCAGGGCCAGCATGATGCGGCTCAGCTCACCGCCGCTTGCCGCCTTTTCCACCGGGGCCGCTTCCTGGTCGCCGCCCGCGGCAAAGAAGAAGCCCACCTCGTCGGCGCCGTGGGGTTGGGGTTCGGGCAGGGGGTGAACCCGCACGCTAAAGCGGGCCTGGGGCATCCCCAGGGCCCGGAGCTCCGCCTCCACCCGTGGACCCAGCTCCCCGGCGGCCCGTTCGCGGGCTGCGGAGAGCGCCGCGGCGGCCTCTTCCAGCCGCTGGCGTGCCGTCTGCCGTTCGGCGCGCAGCGCCTCCAGGCGATCCTCGGCCCCTTCGAGCTCGGTGATCTCGCGGCGCAGTCCGTCCGCGAAGGCGAGCACCGCCTCCAGGTCGCCGCCGTACTTGCGCTCGAGCCGTTGCAGCTCGGCGATGCGCCGCTCGACGGCCTCAAGCCGTTCGGGATCGGCTTCCAAGCCCGCCGCGTAGGACTCGGCCTCGCGCGCCACCGCCGCCAGCGCCGCCTCGGCCGCCTCCAGATCGGCGGCCAGCGGCTCCAGCTCCGGCACGAGCCGTGCCGCCTGTCCCAGCTCCTTGCCGGCGGTGCGGATGCGGTCGAGGGCGTTTTCCTCCGACGCGGCGATCAGGTCGAGCACCGCGCCCAGGTGCCGCATCAGTTCGTCGGTATGGCCCAGGCGACGGGCCTCGACCTCGAGCTCTTCGAGCTCGCCTGTTTGGGGGGCGACCTGCTCAATTTCGTGCAGCTGAAAGCGCAGCACGTCGAGCCGCCGTTCGCGCTCGGCCACCCGGGCCTCCAGGCGCACGAGCTCCTCCTCG
>JALSIA010000044.1 GCA_026981865.1 Thermaceae bacterium
ACCATCAGCCACACCTCACGCGGCCGCAGTACCCCGCCGGGACCGTACCCCCCTTCGGGCAGCAGCGGCCAGACCACGCCCCACAGCAGGGCCAGCAGCACCGCCGCCTCGAGGGTCTCTTCGCCGATCTGCGCCGACCAGCGGTGCAGGCGCTCGTGGTAGGTGAGCAGGCCCAGAGTCACCAGCCCCCCGAAGAGGGCCGCGGTCGCCTGCCCTTCGCCCGCGAGCAGACCCAGCAGGTAAACGACGAGCGCCGCCACCTCGCTGGTGGCCCCGGGGGCGCGGGTCAGCGACCACAGCGCCAGCGCCCCCACCACCAGGAAGCCGGCCAACGCCAGCGCGACGGAACCCAGCACGCCCACGAGCCCCCCCAGAAGGCCGATCAACGCGAAGGTGCGCACGCCGCCCAGCGCCCCCGTCTCGCGCTCGCGCTTGGCGCGTTCGCGCTCGAGCCCTACGGCGAACCCGACCAGCGTGGCCAGGCCCAGCCCCGCCAAAGAGCTTTCCATCGCCCTCAGTCTGCACCCGCGCCGCCCCCCGCGGCAACGGCCGTCCGCCCCCGCGCGGGCTGGGTAGACTGGGGGCGATGCGCATCGGACTGCTCGCCTACGGCGGCCTCGGCGGCAGCGGCACGGTCGCCGCGGAACTGGCCATGCGCCTGGCCGCGCGCGGACACGCCGTCGTGCTCGTCTCCAGCCGCCGCCCCTTCCGCCTCGACGCAGCGAGCGGCGTGCGCTTCGTCCCGGTGCGCGCCCCGGACCACGCCGTGCTCCCGGGCTCGCTCTACGGCCTCGCCGCCGCCGGGGCGCTGCGCACGGCCGCGCGCGAGCACGCCCTCGAGGTCGTGCACACCCATTACGCCGTCCCTCATGCCGCCAGCGCCCGTCTGGCGGAGCTCGACCTTCCGGTGCTGCATACGCTGCACGGCACCGACGTGAACCAGCTGGGCCTCGATCCCGCCTTCCGCGAGGTGACCGCGCGGGCGCTGGCCCGCGGGCGCGTCACCGCGGTCTCGCACTCGCTTGCCGAGCAGGCGCGCGTCGTCTTCGGGGTCACGGCCGAGGTCGTGCCCAACTTCGTCGACACCGACCGTTTCCGCCCCCGCCCCGACCGCAAGGCGCGCTACGTGGAGGCTGGAGAGGCCATGATCGTGCACGCCTCCAACTTCCGCCCCATCAAGCGCACCCCCGACCTGGTGCGCGCCTTCGCCCACCTGCTGCGGCGGGGGGTGCGGGCACGGCTGGTCTTCCTCGGCGAGGGGCCCGAGCGGCCGGAGGCCGCTCGGGTGGCGCGCGAGCTGGGCGTGCGCGAGCGCGTCCGCTTCCTCCCGCCCACGCCCCACCCCGAGGAGGTGATCGGGGCGGCCGACCTGTTCTGGCTGCACTCCCAGGAGGAGTCCTTCGGGCTGGCCGCGCTCGAGGCGCTGGCGTCGGGGGTTCCCGTGGTGGCCGCGCGCGTGGGCGGGCTCAGCGAGGTCGTGCGCCACGGCGAGACCGGCCGGCTCGTCGAGCTGGGGGACGTCTACGGTCAGGCGCGCGTCAGCGCCGAGCTGCTGGCCGACCCCGACCGCTTCGCCGCCATGCGCCGGGCCGCGCGCGCCGACGCCCGCCGCCGCTTCGATCCCGAGGCCGTCGTCGATCGCTACCTGGAGCTGTACCGCGCCGGCTAGACGGTGGGCTCGGGCATGGCCGTGACCGGCCGCGCCTCCTCGCGCGCCGGCGTGCCCTCGCGGGCGCCGGGGTCGGCGGCGATCGGCAAGGCCGCGGGCTCGAGCGCGACCTCGAAGTCCGACCGCTCCGGAAGGACCTCGCCGTCCGCCTGGATCGGTACCGGCCGGTCGAAGCGCAAACGAAAGCGCACCCCGGAGCGGTGGCCGATCCGTGGGTGGCCGAGGTGGCGACCCGCGAGCAGCCGCGGCAGGATGCCCAGCACCCCCAGCCGGGTGAAGGCGCCCGCCCAGACGAGCTCGAGCCGTCCGTCGTCGGGCCGCGCCATCGGAGCGATGGGGAAGCCCCCGCCGTAGGTGGCGCTGTTCATCGCCGCGGCGAGCAGCATCGGGCCCGCGTAGACCTCCTCGCGGTCGACCTCGACGCGCACCTCGGGCAGCGCCAGCCCACGCAGCTCCGCGGCCAGCGCCCAGAGGTAGCGCGGCAGACCCCGCAGGTAGCGGGGCGCGGCGAAGGCGCGGCGCGCCACCGCGGCGTCCAGCCCGGCGGTGGCGCTGGAGGCGAAGGGTTCCCCGTTGACGACCCCGCGGTCGTACCGCACGACCCCACCCCAGAGCGCGGTGGCCAGGGCCCGCTCGATCCCGACGCGGCGCAGCCCCGCCATGCGCGCGATGTCGTTGCCCGAGCCCACGGGCACAAGCCCCAGCACCTGGCCGGGGCTCAGCGCCCGCACCACCTCGTGGGCGGTGCCGTCCCCGCCGACGGCCACCACCCGCGCGTCCGGCGGGGCCCGTCGGGTCAGCTCGCTGGCGTGGCCCGGGCCTTCGGTCACCCAGACGGGCGCCTCGGGCGCCCAGCGACGCACCCAAGCCTGGATGCGCGCCAGCTGCCCCCCGACCCGGCCGCGCCCGGCCGCGGGGTTCACGATGATGACCGCGGGGTCCATTCGCCCATTTTATACGCCGTGGGATAATGCCCCCATGGGTATGCTGGCGCGCTTCCTGGACGGCACCCCGCCGCCGCCAACGCGGCTCTGGCTCACGCGCGCGGGCCCGGTGGAGAACCCGCAGGGCGTGCTTTACAGCCACCCGGGTCGGCCGCTGGCGCCGGCCGGTCGGGCCGCGCTCGCGGCGCTGGCCGCCCGGCTGGAGGCGGTGGTCCATGTCTATGCCCCCGACAGCCGCGCCGAAGCCGAGGCGGCGCAGCTCCTGGCCGAACGGCTGGGCGCGCCCTGCACCCTCGAGCCCGCGCTGCGCGAACGCGCCTGGGGCGCCTGGGAGGGGCTGGACTTCGCGACGGTGCGCCGGCGCTGGCCCGAGCACGTGGAGCGCTGGAAGCGCGACGAGGCGGGCTTTGCCCCACCCGGGGGTGAGAGCCTCGAGGACGTGCGCCGGCGCGCGCGACCGGTGCTCGAGGAGCTCCTCCAGCGCCACGACGGCGAGGCCGTGGTGCTCGTGGGCAACTGCACCGTCAACCGCGTCGCCCTCCAGCTGGTTCTTCCCTTCCTGCCGCTCGAACAAGGCCTGCGCTTCGAACAAAACTACGCCGAGCTCACCGAGCTGCGCTTTTACGGCCCGGACGGCGTGCTGGCGCGCCTGAACGGCTGAGCGCAGTGCTACAATCAAGGCAACCATGGTACGGCCGGTGCGCCCCGAAGACCTGAGCGGTCTGCTCGCGCTGCTGCGCTGGATGGACGCCGACCCCGCCCGCCGGGTGCTCGCGCCCGAAGCCCGCAGCGAAGACGAGCTCTGGTGGGCCGCGGACGAAGGGTGGGTGCTGGAGCTGGGTGAGCGGCTCGCCGGCTACGCCGCGCTCTACCCTTTCCGCCAGGGCGGCGCCCTCGAGGGGCCGTTGGTGAAGGACGCCGACCCCGCGCCCCTCCTCGAACGCGCCGACCGCGAAGCGACGGCCCGCGGCTGGCACACCCTCTACGCCTTTCCGCACGAGGCCAACCAAAGCCTGCGCGCGGCGCTACAGACGTGGGGCTACGCCCCGGTGCACACCTCCTATTTCTTCACCACGCCCCCGCGCGACCTCGCCTACCCCCCGCCCGAAGGGGTGCGCATCGCGCGCGTGGAGAACCTGGACCCGGAGGTCTACTGCGAGCTCTACCGCAGGAGCGAGGATGCCTGGAGCCTGCGCCTGGGCTGGTCGGCGCTCGAGTTGATCGAGCACTTCCAGCGCCCCGACGTGCACCTGTGGTACGCCTTCGAAGGGGACCGCCCGGTGGGGCTGGTGGAGCTGGAAACGACCCCCGACGCCGCCGAGATCGCCTACCTGGGCGTCGTACCCGAGGCCCGGGGGCGCGGCGTGGGGCGGGCGCTGCTGGCCGCCGCGGCGGACCGCGCCTTCGACGGCGGGGCCCGCGAGCTGAAGGTGCGCGCCCACGACCACGAGAAAGCGGCCATCGCCCTCTACGAGCGGTTGGGGTTCAGACTCGCGGACGCCGTCGTGACCTACGCCAAAGAACTAGGCTGAGCGCGCCCAGGGCGAGGGCGAGCGCGAGGGCCCGCTCCGGGTACCAACGGCGGTAGACGATGCGCACCGGGAAGGGCTGGCCCAGCCGGGCCTGCCAAACGTAGGTGCGCCCTTCCACGCGAACGGCGTTGCTGCTGAGGGCGGGCCAGGGCGCCTCCACCTTGAAGACGAAGGGCAGCCCCAGCGCGCGCACGAAGGGCGGCAGCTCGGCCACCCGCCCCACGTCGAGGGTGCCGGCGAGGGCGTAATCCTCGAAGACGACCCAGCTTGTGCGCGAGAAGACCAGGCCGCTGCGGTCGGCGAAGGCGAAACGGCCTGGCAGCCAGCCGCTGAGCCGGTCCCAGCCCGCCAGCTTGAGGGGCTCGACGGCGCTCAAGCGCGTGGCCGAGAGGCGCACGTCGCGGAAGCCGCTCAGACGCAGCTGCTCGGCAATCCGCCCTCCC
>JALSIA010000045.1 GCA_026981865.1 Thermaceae bacterium
GCCTGGAAGCCGAGCATGCGGGGGCGGTTTTCCAGGGTGCCGTCCTCGTAGAGCTCGGAATAGCCCATCCAGTGGGCGGTGATGTTGCCGGCGTTGCCGACGGGGAGCGCGTGGTAGTCGGGAGCGAGGCCGAGCTCGTCTGCGACCTCGAAGGCGAGCGTCTTCTGCCCCTGGATGCGGAAGGGGTTGACCGAGTTGACGAGGGTGACCGGAAAACGTTCGGTCAGCTCGCGCACGAGCCGCAAAGCGTCGTCGAAGTTGCCGCTCACCTGGACGATGCGCGCACCGTGCACCAGGCTTTGGGCCATCTTGCCGGCGGCCACGTAGCCGGCGGGGAGGACGACGATCGCCTTCATCCCCGCGCGCGCGGCGTAGGCGGCGGCCGAAGCGGCGGTGTTGCCGGTGCTGGCCGCGGCGACGGCCGCGGCGCCGTGCTCGGCGGCCTTGCTGACGGCCATCGTCATGCCGCGGTCCTTGAAGCTGCCCGTGGGGTTCGCGCCCTCGTACTTGGCGAAGAGGCGCACGCCGCGCTCGCGGGCCTCGGGGGGTCCTTTGAGCGGCACCAGCGGGGTGTCGCCCTCGAGCAGGCTCACGATCGGGGTGTCGGGACCGACGGGGAGACGGTCGCGGTAGCGTTCGAGCAGGGGTCGGCGCACGTCAGGCCTCCTCCAGGATCTCGGGTTCGTAGTCGGGCACGGGGACGGGCTCGGGCAGGGGCGGGTGGCCCGGGTAACCCTCGAGCATCCGCAGGAGGTCGCCCACGACCGCGCTGGCCGTCACCGCGCTGCCGGCCCCGCCGCCGCTAATCAGGACCTCACCCACGGCGTCGCCGCGGTAGAGCAGGGCGTTGCGCGCCTGCGCCGCCTGGGCCAGCGGGTGGTCCACCGGCAGCTTGACCGGGCGCACCGAAGCCTTCCAACGCCCACCGTTCGGAACCAGGCTCGCCACCAGGCGGATGCGTTTGCCCTCGGCCTCGGCCTCGAAGATCTGCTCGCGGGTCAGCTCCTGGATGCCGCGGGTGGCGACGCGCACCTCCTCCCAGGAAAAGTCGGGATCCACGGCGAGGCGCGCCAGCACGGTGAGCTTGTGGGCGGCGTCGACGCCGCCGACGTCGAGGAAGGGGTCCTCCTCGACGAAGCCCTTGGCCTGCGCCTCGGCGAGGGCCTCGGCGAAGCCCAGGCCGTCCTCCATGCGGCCGATCACGTAGTTGGTGCTGCCGTTGAGGATGCCGTGCAGCTCGAGCGTGCGGTTGCCGCGGAGTACGCCGGAGAGCGGCTCGATCACCGGCGTCCCCGCCATCACGCTGGCCTCGTAGTAGAGCAGACCCTCCATGGCGTGGGGCTTCAGCTCCTCCCAGCGTTCCGCCAAGAGTGCCTTGTTGGCGGTGATCACCGGCAAACCCTGGCCCAGGGCGTCGAGGACCAACCGCCCCGCCCGCTCGGTGCCTCCCATGAGTTCGACGACGACGTCGACCTCCTCGAAGACCCGCCCGACGTCGGTGGTCAGCAGCCCTTCCGGAACCCAGCCGGGCCGGGGTTTGCGGGGGTCGCGCACGAGGATGCCGGTCAGGGCGGGTTCGAGGCCCAGCGCTCGGAAGCGCCCGCGGTGTTCGTCGAGGAGCTTGACGAACCCGCTGCCGACCGTGCCCGCCCCAAGGAGTGCGATGCGCAGCGTTTCCATGGGGCGATTATACGTTCGCCGCGGTGCTTGTGATACGATACACACTCAAGTATGGCGCTCATCGTCCAGAAATACGGCGGCACCTCCGTGGGCGACCTGGACCGGATCCACAAGGTCGCTCAACGCATCCAGCACTACCGCGAAAAGGGACACGACCTGATCGTCGTCGTTTCGGCCATGGGGCGCAGCACCGACGAGCTGATCGCCCTGGCCCGCCGGGTCAACCCCAGGCCCGAGCCGCGCGAACTCGACCTGCTGACCACGACGGGGGAGCAGCAGTCGGCCGCGCTCCTGGCTTTGCAGCTCCAGGCGCTGGGCCTGCCGGCGCGCGCCTTCGTGCAGCACCAGATCGGGATCGCCACCGACGGCCGTTACACCAACGCGCGCATCGTCGAGGTGCGGCCCGGCAAGATCCTGGAGGCCGTGCGCGATGGGTACGTCGCCGTGGTGGGCGGGTTCATGGGCACCACGCCCGAAGGCGAACTCAACACCTTGGGGCGCGGGGGGTCCGACACCACCGCGGTAGCGCTGGCCGCCGCGGTGGGCGCGCACGAGGCCGAGATCTTCACCGACACCGATGGGGTCTTCACCACCGACCCGCACCGCATTCCCGAGGCCAGCAAGATCGACCACATCGCCTACGACCCCATGATCGAGATGGCCGCGCTGGGCGCCAAGGTGCTGCACCCGCGCGCGGTCTGGTACGCCAAGCGCTACGGCGTGCGCCTGCACGTGCGCAGCGCCTTCAACTTCAGCAAGGGCACCATCGTATCGGAGGAAGCCATGAAACTCGACCGTCCCGTGACCGGAGTGGCCATCGACGAAGGTCAAGCCCAGATCGGCTTGGTGGGGATCCCCGACCGCCCGGGCATCGCCAGCCGCGTCTTCGATAAGCTGGCCGAGCGCGGCATCGCCGTGGACATGATCATCCAGGGCGTGCCGGGGCATGACGCCAGCCGCACTCAGATGGCTTTCACCGTGCCCAAGGACTACGCCGAGGACGCGCTCGAGGCGCTGCGTGAGCTCACCGCCGAGATGGGGGGCGAGGTGACCTACAACCCTGCGATCGCCAAGGTCTCGATCGTCGGGGTGGCGCTGGCCTCGACCCCGGGCATTCCCTCGCGCATGTTCGACGCGGTGGCGCGCGTGGGGGCGAACATCGAGATGATCGCAACCAGCGAGGTGCGCATCTCCGTCATCATCCCCGCCGAGTACGCGGAGGCGGCCGCCCGCGAGATCCACCGCACCTTCGGTCTGGACCGGACCGAGGAAGGGAACGGCGAATGAACAAGGTCATCCTCGACTGGAGCGACATCACCCGGCTTGCGGGCAAGCTGATCGCCCAGCTAAACCCCGAGGACTACGACGTGGTGCTTGCCGTCACCCGCGGCGGCATGATTCCCGGGGCGCTCGTCAGCGAGGCCATGGACCTGCGCAACGTCATGACCGCCGCGGTCATGTTCTACCAGGGCGAGCAGCAGGCCCTCGAGGAGCCCCACTTCCTTCAGTTCCCGGGCGATGCGCTGCTGATCGGAAAGCGCGTCCTCATCGTGGACGACGTCTGGGACTCCGGAAAGACGGCGCTGGCGGTGCGGGAGCGGGTCGCCCAGGCCGGCGGGGTCCCCACGGTGGCCGTTCTGCACTACAAGCCCAAGTTCAGCCACTTTCCCGAAGAAGCGCCCGACTTCTACGGCGAGGAGACCGACGCCTGGATCGTCTACCCCTGGGATCCGGAAAGGTCCCGGGAATGGGGTCCCTGAGCGGCGGAGTATACTGGCACACGTGTACGGCATCCTGGCGTGGCCTCCCGACGACCTGAGCGAATGGATGCAGCAACTCTCCGAAGCCCACGGCGTTTCCGGCTACGGCCCGCCCCACCTCAACCTGCGCCAGCCCTTCAAGTGGCGCTGGAGCCAGGAGGCCCTGCGCCGCGGCGTCGAGGGCATCCTGCGTGGTCACGAGCCCTTCCGGGTGCGCCTGGGCGACTGGCGCACCTTCGGCGGTGGAGTCGTCTACCTGCGCGCCTACGGGGGCGGTCCCTTCCAGCGCCTGTACCATGCGCTCGAGCCCCTGGCCGAGCCCGAACAGGAGATCGAAGGCCCCAGCTACATTCCCCACCTGACGCTGGCCCTGGGCCTCAGCGACGACGAGGCCCGGGAACTGGCGGTGAAGCTGCCGCCGCCGCCGCGCAAGTCGTTCACCGTCCGTGAGGTCGCCCTGGTGACCGACGACGACGGGGGCGAACTCATCGAGATCGCCCGGCTGCCGCTGGGCAGCCTCGAAAACCAAGAAACGAGCCGCCCGGCCTGAACCGGGCGGCGAATCCTGCGGCTCGGGGCTACTCGCCGTTCGACAACTTCTGGCGGAACGCCTGCACCTGTTTCGGCGTTAGCGCTTTCTTGCGCAGCTCGGCCACCGTCGCGGCGTCCAGCGGCTTGAAGTCTTTGGGCAGCAGCTCTTCGTTAAAGTCTTGCAGCAGGAAGTTGACCAGCGCCGCCACCGTGGCGTCGTCCAGGTGGCCGAGCGGGGGCATCGCCCCGTCGTAGCCCGCCCCGTTTACCTCGATCTTGCCCTGCAGCCCGAAGAGCACCACCAGCGCCGGGTAGGTGGCGTCCTTCACCAGCACCGGGTTTCCTTTGAGCGGCGGGAAGGCGCCCGGCACCCCCTGCCCCTCGGCCTGGTGGCAACCCGCGCAGTTGGCCGCGTAGGCGGCCTTGCCGTCGACGACGGCGGGGGCCTCAGGCGCGGCCGCCTCTTCGGCCGGGGGCGGGTTGGGGCCGAGGTAGGTGGCCAGGTATTTGATGATGACGGCCCGTTCCTCCTCGTTGATGGGGGCCCCGTAGTCGATCATGTCGTCGACGATGCCTTCCC
>JALSIA010000046.1 GCA_026981865.1 Thermaceae bacterium
TGGGGGCCAAGGACTACCGGCGCGAACAAAACGCCTACGCCAACCCGGCCCGCTACCGCAACGAGGCCGCCTTCCTGCTCTATGCGGTCAGCCCCCTCGACTACCTGACGCCCGAGCTGCAGGACGCGGTGGACCCCAAGATGGGCGACTTCGAGGGCAACCGGCGCACCCGGGAGCCGCTGCACGGCCAGATCGCCTACGACGTGGCCGGTACCGCCATGGGCAACTGGTTTCGCGAGGGCGAGCCGTTTTTTCCGGAAGACCCGCACCTGGCGCTGGTGAAGGACAACGTTGACCCAGGCCTCTACGCCATCAGCGCCGGAACCTCGCTGGGGGCGCTGGCGGGCCGGGTGGTGCGTTTTTCCCCGGAGGCCAGCGGAAGCGTGAACCGCCCCTTCGAACAGGTGACGCCCGGCGGCACCTACTGCTACCCCACCGAGCAGCCGGGCACCACCACTCCGGTGGGCCGGGTGCTGCTGCGCCTGCAGGACTCCGGCCGCCTTCGGGCCGAGTTCCAGCCCGGGAAGGGTTGCTCGGAGGCGTTGCAGTTCGTAAGCGCCGCCGTCTTCGTGCGCTAGCGAAAGCCGCCGGCCGAACTCGCGGCCGGCGGCCTGGCGCTCTTTTCTAGAAGCTGTAGGCCAGTTCGGTGCGCAACTCGCCGTTGCCGCGCCAAACGCCGAAACGGGTGCCGTCAGCGCCGTAGAAGAAGGCCGCGCTCAGGCGTCCGGTCACACCGTCCGCGAAGGCGTACTCGAGCCCCGGCCGCACCAGCCCCGAGCCGTCGGAGATCGTGTGCAGCCACGCCCCCTGGAGGGTGAGGCGCTCGTCGTACTCGTAGCGGGCCATCAGGCCCAGCGTCTGGGTCCAGGCGCCCTTGCCGGGCGCGTCGGCTTTTTGCCACTTCAGGTCATAGGCCAGCACCGTGGTGGGTCCACCGCTCCAGGCGTACTCGAGCGCCAGCCCGCCCTCGGCGTAAGGGTTCTGGACGTTGGGGTCGGCACCCTCCGGATCGCCGGTGAAGGCGTAGGCCGCCTCACCCCGCAGCACCAGCCCCTCGGCGACGCCCGGGATGGAGAAGGCCAGGGCGAAGTCCGCCCCCGCAAGCGTGCGCCGGTCGTAGCCCAGCACCAGGCGGAAGGGGCCGGCGGGCTGGGCCGGGTCCACCGGCTCGACGCCCTGCGGACTGGGGAAGGGGAAGTAGCCGTAGACGACCTGGCCGCCTAGGTCGAGCCCCTCGAGCACGTCGAGGCTCGCCGTCGCCCGCAGGCCAAAGGTGCCGCTGGCCAGCTCCGCCGCCGGCTCTTCCACCCGCACCTGGGTGACCCCAGGCGGCAGCGGCTGCGGCGGTGGGGCCCACTCGCCCGCAGGGGCCGTGGAGGGGGTGAAGAGCGGAATCCAGACCGCCTCGAGCTGGTAGCGCCCCTCGGCGTCGGGGTAGACGGTCGCGTGGACCATGGCCACCGGCAGCTTCTCCTGGTCCAGCGGGTTGCTGAGGTCGCGCGGGTTGAGCGCATCCAGGGGGCTGAGCAGGTCGAGGCGCCCCCAGGCGACGACCTCGCGCCCCACGCTCAAGTCCACGCTCGGGAGGAAGAGGGTGGCGTAAGCCTCACCCAGCGAAAACCCCGGGGTGCGTGTGCGGGCGTCGTAGGCGAAGCGCAGCTCGGCCGTGAAGGCGGCGTCATCGAGGTCGTAGCTCACCCCCAGGTCAAAGCGGGTGCGGTCGAGCGAAAGGGCCAGGTCCTGGGTGCGCAGGCCGAAGCCCGTCTGCAAGCTTCCAGAGAACTGGGGCTGGGCCAGGGCCAGTGCGGCCGTGAGGGTCAGGAACAGGGCGAACAGGCGGATGTTTTTCATGGCAACCCTCCCGCTAGCGCTTCTTCATGAAGCGCTCGGTGAAGACGGCGTCGTCGATGGGAACGTCGAGCTGCAGGTCCTTCTGCTCGAGCACGGTCTTGTGTCCGCTCTGCACGTTCTCCATTTCCAACAGCGTGGGGATCAGGTACTTGCCGTCCGCAAACGGCTTCACCTCGCGATTGGTCAGCACCTTGTAAAGCTTGCCCTTCTTGTAAAACTCGATCCGCGTGGGCACGAAAGTGTCGGCCGGCACCCAGACGATCTGCTTGGAGTAGCTGCTGTCCACACCCGGCTTGGGGGTGGACTCGACCACGTAGACCTCCACGCCGCCCTGGTTTTCGGTGCGCAGCAGCTCGTGGGTGTAGTCTTCGATCTTCATTCCGCTCAGGTTGGAAATGTCGTCGTAGCTGAAGTCCGAACCCATGAACGAGCCCTTCTTCTGGCTGCCGGCGATGCGCCGCACCCGCTTGAGGGCGGGAAGGTAGAGCTTCATCTCCTCCTTGCCGTCCTTCTTGATCGTCAGGAAGGCGGTGCCCTTGACGTCGGCGGGCGCCACGAACTTGATCAGCATTCTTTCTTCGCCGTCCGCTTTCTTGCTCCAAACCTGGATCTCGCGGGTCAGCACCTTGCCCTGCTTGCCGATCAGCTGCATGACCATCGTCCCCTGCATGGAGGACGGGCTGGGGTGGGCGTCGACCTTTTGCATCACCTCCTCGCCGCTAAGCGCCAGCGCCAGGGAAGCCGAAAAAAGCAGTGCCGCCGTGAGTACCTTACGCATCCTGAACCACCTCTTGCTTTCTGTCCTTCTGGACGTAGACCAACAATGCTGCAGGCAGCGCCGTGAGCGCGAAGAGTGCGGTCGCGCTGACGGTGAAGCCCATGAGCTTGGCGAAGGTTTGGATGGGCGCGAAGCCCGAGAAGAGCAGGGCCATGAAGCCGCCGCCGATGGCCAGGGCGGTGAAGAAGACCGCGCGGCCGGAGACGTAGACGCTCGCGCGCGCGGCCTCGGCCGAGGAGCGGCCTTTGCGCAGCTCCTCCAGGTAGCGCACGATGATGTGCACCGAGTAGTCGCCCACCCCGATGGCGATCGCGCCGATCAGGGCGGTGGCGGTGTCCAGCGGGATCCCGAACAGCCCCATCAAGCCGAACTGGCCCGACACCGTGAGCACGAGGGGCACGATGCTCACCAGGCCCACGATCCACGAGCGCAGCAGCCAGGCGTTGAAGAACGCCACCAGGACGAGCGCCAACCCAAGCGAGACGTACTGGTCGTGCAGGATCAAGCGCATCGTTTCGAGCATCAACACCGTGCTCCCGGTGGTGTTCACCGCGGACGCGTGGGGGCCGATGATCGCCTCGGCGTCGGCCTGGATGCGGTCCACCAGGTCCTGCATCGCCCCCGAGGGCAGCGAGCGCACCTGCACCGTGACCTGGGCCGTGGTCGCCGCTTCGTCCATGAACTGGGCCAGGTCCTCGGGGTCGCCCGACATCTGGTAGAGCAGGATCTCCTGGGCCACGCCCTCGCGGCTGTCGGGGAGGCCGTACGCCCCCGTCAGGGCCTTGTGCAGCTCTCGGATCACGTCGGCGATCGAGGCCGCCGAGCCCACCTCGGGGTAGGCCTGGACCTTCTGTTCGAAGCGGTAGATGGCCCCCAGGAGCGCCGGGTCCTTGAGCTCGCCGTCGACGATCAGAATGACGTTGTCCGACCCGCCGAAGACGCGGTCCACCAGCTCGGTGGCCTGGCGCGGCGCGGCGGCCTTCGGAAAGTAGGAGAGGAAGCTGGTCTCCGCCTGGATGCGGGGGATGAAGACGAGCATCGCCCCCAGGAAGAGCAGCGCGGCCACGAGCACGCCCTTGCGGGCGCCCAGGAGCCAGCCCCCCAGACCGCGCATGGCACGGCTGATCGCATCGGGGCGTTCGGGGTCCATGATCCGGCGCGGATTCTTCAGCAGAACCAGAATCGAGGGCACGAGCAGCGAGGAGGCCAGGAAGGCGGCGAGCACCCCGAAGGCGGCCAGCAGTCCGAACGACTTGATCTGGGGGATGCTCGAGGTGAAGAGCGCCGCCAGCCCCGCACCCGCGGCCAGCGCGGAGACGAGCACGCCCAACCCGGTCTCCCGGGTCGCCAGCAGCACGGACTCGCGGCGGGACGCGCCCGCGGCCAGCTCGTGGTAGAAGCGGTTGAGCACGTGCAGGGTGAACGAGCTGCCCACGGCCAGCACCACGACCGGCAGGATGGAGCTGATCATCCCCAGCTTGAAGCCGAGCCAGCCCCCGAGCCCCAGCGCCCAGACCAGCGCCACCAGCACGGTGAGCAACGGCAGCAGCACCCCGCGCTGGCTGCGGAAGTTGACGAAGAAGACGAGGCCGATGATCCCGATCGCGAGCAGCAGCTGGCGCGGGATGTCGCGCGCCATCGTGTCGAGGATGTACCCCGAGAGCGCGGGGGTCCCCGCCAGGTGCACGGGCCCGTCCCAGGTGGCCCCCAGGGCCGCGCCGATCTCGCGGTTGAGCCGCTTCATGTCGGCGGCCGGGTCCACCTCGACGATCACCGCCGCGTAGCGGCCGTCGGCGCTGACCAAGCGGCCGGCGTAGAGCGGGTGCCCTTCCACGTAGGCGCGGATGTCGGCGACGTCGGCCTCGCCGAGCGTCTCGGGGAGCAGGTCCTCGACGAGCAGGAAGCCGTCGTCCTCCTCCATGCGCTTGGCGTTGGCCAGGCTGGTGACGCGCTGGACGCCCTCGACCGCGGCGACGGCGTCGGTGGCGGCCCGCAGCCGCTCGAGCGCCTCCGGGGTCCAGACCTCGCCCTCGAGCGCGGCCAACTCCATCTCGCCGCCGCCGAAGGTCTCCCGCGCCTGGTCGAGCAGCAGCTTGGCGGGCAGGTCGGGCGGCACCAGCGACTCCGGCGAGTTGTCCAGCTCCAGCCCCCGCAGCCCGGCCCCGAAGGCCGCGCTCAGAACGAGGAAGAGCCCGATCACCCGCCACGGGTGCCGGATGGCCATCTGACTAAGTAGCTGCACGTTGGGTTACGCCCCTTTCATAGAACAAGGTATCTAACACGTTTACAGACTGTAAACTTTACTATACACTGTGTCAAGCCTCCGCGCACGGGGGCGCGGGGAGTCTGCCATAATGGGGGCGTCGATGAACACGGAGACGGCCAGCCTTCAGGAAAAACGGCGCGAGAAACGGATCCGCGAGATTCTCAGCGCCGCCCTCGACGTGTTCACCGAGAAGGGCTACCCCAAGACGACGATGGACGAGATCGCGGAGCGGGCGCTTTTGACCCGGCCCGCGCTTTACAAGTACTTCGGGGACAAGCAGTCGATCCTGAAGGCGCTGGTGGAGTGGAAGATGGAGGAGCTGATCGCCGAGTTCGAGGCGATCGCCGGCGAGGAGCCCGAGGGCTTCGAGCCGCAGCTGCGGCGGCTGGTGCGCTCGGCCATCGCCTTTCAGAAGCAAAACCGCGGCGCCTTCCACGCCCTGCTGACCGCCAACTCGCTGCCCAGCCTCACCAAGGACGAACGCTTCGTGGCGCTCAAGGACCGCCTGGTGGGCGTCGTCACCGGGGTGCTCCAGGTCGGCATCGACGCGGGCGAGGTGCGGCCCGAGCCCGCCCGCAACCTGGCCGAGCTCTTCCTCTCGCTGCTCTTCCACCCCGCCGCCAAGGGGTTCGTGGAACCCGACAACGAGGACGCCTACGACGGGCGGCTGATCGAAGAGGTCTTCCTACACGGCGTGGCCGTTCGCTAGGGCTCGAGCCGTTTCCAGAACCCGGCGATCCGCTCGGGGTCGAGCCGCGCGCGGAGGTTGCGTGGCGGCAGCGGCTCTTCGTACATGAAGCGCGGCAGCGGGGCGACGTCGGGCTGGCCGACGGCGCGGTTGAAAGCGAGCTCCATGGCCAGCACTTCGCGGCCCAGCCGGTCGAACACGGCGGCGTCCGGCTCCTCGTCCAGACCCGCGGCCAGCGCCGCGGCGCGCACGGCGGCGTCCTTTTGCGCGTAGGTGACGCTGCCCCCAAAGATGCACAGCCCCAGCGCGTCCGAAGCCGCGGCGTTCACCTGGGCGGCGAAGCTCAGGTCCATCAGCTCCTCGAGGCTGCGCTCGCCGGGGTTTTCGCGGGGGACGTTGCCCGCGGTGTGGTCCGCCCCCTGCGGCGTCGTCATGTAGGTCACGCCGGTGCCCTCGACGACGCGCGGGTCGTAGGCGCTGATGCCCTGGTCGCGCACCACCGGCACGCGCCCGTGCCCGAGCGCGCGCCCGAGCCGCGCGGCCCCCTGGGCGTAGCGGCGGCCCTCCTCCGTACCCGCGAGCAGGGCGCGGTAGACGCCCAAGGCGAAGTCCAGGTCGGCCCAGGGGCCGAGCCCTGCGTCCATGGCCACCCCCAGAGCGGCGCCGAACTCGATGGTGTCGACGCCCAGGTCGTTGGCCCAGCGGTTCATCCGGGCCACGGCGTCGAGGTCGTCGAAGCCCAGGTTGCTGCCCACCAGACCCAGGGTCTCGTACTCGAGCGGGCTCACCACCGCCTTCCCCCGGGCGTCGGGCACCTTGTTGGAGCAGCGAATCACGCAGCCGGGCATGCAGGCGTGGGCCGTGGCCCCCTCGCCGTCGCGTTCCAGGATGAGCCGCCGGAGCGCCTCGCCGCCGAGCGGATTCTCCCCCTCGGCCAGGCGGCCGCGCGAGAAGTTCTTTACCGGCAGGCCGCCGAACATGTTCTGGAAGTCGCCCATCCCCGCGGTGCCCACGCTGGTGTAGCGCCGGATGCCGTCGCTCGCCAGCAGCGCCCGTGCGTAGGCGCGCATGGCCTCCTTGAACGCGGGCTCGAGGCTGAACGCCGGCGCCTCGCCCTTCTCCACCACGATCGCCTTGACGCGTTTGGCGCCGAAGACGGCGCCCACCCCGCCGCGGGCCGCGAGCCGACCCGGCTGGCCGTCGGTGTCGGTGACGGCGAGGCCCGCGAGCAGGCCGCCGTACTCGGCCACCGGACCGACGAGGGCCAGGCTGGCCGCATTGGGAAAGTCGTTCCACAGAAGCTCGGCGGCCGCGTAGTTGCCCAGCCCCAGGTAGGGCGCGGCGTCGGCGAAGCGCACTCCGTCCGGACCCAGCACCAGCACCACCCAGTCCGGCGCCGCCCCAACGAGGGTGAGCCCGGCGGCGCCGATCCGGCCCAGCGCGTAGGCGAGCGTGCCCCCCGAGTTGGCTTCCTTTACGCCGCCCGTCAGCGGACTGCGGGTACCCACGCTGAGGCGGTTGGCGTTGGAGTAGCTGGAGCCCGCGAACGGCCCGGTGGCGAGGACGAGGGGGTTTTCAGGCGCGAGCGGGTCCGCGCCGGCCGCCCCAAGGCGCTGCAGCTCGCGCACCGTGCGCCAGCGCCCCCCGTGCAGCACCTCCTCCGGCTCGAGCCGGCGCTCCGTTACCGAACGATCGTTCAGGTCGACGGTCCACCAACGGCGGGTCATACCCGTATTCTAGCGGCGGCGGCTGAACCCCGGCTTGGCTGGAGAAAATGTAGCATAGGTGCGTGGAGTCGAACCCCACAACGCCGGCGCGCGCCCCGCGCCTCCGCGAGCGTTTTTTGATCGGGCCGGGCCACGAGCTGAGGCGGCGCTCTTGGAACCAGGTCTTCGAGGTCGTCGTACAGGTTGCGGCCGGAACCGCGCTTTGGCTTGGCGCTCAGGGTCAGCCTTTCGTCGCCGCCGCGGGGGCCGCTCTCGTGGCGCTGGGCATCGACAACGGGGTGGCGCTGGCGCGGCTTTTCGGGTCCCCCACCTGGCGTCTCGACGGGGCTGTGCTCTGTTTGCGGGAGCGCTGCCTGCCGCTCGAGCAGGTGCAGCGGGTGCGGCTCGAAACGTACCGGCCCCACCTGCTCCGTTTCGACCACCCGCCGGTGCTGCGGCTCGTGCTCGAAGGCGCGGGCCTGCGCTGGGCGGTCCCGCTGACGCACGAAAACTGGGATCGGCTCTGGGACCGCCTCCGCGAGCAACGTCCGGCCCTGCCCCCGTGGCCGCAGCACGCCGCGCTGCTGCGGGCCCTCGCTCAGAGTCGCGAGGTGCCCTACTACCTGCCCCCTGGCGTGGCCGTCGACGACCTGGGCCTGCCCGGCTGGGCCGGGTGGCTGACGTTCGGCTTGGTGGGTGGGGTGTTGCTTCTGGGTCTGTACCCGCACCCGGCCCTGCAAAAGGTCCCCTCCCCGGTCTGGCTGGGAGCGGCGAGCGCCATCGGTCACGTCGCGACCCGCAAGACCCGCAGGCTCCGCGTGGAGGTCTCGATGCGGGACGGGCAGAAGAGGGCGCGCCCGTGAGCCGCCGAGGCGCACCGGACCAACCCTGCGCCCGGGCCGAACGCCCCCTGCCCCGGCCACCGGTTCGCGTCGGGCGGGTCGTGCTGGGGCTCGCGCTCGTCGGACTGGGGTTGCGCTTTTTGGCCCTGGGGATGAGCCCGCGCCTCGTCCCCGCGGTGATCGTCCTGGGTGGAGCGTGGCTCGCTTATGAGGCGCTGGGGTTCGGAACGGGACCGGACTGCGAGGTCACGCCGCACCGGATCTGCCGCGGCGGCGGCTGCCGCAAGCTGGAGGGGCTCACGGCGGCGCGGCTGGACTGGCACCGTTCCGCCGTCTGGACGCCGTGGCGGCCCGCGCTGCTGCTGGAGTTTGGAAGGGAGACCTGGGCCCTGGACCTGGGGCTCGAGGGTTGGTACGACTTCTGGGACTGCCTGCGCGGGCTGCGGCCCGACCTGGAGCTGCCCGACTGGCGCCGCCACCCGGGGGTGCTGAGGTTGCTCGCCCAACGCCGCCGCTACGGGCTGCGGCTGCCGCCGGGGGTCGTCGTGCACGAACCCAGCGTGGCCGCTATAGGCGTCACGGCCGGCCTGGCCGCTATGTTCGCAGAACTCTTCCTCCTTCCCGCGCTCGGCCCCGCCGCCGCGCCCTGGGGGCTGCTAATCATCGGTGGGGCGGCGGGTCTGGCCGTCTGGCTCTACGCCCGTCTGGATCCGCCCAAGCTCGACTACGTCCCTCCGCCCAAGCGCCGCCCCCGCAGCCCGAACCCCGAGCGCGGCCTCATGTAAAATAGCTCCAACCCATGCTGGCCCGCGCCCACTCCTTCACCCTGCACGGCCTCGACGCCCTGCCCGTCGTGGTCGAGGCCGACGTCTCGCCCGGCTTTCCCGGCTTCACGGTGGTGGGGCTGCCCGACGCGGCGGTCAACGAGTCGCGCGACCGGGTGCGCGCCGCCCTCAAGAACAGCGGCTTCCCCTACCCGCAGATGCGGATCGTGGTCAACCTGGCGCCGGCCGAGCTGCGCAAGGAGGGGCCGCTCTACGACCTGCCCATCGCCCTGGCGCTGCTGGCGGCCCAGGGGGTAGTGCCGCCCGAGGTTTTGGAGGGCTGGGCGGTGGCCGGGGAGCTGGCGCTCGACGGCGAGCTGCGGCCGGTGAGCGGGGCCATCAACCTGGCGCTGGGGGCGCTGGAGAACGAGCAGACCCGGCTGCTGCTGCCGCCGGGCTCGGCCGAGGAGGCGAGCGTGCTCGAGGGGCTCGAGGTCTACGCCCCGCACACGCTGAGCGAGGCGGTGGCCTTCCTGCTGGGCGACCGCGAGCTCCAGCCGGTCAGCCCGCCCGATCCAGCCGACGCCCTGGAGGAAGTGCTCGACCTGGCCGACGTCAAGGGGCAGGCCAAAGCCAAGCGTGCGGTGGAGATCGCCGCCGCCGGTTTCCACCACCTGCTGATGGTGGGCACCCCCGGCTCGGGCAAGACGATGCTGGCCCGGCGGCTGCCCTACCTGCTGCCGGGGCTGGGCCGCGAGGATGCGCTGGAGGTGACGCGCATCCACGCCGCCGCCGGCCGCCTGATGCGGGGGCTGGTGCAGCGGCCGCCCTTCCGCAGCCCCCACCACACCACCTCCGACGCCGGCCTGATCGGCGGCGGGGCGGTGCCCAAGCCGGGCGAGATCAGCCTCGCCCACCGAGGGGTGCTCTTCCTCGACGAGCTGCCCGAGTTTCCCCGGCGCACCCTCGAGGTGCTCCGGCAGCCGCTCGAAGACGGCGTGGTCACGGTCAGCCGCGCCAAGGCCAGCTTCACCTTCCCGGCGCGGTTTCTGCTGGTCGCGGCCATGAACCCCTGCCCCTGCGGCTGGTACGGCGACCCCGAGCGGGCCTGCACCTGCTCGCTGACCGCCCGCCGGCGCTACACCGGCCGCATCTCCGGGCCGCTGCTCGACCGCTTCGACCTCGTCGTGGGGGTGCCGCGGCTGACCGCGGCCGAGCTTTCCCGCGCCCCCGAAGGCGAGCCCACCGCAGCCGTGCGCGAGCGGGTGCTGGCCGCGCGCGAGCGGATGCGCGCCCGCCAGGGAAAGCCCAACGGCGAACTGGTGGGGCGCGAGCTTGCGGAGGCGCTGCAACTGGACACGGGCGCCCGCGGGCTGCTGGCGACGGCCGCTCGCAAGCTCCAGCTGACCGGCCGCAGCTTCGACAAGGTGCAGCGGGTGGCGCGCACCGTCGCCGACCTGGCGGGCTCGGAAGCGGTGACGGAAGCGCACGTGGCCGAGGCCCTCGTCTACCGCGAAGAACTAAACTGAGCCAAACAGCGCCGCAGCAACCCGCTATAATCGAGAGGAATCATCGAGCGGGGTGAAGCACTCCATGGAACTTAGCGGCAATCTCAAAGAGCTGGACTTCGCGCAGCTCGTCGCGCTGATCGCGAACATGGAGGGCGTGCTTGAGCTCTGGAACCTGCCGCGCCGCCGCTCCGCCCAGCTCTTCATCAAGCGCAAGAAGCTGCGCTGCGTGCGCATGAACGGGGTCTTCCTCGACCCCTTGCAGGCCAAGGCGCTGATGGCCGAGCTGGCCGCGGGCACCCAGGCGGCCTTCGAGTTCACGGCCAAGCCCTTCCGCACCCCCTGCGACCCGCCGCTCAACTGGCCGCTCGACAAGCTGCTGCTCACCGTCTTCACCCAGTACGACGAGCGCTTGCGCTACCTCGACCGGCTGCCCGACCCCGACCGGCGGTTCCGCCTGACGGCGCTCGCCAACCCCGACGGCAGCCTCTTCTTGCGCGCGGCCGGCCCGCTGCTGCTGCGCGACGAAGGCGCCACCGCGCGCGAGATCGCCCACGATCTCCGGCTCCCCCTCGACCAGGTCCGCTACTACCTGCACAAGCTCCTGCAACGCGACAAGGTGGAACCCGCCAGGTAAGCTGAACCCATGCACCCCCGCGTCCTGGGCAGCGCCGGCTCGCAGCCCACCCCCAAGGCGGGCTGCAGCTGCCGGCTGTGCGCCCTCGCCCGGCGCGAAGGCGGCCGCGCGGTGCGCACCGGCCCCAGCCTCTACCTGCACGAGGCGGACCTGCTGATCGACACGCCCGAGGAGGCCAACCAGCAGCTCACCGGCCACGGCCTCGCTCCGCGCCGCATCGCCTGGACGCACGCCCACCCCGACCACGCCGCGGGGCTGCGGGTGGTGCAGTTCCTGGCGCAGTCCTCCGGGCAGGCCGTTGAGGGCTGGCTGCCGCGCCCCCTCTACCCGGTGCTCGCCGAACGCTACCCGCTCGACTACCTGGTGGACGCCGGCCACCTGGAGCTGCACCTGGTTTCCCCGAACCGCCCCTTCGAGCTCGGCGGGGTGCGCGTCACTCCGCTGGCCCACGCGCTCGCAGAACCGGTCTTCGCCTACCTCTTTGAAACCCCGTCGGCGCGCGGCCTCTACGCCCCCGACCACTTGCGCAGCCTGCCGCTGCCCGAGGGACCGCTGGACTGGGCCGTGGTGCAGATGCCGATCCCCCCGCTGGACGCGCTTTCCTTCGAGCTCCCCCCCGAACACGCAGCCTGGAAGAACTTCTACACCTTCGAGGAGGCCGTCGAGGTCTGGCGCGGCCGCACCCGGCGCCTCGTCTTCACCCACGTCTACGAAAGCGTGCGCATGACCCCCGAGGAACTGGACGCGGTGGCGGCGCGCGCCGGGGACTGGGTGCGCTTCGCCCACGACGGCATGGAGATCGCCGAAGCGGCCCCACCCCGTGGGGAGGCCGCCCGGCTCGAGGCCTTCCGCGCCGAACAGGCCCGCATCGAACGGGAGTTCGGCCACGACCCCAAGCGCAT
The DNA here is from genome assembly GCA_026981865.1 of Thermaceae bacterium. Taxonomy (GTDB): domain Bacteria; phylum Deinococcota; class Deinococci; order Deinococcales; family Marinithermaceae; genus Oceanithermus. The sequence continues at coordinate 11,943 of JALSIA010000046.1, forward strand.
GCGCGCCGAGCTGCGCAGGCTGTGGAGCCGCTACCGCAGCGAACGCCCCTGACCTCCCACCTGCAACGCCGGTGCAACGCCTCCGCGGCTAGGCTGGCCGCGGAGGTGATGCTAACGATGAACCGTTTCCACAAGGTGCGTCGCTTCTTTTGGTTGGCGGCCGGTACCCTGATCCCGCTCCTGGCCGGCTGCACGGGCCCCGGCACGGCGAGATCTACACCAGCGACGACGACGGAATGACCTGGACGGCCCGAACCTCCGGCACGACCAAGACCCTCGAGGCGGTGCTGCACGACGGCGCGCGCTTCGTCGCCGTAGGCGACGATGGAACGATCGTCGCGTCCGCCGATGGCGCCAACTGGACCGCACTCCCGAGCGTCAACGTACCCAGCCTGCAGGGCGTGGCCTACGGCGCCGGCGTCCTCGTCGCCGCAGCCTCCAACGGCGAGGTCCTCGTCAGCAACGACGGGGGCGGCACCTGGTCGGCGTGGGACTCGGGAGCGTCCTGGCTCTACGACGTGGCCTACGGCGACGGCATCTTCGTCGTCGTGGGCGCCGACGGAACGGTGCTCACCTCGAACGACGGCGGCGCGCGCTGGACCCGGCGGAGCTTTGGTGGAGAAACGCTACGGAGCGTGGCCTACGGCAACGGTCGTTTCGTGGCCGTAGGGATGAACGGCCGTCTGCTGACCTCACCCTAAGGACCGGGGCCCGCCACGGCGGGCCCCTTAGAACTCACCGTGCGCCAGGTCGTTGAAGCGCACGTGGGCGGCGTGGAACTGCAACTCGACGGTTCCCACCGGACCGTTGCGCTGCTTGCCCACGATGATCTCGGCGATGCCCGCCTTTTCCGAGTGTTCGTTGTAGTAGTCGTCGCGGTAGATGAAGAGGACCAGATCGGCGTCCTGCTCGATCGAGCCCGACTCGCGCAGGTCGCTGAGCATCGGGCGTTTGTTGGGGCGGCTCTCCACCGCGCGGCTGAGCTGGCTCAGCGCCACCACCGGCACCTCCAGCTCGCGCGCCAGCCCTTTGAGGCCGCGGCTGATCGCGGCGATCTCCTGCTGGCGGTTCTCACCGCTGCGGGTGGACTGACCGCCGCTCATCAGCTGCATGTAGTCGATGACGATCAGGCCCACCTTGTGGTGCACCGCGAGCCGGCGCGCCCGGGCCCGCAGCTCCATCAGCGTGAGGCCCGGGGTGTCGTCGATGAAGACCGGCGCCTCGTAGATGCGGCCCGCAGCAGAGACCAGGCGTTCGTAGTCGCGGTCGGAGAGCTGCGCCTGACGGATGCGGTTCATGTCCACCCGCGCCTCGCTCGAGAGCATGCGCAGCACCAGGTCGATCGCGGGCATCTCCAGCGAGAAGAGCGCCACCGGGGTGCCGCCCTGCAGGGCCACGTTCTGGGCGATGGTGAGCGCGAAGGCGGTCTTGCCCATCGAAGGGCGGGCGGCGATGATGTTGAGGCTGCCGGGGCCCAGACCGCCGATCATGCGGTCCAGATCGGCGAACCCGGTGGCCAGCATGTCGCCGGCAACCCCGTGTTCGCGCAGCCGCGCGATGCGCTCGTGGGCCTCGGTGACGAGTTCGCGCATCTCCTGAAAATCGTGGCGGGGACCGTGGGTGGCCACGTCGAGGACGAGCTTGCCCGCTTGGTCGACGATCTCCTCGACGCTGCCGGCCTCGTCGTAGGCCAGCCGCATCACCTCGCCGGCGGCGGCGATGAGGCGCCGCAGCACCGCCTTTTCGGCGACGATGCGGGCGTAGTGCTCGGCATAGGCGGCGGTGGGGGTGGCCTCGCTAAGCCCCACCAAGTAGGTGAGGCCGCCCACCTCGTCGAGCTCTCCGGCTTTCTTGAGCTCCTCGGAAAGAGTGACCAGGTCCACCGGCTCGCTGCGGGCGCGCAACGCCTCCATGGCCCGCCAGATCTTGCGGTGGGCTTCCTTGTAGAAGACGTCGGGGGTGACGAGGCCCTCGATGCGGTCGATGGCCTCGTTGTCCACGAGGGCCGAGCCCAGCACGCTGGCCTCGGCTTCCAGGTTGTGAGGGGGGATACGCCCCGTGGGCAGGCTTCTCGCCGGTTCGGCCATGATATCGAGCTCCCGATACGCCCCCCTAGGGGGAACCTCATGCTACCAGCGACCGGGCCGCGGGTGGTGAAAACGAAGGCGGCCGCGGTAGGATGGCCGCAGGCGGCGCGCCCGGCAATGCCGGCCTGCCGCCCCCGGAACCCTGCCCCCAACCTGCACCCGGGACGAGGAGCGCACGTGAACCGACGCTGGAACCCCACCCTTCGCCGTGCGGCCAGGGCCCTGGCCATTGTTTCCGGGCTGTGGTTGCTCGCCGCCTGCACGAACCCGTTCCAACCCGACCCCGTCATCTGGGAGGTCGAACCGGACGCGCTGCTTTTTCGCGGCTCCGCGGGCGTCGCCGCCCCCACCGCCTCCCTCGTTCTGCGCAATGCGGGACGCTCCGCCGCCGACTTTCGCGTCGAGGCGAGCCGCGACTGGATCCTCGTCACGCCCGGAGCGGGACGGCTTGCCCCCGGCGCTTCGGCTGCGCTGCGCGTCGGCGTGAGCGGCTGCGGCGGCGCGGAACTGCGCACCGGCCTGATCGTGGTCACCGGGCCGGGGGCGCGCGCCGCGGTGCAGGTGGTGCACGAATGCACCAGCGACAACACCCCGCCGACCGCGGTACTCACGGCCTCGCCGCAGCAGGGGGCGCCCCCGCTGCGCGTCGTCTTCCGCATCGAAAGCTCCGATCCCGACGGCGACGCGCTGACCTGCGCCCTCGACTTCGGCGACGGTAGCCCGCCGGCGCGCGCCTGCGGAGGCGAGACGGCGCACAGCTACCTCGAACCCGGTGCGTACACCGCGGTGCTGACCGTAAGCGACGGCGTCACCGGCACCCAGGCGGCCCGGACGATCACGGTGGGCGCCGCCGATGCGCCCACCTGGGTGGCGGAACCCGCCCGGCTGACCTTCGACGCCGCCGTCGGCGGCGCCGCCCCCGATCCTCAGAACCTGCGGCTCCGCAACGCCGGGGGCGCCGCGGGGTCGTTCGCGGCGACCGCCGACCGCGCCTGGCTCACGGTGAACCCGTCGTCCGGAACGCTGGATCCCGCAGCGGAAACGCAGCTCGCCGTCCGCGTCGCCGCCTGCGAGGCGGCCGGCAGCGAGAGCGCCCGCCTGACCCTCGCGGGCGGCGGCGCCCAGACCGAGGTGACGGTGGTGCGCAACTGCGCGTCGCCGCAGAACCGGCCCCCGACCGCCGCCCTCGCCGCCGACCCGACCACGGGCGCCCCGCCCCTGACCGTACGCTTCGCCACCGCCGCCTCCGATCCCGACGGCGACGCGCTGACCTGCGAACTCAACTTCGGGGACGGCTCCTCGGCCGTGCTCGCGTGCGGCACCGCCGTCGGCCACACCTACGCCGATGCCGGCCGTTACACCGCGGTGCTGACCGTTCGCGACGAGCGAGGAGGCACCGCCCGGGCCGAACAGACGATCGCGGCGGCGGCGACCAACCGGTCGCCCTCGGCCACGCTTACCGTCGATCCGGTCTCGGGCACCGCCCCGCTGAGCGTCACCTTCGGACTCACGAGCTCCGATCCCGACGGCGACGCACTGACCTGCGCCCTCGACTTCGGCGACGGGCAGAGCCTTGCGCTCTGCAGCGGGAACGTCGCCCACACCTACGACCAGCCCGGTAGCTACCGGGCCGTCTTTACTGTCGAGGACGGTCGCGGCGGTCGCGGTTCGGCGGAGGCGCTCGTGCGCGTCGCCGCCCCCTCCAACCCAGGCGCCTTCGACATCCGGATCCTTTTCGTCGAAGAACCCGCCGACCCCGACGTGCGCGCCGCCTTCGAAAACGCCGCCGCACGCTGGGAACAGGTCCTCACCGGCGACCTGAGCGACGTCCAAGCGAACGTTTCTGCGGGGGCCTGCCTGGACCGCAACCCCGGCTACCAGGGGACGATCGACGACCTCTTGATCGTGGCCGATGTGGTGCCCATCGACGGAGCCTACGGCATCCTGGGCAGCGCCGGGCCCTGCTACGTGCGCGGCGACACCGGTCAGCCGGACTACTACCTGCCCTTCTTCGGGGTCATGCAGTTCGACTCGGCCGACCTGGACCGCATGAAGCAGAACGGCACCCTCGAGGTCGTGATCCTGCACGAGATGGGTCACGTGCTCGGGCTTGGCACCCTCTGGGAGGCGGGGCCGTTCGCCTTTCTGAACCACAACGCCGCCAACTGCCAGGACGCCAGCGACGTGACCTACGACGGTCCCGCAGCCATGGACGCCTGGCGCGCGCTCGGCGCGGCGGGCGAGGTGCACGTGGAGAACACCGGGGGTGCGGGAACCAAGTGCGGCCACTGGCGCGAGGCCACCTTCGACACCGAGCTGATGACGGGTTGGATCGACGGCGCCGTCGCCCCCCTGAGCCGGGTGACCGTCGGCAGCCTGGACGACCTGGGGTACACGGTAAACTACGCGGCGGCCGACGGATACGCGCTGCCCAGCGGTGACCTGGTGCAGCTGGCGGGCGGGGAGCGGCTCGAGGAGGTCCTGATCCTGCCCCAACCCCCGGCCCCCTAGCCCGGACGGCGGACGCCGCGCACGACGAAGAAGCCGCCGCCCCACGGGGCGGCGGTTCGGTACGGCGGGCGAAGGCTCAGCCGCCGTTTTCTTCGCTCTCGACCACGACCTTGAGCTGGATGGGCACCTCGGGGTGCGGCTTGTAGACCAGCTCGTAGCTGCCCAGCTCCTTGATGGGCTTGGCCAGCTGCAGGCGCTTGGGGTCGATGGTGATCGCGTGCTGCTTCTCGAGCGCCTCGGCGATGTCGCGGCTCGTGACCGAGCCATAGATCTTCGTCTCGCCCGCCTTGACCTTGAGGGTCAGGGTGAGCGGCTCGAGGATCTCCTTGAGCCGCTCGGCCTCGGCCTTGCGCTCGGCGGCCTTCTTGGCCTGGGCGCGAATCTTGGCCTCGAGCGCCTTGAGGTTGGCCTCGGTGGCGAGGGCCGCGAGCCCGCGCGGCAGCAGGTAGTTGCGGGCGTAGCCCGGTTTGACGTTGACGACCTGGCCCACGTCACCGAGTTTTTCCACGGGTTCGAGCAGGATGACTTTCACAGGGGCCTCCTACTTGCGGACCAGCTTCTCGGTGAAGGGGATGATCGCCAGGATGCGGGCGCGCTTGATCGTGGTGGCCAGGTGCCGCTGGTGCTTGGCGCACACGCCGGTGCGGCGGCGCGGCAGGATCTTGCCGGTCTCCGAGATGAAGCGCTTCAGCATCTTGGCGTCCTTGTAATCGGTGATCTCCAGTTCGCCGGTACAGAACTGGCATACCTTGGGTTTGCGGAACCTGCGGGGTCCGCGGGGTCTTCTGCTGCTCAAAACGGTAAATCCTCCTCCGGTGGGAAGTCTTCGAGGCCTTCGTCGATGTCCACCCCGCCCGTCTGGGCCTGCTTGGCAGGGGCACCGGTCCCACCACTACGTCCGGGGCCACGTGCGAGGCGTTCCAGCCGGCTGGCTTCCACCCGCGTGGTGAAGCGGCGCTCTCCGGTCTGCGTCGTCCACGAGTCGTTGACCAAACGCCCCATGACGAAAAGGCCGTCGCCCTTCTTCAGGTTGGCGGCCCACTCGGCGAGTTCGCGCCAGGCCTGCACGTCGAAGAAGTGCGTTTTTTCCTGCTCGCTGCCGCGCGAAACGTAGCGCTCGTTCACGGCCAGGCCGATGCGGATGACCGCCGTACCCTGGGGCGTGTAGCGAAGCTCGGGATCGCGCGTCAGGTTGCCGATCAGCACCACCTCGTTGAGCCCCTCGCGCAGGCGCTCCTGGCCGCGGGCGTCAGAGACGGTCTGCTCGTCGCCCTTGTCCGCCCGGTCGAGCACCTCGATGCGGTCCACGCGCACGTCCACCGCGCTGCGGCGGCCGCCCTCGGCCTCCCAGCTGCGGTAGTCGAGGCGGCCGTCCACCAGCACCGGGGTGCCGGCGTTGAGTTGCTCGACCAGCATCTCGGCGTAGCGCCCGAACATCTTGACCCGGTGGTACCAGGCCAGCTCGCGCTCTTCGCCGGTCTCGGTGGTGACGCGGTCGTTGCCGGCCACGGTCACCTCGAGTACCGCCAGACCGCCCGGGGTGTAGCGCATCTCCGGGGTCTGGGTCACGGTCCCGATCAGCAGGATTCGGTTCAAACCTTTCGCCATAGGAACATTCTAGCCGGGGCTAGCCCTTCTTGGTCTTCCACTCGGGTCGGTCGCGCACGATGAGCACACGCCGCACGTTGTCGCGGATGCGCAACTCGGCTTCCAGGGGCGCGGCTTCGCCGGCCTCCATCTCGACCGTATAGAAGATGTAGTAACCTTCCGGGTCCTTCTCGATGGGGTAGGCGAGGCGGCGGTTGCCCCACTCGTCGATCGCTTTCACCTCGGCCTTGTGGTTGTCCAGCGCCGCCTGGATCATGTCCTTCTCCAGCTGCAGCTGGGTCGGCTCGAGGTTGGGGTTCAGGATGATCCCCACGTCGTACTGTGGCATGTTCACCCCCTTTCGCTCGTGGGCTGGCCCAACTGGGCCGCAAGGTTTGATTATAGCAGCTCCCCGCCCGGACCGGGCGGGGAGCCGGGCCTACCGCTCAGGGCAGATCGCGGGCGCCCAGGTCGCGGGCGTCCGCACGCGGCTCGGCCTGCAGGTGACGCAGGTACTGGTAATCGAGCGGCGGCAGGCCGTCCGGAACGGCCTGGGCCCGGTCGCGCACCAGCGGGGTGTCCTCTGGATCGAGGGTCGTCGGGTCGACGGGCGCCGCCGCCCCGCTCACGTCGAGCAGGTTCTCCACGCCGATCACGTCGGGTCCGACGCCCCCGTAGTAGCACTCGGCGGCCGCCCCGTCCGCCTGCCAGTCGCTCGAAAGCCAGCTCACCCCGAAGCGGACCGTGCCCTGGTTGGTATCGTCCAGGCAGAAGTACGAAGGCGTGCTCGACTCGCCCGTGAAGTAGACGATGTTGTTGAACACCTCCACCGTTTCCAGCGAGCGCGAGGGGGCGTCGCGGTTGCCCAGGTAGAAGAGCCGAAAGCGCCAGGCGTCGTCACGGTCCTGCAGGACGACCACGGTGTTGCCGTAAAAGTACAGCGTTCCGTTGTGCGAAAGGTCCGGGTCGTTGTCGCTGCCGTAGTGAACGAGGTTGCCGGACTTGGTCGTGCTGCCGACGTGGCGGAAGAAGTTGCCGTAGACGTAGTTCTTGCGGTAGGCGGCCTCGGCCTCCTGTACCTTGGCGAGGCGATCCTCGTCGAGGTCCGGGCAGTTGTCTGTGCTGTCGCAGCCCAGCTCCCGCAGGTACTCGGAGACAAGGTACCAGGGCGCGGCGTCCTCCACTTCGACCAGGTCGAGGGTGCGCGCGCTCCCGGAGTCGAACCAGTTGTAGCGGATCACCGAGCCGGCCACGCGCTCCTTGAGCGTGACGCCGTCCGACCCGGGGTCGTTGGGGCCAAAACGGTTGTACTGGTAGACCACGCCGATGGCCTGGATGTACACACCGTGTTCCAGGTAGCTTCCGGGCTGGCCGTGGCCGTGCAGGTAGTTCCCCTCGATGAGCAGGTTGCGGGTGAGGTGGGCTTCGTTGTAGCCCTGCGACATCGTGAAAATACCGTTGCCGCAGTTCTCCAGCTCGTTGCCCCGAATCACCACGTCGTCGGCCGCCTGGATGCGGATGCAGGCGGCGCCGTCCTCGTAGTTCGCGGTGGAGCCGTCGGTGCGCGTATAGGTGAAGTTGTTTTTCGCGTTGCGGATGTGCAGCCCCTCGATCACCACGTGGTGGACCTTCAGGTCGTAGTCGCGGTTGTAGAGCATGACCATCGCCAACCCCTCCATGGGGGTGTAGGTCGTGTAGGCGGCCGCGTCGTCGGGGTCGTTCACCGCCCCGTCGCCGTCGAGAACCGGGCGTTCGCCGTTCGGACCGGGCACGCCGCAGATGCGGATGGGGGCGTCTTCGCTGCCGTCGGTGCGGATCACGATCTTCTCGCGGTAGGGTTCGTCGCGGTAGAAGATGCGCACGGTATCGCCGGGCCCAAGCGCGTCCCAGGGGACATCGTGCAGCGAGGCGTAGGCCTGGCCGGGGCCCACGGCGTAGTCCTGGCCCCGGCCGGAGGGCTCGCAAACGACGGGATTGTAGGGCGGGGGGTTGGTTCCGCCGCCGTTACCGTCCTCACCCCCGCCGCCACCACCACCGTTGCCGCCGCCGAAGGGTTGGCAGGCGGGCAAGAGGGCGAGCGCGACCAAGACGGCCAGACCGGAAACCAAGCGGAAATGGGTTTTCTTATTCGGCATGCGTCCTCCCCTGCTATACGAAGCTAGGGGCATAGTAACATATTTTGTGTTTATTGTATTTAACAACTACCTTAACATTAATCTAGTTACAATAGGAAGGTCACGGTGCCTTGAAGGCCCCGCAAGTCCGCTGCTACTGGGCGGCCCCGATGTTGTGGATGCCGTCAAGGCCCAGCGGGGCGCGCAGGTCCAGGCCGTAGAACCTTTGGAAGAGGTCGAAGGCGCTCGAGCCCAGGTCGGTGGCGTTGCGCGCCGGGCTCCCTTGCGCGAGGGCAAAGTTCCGGCCGGCCTCGTCGACGAACCGCGGGTCGGCGTGCAGGTTGCCCGACACCTCGAGGGTGCCGGCGTCGATGCCGCTGAGGAAGGGGAACTCGACGCCGTCCACCTGGTAGTACAGGTTGTCGCGGGCAACGAAGGTCTCGATGCGGTAGCCGTTCGCGGCGATGAGGGAGTCGCCCCCCGAACCGCCGATGGGGTTGAAGTTGCCGTAGAAGATGTTGCCGATGAACTCAACGCGCTTCTCCTGGCGGTTCTGGGCCTTGTACACCGGGGCCCGCGTTGTGTACGGCGGCTCGATGCGGCTGACGAAGGTGTTGTAGAGAACGTAGGTTTCTGGACCCACGCCGGCGCTGTTGCCGGACTGGAAGCTGAGCAAGCCGCGGCAGTCGTAGGCGACGTTGGCGATCACCGCGTTGTAGTCGTAAAAGGTGCCGTAAAAGTTCGATTCGTTGCCGCGTACGCCGATGCACTCCCCGCCGCCGCCGACGAGGCGGTTGGCGATCGCCCAGTGGTAGCCGGTCCAGAACCCTTCCCCGTCCTGCGAGAGGATGATCACCGTTTCGCGCACCGGAACGGCCACCACGTTGCTGCTCACCACCACGTGGTAGGAGTTCTTGAGGTCGACGAAGTTCTCCGAAACCCCCTCCTGGCGGTTTCCGGCGATCCAGACGTAGTGGGGCGACTTGACGGCGTTCAGCCCTTCGTTGCGGCGCTGGTCCGGCGTCTTGGAGTTGCCGGCCTGAACGGCGTCGCCGTCGGAGCTGCCAAAGACGTTGTCCACGATCCAGACGTAGCGGGCGTACCACGAGGGCCGTACCTGGTGCGCCTCGCCCCCCAGTGGCCCGCCGTCGCTGGGCCCGATTCGGTCGAAGCGGTTGCCGTAGATCATGACGTAGCGGATCTCGGCACCGGCCGCGCCGGTGATGTCGATGCCCGCGCCCCCACCGTCGCTGCCGTCGCCGACGATGGTGCTGTGCCGCACGGTCACGTAGGCGCTGCCCGGCAGCAAGTCGACGCCCGAACGCACCACGTTCAGCTGCAGGCCGTCGAAGATCACGTGTTGCCCGACCACGGTGATGGCTGGGGAAGCGCTCGAGCTAAGGCCACCCGTGCCGCGACCAACGATCCAGCAGGGAGCCGCGGCCGAGCAGGCACGGGCGTCCAGCTGGACGGTGCGGGCCGCAGTCGCCATGCCCGTCAGGCAGACCACCTCACCTTCCGCCAGGACCAGCGTGCGCGGAAGCACGTCCCCCGCCGCGTAGCTGACGGTGCAGCTTTCGGGAGCGGGTGTGGGCAGGGCCACGGGCTGGTACCCTTCCCAACCCGGAGCCGTACGGGGAACGGGCAGCTGGGGCATGATCCCGGTCGGCAGGGTCGTCGTGTCGGGATCGGGGCAGGGCACACCAGGGTAGGCGCCGGCGAAACCGCAGGTTTCCGCCGGCGGACCGTCGTCAACCGCGTTGGTACCGCCGTCGCCCTGGCAGGCGGCGAGCAGGAAAAGGACGGCGAACAGTCCCAACGCGCGCTTCGCAGCTCTTCTTGCGGCCATGCGCTCCCTCCCGTGCGTATGCGCCATGCTACCCCAAACGGGCGGCACGAGGTCTCAGAGGTGGCGGTAGATCGTGCGCATCTCCTCCAGCACGCTTTCCAGAAGCTCCTCGTCGACCGAGCGCCCCGGGGCGAAGTACTCGGCGGGGTCGATCCGGGAACGAAGCAGTTTGAGCTGCCAAGTGTGGGACGCGGGCAGCGCGCGCTCGCTGCGCTCGAACTGGTCCAGGATGTCGGGGTCGATGAAGCGGGCGATCGAGGGCACCTCGTGGTCCATGAAGACGTGAGAGCCGTCCTCGGCCCGGGTGTACCCACGCACCAGGTAGTCGATCACCACGACGTCGGTGTCGAAGAAATGGAAGATTTCGTTGAGGGAGCGCAGCGGGCTGATCTCGCCACAGGTGGACAGCTCGATGTCGACACGGAAACCCAGGATGCCCCGGGGATCGGCGAAGTCCGGGTAGGTGTGGGCGGCGATGTGGCTCTTGTCGAGGTGCAGGTTGACCGAAGCCGCCCAGGAGGGCGGGGTGCCGGAGCCCGCCTCGTCGGAGAGTAGCAAGAGGGCGCTCGCCCCGTAAGGGTCGTAGTCCTGCTCGCTGGCGGCAATCACCTCGGCGTCGATGATCTCGGCGATCCGCTCGAGCAGCGCCCGCACCCGGGCGGCGGCGTAGCGCTCGTTCAGGTAGGCGGCGTAGCTCTTGCGGTCGGCTTCGTCCGTGGCCACCACGAAGTCGTAGAAGCTGAAGCTGAGCAGCTTGCGCAGGTTGTTGAAGCCGCTGAGCTTGAGCTTGCTCACGTCCCCTCCTGCAGGGCCGCCCGCAGGCTGCGGGGCAGGGCGAAGGCGGCGGCGAGCACCTCGGGACCGGTGTGCGCCAGCTCCAGCCCGCGCTCGTGCGCGCGCAACTCGAAAAGTGCGCGGTGTTCGGCGTAGCCGCCGGGGATCAGGTCCGGCGCCCCCGCAAGGACGAAGCCCCAGAGGCTGTAGAAGCTGGGAACGTTCATGCCGTAGCTCACCGCCCGGCCGAAGACCGAGCCCAGGGCCGTCCGCACCCGACGGTGGCCGGCGATCTGGGCGGGGGTGAGCGGGCCGGCCTGGGTGGCGAGGACCGCCCCCGGGGCGAGCGCCGCGGCCAGTTTGCGGTAGAACGCGGGGCCGTACAGTTCGGCGGCGGGGGACGAGGCCTCGCTGGCGTCGATGAGGTCGCCCACCACCACGTCGAAGCCTCCGGGGGTGTGCTCGAGGTAGCGGACGATGTCCTCGTGCCGCAGCTCGAGCCGCGGATCGTCCCAGGCTCCTTCGGCCCAGTCGGGGATCAGGCGCTTGCAGAGACCAACGAACTCCTCGTCCAGGTCGACCATCACCACCTCGGTGACGGTGGGGTGGCGCAGCACCTCGCGCAGCGTCGCCCCCTCACCGCCCCCCATGACGAGCACCCGCTTGGGGGCCGGGTGGGCCAGCATCGCGGGGTGGACGAGGGCTTCGTGGTAGAGCCCCTCGTCGGCCTCGCACGACTGCAGGTCGCCGTCGAGGGCAACGCAGACGCCGTGCACCTTGCTGCGAAAAAACAAGTAGTGCTGCCATGCGGTGCGCCCCACGGCGAGCACTTCTTCGATGGAATGCCGAACCTGGTCGCTGGCGTTCAGTTCCTGCCTGAGCTCGAGCATTTCACCTCCCCTGCGGCCCGCACACCGGCGCGCCACCTCCCACTCTACAAAAGGAGGCGGGCCCGCCGGGCCCGCCCCTGCCGGCGCCCGCCCGGGCTAGGGTGCGACCAGCGCCGCCTCGTACGCCGCCACGAGCGCGTCGCAAGGTTTCGGGGTTCCCGCGGGCAGCGAGGAGTTGATGAGCAGCACGGCCTCCACCTTGCGCGGGAAGGCGAGGACGCAGGTGTGCAGCTCGGCCACGTGCTCGGGATACTCCTCCTTCCCGTCATACCAAGTGTACCAGTCGCCCCCGTGATAGAGCCGGGCGCTGGCGGCGTCCCCCGTCACGACGCCCTCGCCCCACCAGCCCAGTCCGCGGCCGTACATCTCCGCCCGGGCCGCGTCGTCGAGCACGGCGTCGCTGTAACGCACGTAGGCGAGGTACCGGGCGAGCTCGAGGGCGGAAAGCTGCAGCCCCGCATGCCCGCCGCAGTCTTGGTCGGAACGGTCGAAAACGAACCCTTTCGTCCGCGGACCGTCGTGGTCGTAGTAGTACGCGTAGTTCCCCGCCCGGTCGAAGCGGCAGTCGACGCGCGCGATGCCGATGGGGGCGAAGACGAACTGGTTCAGCAGCTCCACGTAGATCGGGCCCGCGGTGGCCTCGGTCACCTCCACCAGGTTGCGCAGCCCCGAGGCGCGGATCAGCTGCGGCGTGAGGATGCGGAAGAGGGCGTGGTTGGCGTTCTTGTACGCCGGCTCCGCGCCGGGGATGGCGCCGTTGGCGACCACGAACTCGAGCCCCGCCCAGTCGTTCCCCCAGCTCTTCTGGTCCTGCTCGCTCATGGCGTCGAAGAGCTGCCCCAGACCGCTGCGGTGGGTGAGCAGCTGGGCGAAGGTCACCCCGCCGGGCCCCGCGAACCCCATCCCCTGGACCCAGCCGTCCGGCAGCCAGGGGGAGACCGCGTCGTCCAGCCCGGCGTAGCCCGCTCCCTTCAGCTCGCGGATCTGGCGCAGCACGTTCAGGAAGTAAACCGCGTTGACGTTCTTACTCACGCTCGCCACGTGCATGCGCGTCTCGGGGGTCATGGCCAGCCCGCCGTCCTCCGGCCGCCGGGCGTACCCCCAGGCCCCCACCCGCGCCAGCAGCTGGTCGTGGTTGATGGCGTAGGAAAACCCCACGACGCGGCCCTCGTAGGTGTCGCGCAGGTAGGCCTCCATGAGCGCGGGGTCGAAGCTCGTCTTGTCGGCCAGGCCTCCGGGGCCCTTGGGGGTGCTGCAGGCCGCCAGCAGGACGAGCCCCACCAGTCCGAAGATGCGTACGATCCTGTTCATCGCTCCCTCCTCGAGACCGCGGTTCCGGCGGTCTGCCGCAAGGGTAGGCGGGAAGGCGTTGCGAAAGCGTTGCGAGCCGGCCGGTAAACCCAAAAGGCGTAAGCTGGGTGCCGTGAAAGCGGCTACCCTGCGCCTCGACCCCGCACTCGAATCCGCCCTGGCCTCGGGCCACCCCTGGATCTACCGCAACCACCTGCCCGCGCACGGGCTCGAAACCGGCGACTGGGTCCGCCTCCAGGCGGGCGCGGCCCGCGCGGTGGGCGTCTACGACGCGGAGGGTCAGGTGGCCGTACGCCTCTTCGCCCGCGAACGCGTACCGGGTGCGGCCGACCTGGCCGCGCGGGTGCAGGAGGCGCTGGCGCTGCGGCGCCGCTTCGTCCCGTCCGAAACCGACGCCTGCCGGCTGGTCTTTGGTGAGGGCGACTTCCTGCCGGGGCTGGTGGCCGACCGCTACGGGCGCTTCGTGGTGGTCAAGACCTACAGCGAGGGGGTGCAGCGGGCGGCGCTTCCGGGCGTGGTGAAGGCGCTGGGGCGCGCCCTCCGGCCCCGGGGCATCGTGCGGCGCGACGCCGCCGGGCTGCATCCCCTCTACGGCGAGCCGCCGCCGCCCAAGCTGACCGTGCGCGAGCGCGGCCTGCGCTTCGTCGCCGACCTTCACCGCGGCCAGAAGACCGGCCTCTTCCTCGACCAGCGCGAGAACCGCCAGAAGGTTCGCGAGCTCGCCGCCGGGGCGCGGGTGCTCAACCTCTTCGCCTACAACGGCGGCTTCTCGGTCTACGCCCTCGCCGGGGGCGCGGCCTTCGCCCGCAGCGTGGACGTCAGCGAAGGGGCGCTCGCAGACGCCCGCGAGAACGCGCGCCTGAACGGACATGTGGACCG
>JALSIA010000047.1 GCA_026981865.1 Thermaceae bacterium
TCTTTTTTGTTTCCCTGGCCATCTACACCCTGGTGGCCCTGCAGCCCGGCGATCCGCTCGAAGGCCTGATCTTTCAGAACCCCCACCTGACCCAGGAGGACATCGCCAAGCTCAAAGCCGCCTACGGCCTCGACCAGCCGATCCACATCCGCTACTTCAAGTGGCTGGGGCGGGCGCTCCAGGGCGACCTGGGGCTCTCGCGCACCTACGCGCAGCCTGCGGCCCAGTTCATCTACGGGCGCATGCAAAACACCCTGCTGCTCACGGGGCTGTCCTTCCTGCTGGCGCTGGCGGTCGCCATACCCGTAGGCGTCTTCTCGGCGGTGCGGCAGTATTCGATCGCCGACTACGTGGTGACCTTCTTCTCGTTCGTCGGCTACTCCACCCCGGTCTTCTGGCTCGGCATCATGCTGATGCTGCTCTTCGCGGTCTGGTTGCCCGAGCGCCTGGGCCGCTTTGAACCCATCTTCCCGGCGGGCGGGTTCGTCTCGCCGGGGATGAGCCCCGACACCGTAGGCTGGTGGGCCTACCTCAAGGACCGCGCCTGGTACCTGGTCCTGCCCGTTTTCACCCTTTCCGTGCTCTCGATGGCCGGCTGGACCCGGTTCACCCGTTCCTCGATGCTCGAGGTGCTGCAGCAGGACTACATCCGTACCGCACGCTCCAAAGGGTTGACCGAGCGGGTCGTGATCTACAAGCACGCGCTGCGCAACGCCCTGATCCCGATCGTAACCCTGGTGGGCCTGGCCATCCCCGGGTTGTTCAGCGGCGCGGTGATCACCGAGACGATCTTCTCCTGGCCCGGCATGGGCAGGGCGCTCTTCGACTCGCTGCTCGAGAAGGACTACAACGTGGCCATGGCGGCGCTCGTCTTCCTGGCCTTTCTGACCGCGCTCTTCAACCTGCTGGCGGACCTGGCGTACGCGGTGGTGGACCCCCGCATCCGCTACAACTAGGAGGCGACCGTGGCGAGCAACGTGAACGTACGAAACATCGAACGCGGGGAGTCTACCTGGCACCTGGCCTGGCGCCGCTTCCGCAAGCACCGGATGGCCCAGGTCTCGATGGTCGTCATCGTGATCCTGGTCGCGGCCAGTTTGGCCGCGCCGCTGTTGGTTTCGTTGGGCTGGATTCCCGACCCCAACGAGCAGCCCTCCGGGGCCAACCTTAAGGCCTTCTACTTCCTCCCACCCGGCTCTCCGGGCCACCTCCTCGGCACCGATGAGCTGGGCCGCGACGTCTTCTCGCGCATTCTCTTCGGAGGGCGCATCTCGCTGCTGGTCGGTTTTTCGGTGGCGATCGTGAGCGTCATCATCGGCACCATCATCGGCGCGCTCGCGGGTTTCTTCTCGGGACGCCCCTTCGACTTCTATGCAGGGCCCTTTTCGAAGCGGCTGCGCGAGATCGTCGCCGAGGGCAGCCTGGCGGCCTTCGGCTTGGCGCTGGCGCTCGGTTTTGCGGGGCTGGGTCTGCTCGTCTCGCTGGCGGCCGCGGGGCAGACCGGCGCATTCTGGCTCGCCGCCTTGCTGGTCGCGCTGGGGGTGCTCACGCTCAACCTCTTCGGCGTCTTCGGCGCCCACCTGAGCCGCATGACCTGGACGGTGCTCAGTTGGGGCATCCTTGGGGGCACGGCCTGGCTGGTCTGGGACATCGCCCGCACCCTGGCGCTGCCCGCGATCGGCGAGGGCGGCCTGAACGGCGCGCTTTCCACCGCCGGTCTGGCGATCGGCGGGGCTGCCGCGCTGGTGCTGGTGGTCTGGGGCCTGATGGGGCAGCTCAAGCTGGACCTGGACATCGTGATCAGCCGCTTGATCGACTTCATGCTCTCGATTCCCACGCTGCCGCTGCTGCTGGTGCTCTCGGCCTTCCTGAACGATTCGCGCTCGCCGCTGGGGCGCTTGGCGCAGGGGGTGTTCGGGGAGTCGGCCTCGGTCTTCATCATCATCAGCATCCTGATCATCTTCGGCTGGATCACCTCGGCCCGACTGGTGCGCGGTCAGATCCTGAGTCTGCGCGAGCAGGAGTTTTCGATGGCCGCCTACGCGCTTGGGGCCAGCGAGCCGCGCATCATGTTCCGCCACCTGGTGCCCAACACGCTGGCGCCGATCATCGTCGACGCCACCCTGGCCGTGGGCACGGCCATCCTGGTGGAGGCGGCGCTCTCGTTCCTGGGTTTCGGCATCCAGCCGCCGGTTCCGACCTGGGGCAACATGCTCACCGGTGCGCAGGACTTCATCTTCTACGCCCCCCACCTGGCCATCTACCCGGGGTTGATGATCCTGATCACGGTGCTGGCCTTCAACTACATGGGCGACGGTCTGCGCGACGCGCTGGACCCGCGCAGTCGGTTGTGAGGATGGTGCGTAGTACATAGTACGTCGTGCGTGGTGCGTAGTACGTAGTGCGTAGTGCGGTGCAGGGGGAGCCGCGGTTCCGCCCGCGGGCCCTTTTGCCGTCGTCGCGGTAGGCTGGGGGCATGTGGATCTACGGTCGCAATCCAGTGCTCGAGGCCGCGCGCGAGGGCGGGGTGCGCCGGGTGCTGGTGGCCCGCGGCGTCGAACGCAGGTTCCTGAAGAAGCTCGAGGACGCGGGCATTCCCTACGAGCTGGTGCCGCGCATCGAGCTCGACCAGCTCGTGCGCACGACCCACCACCAGGGCATCGTGGCCGAGATCGAGGAAATCCGCTTGGCCGACCCCGAAGCCCCTTTGCGGCTGGCGCGAAAACGCGGCGAGCTGCCGCTCTTGGTGCTGCTCGACGGCATCACCGACCCGCGCAACTACGGCGCGATCCTGCGCAGCGCCGAGGCGCTGGGGGCGCACGGGGTCGTGAGCGAGGCGCGCCGCAGCGCCCCCCTCTCGCCGGTGGCCGTCAAGGCCTCGGCGGGCGCGGCGCGGAACCTTCCGGTGGTGCAGGTGCCCAACCTGCCGCGCTACATCGAGGAGCTCAAGAAGGCCGGCGTCTGGGTTTACGGCCTGGCGGGCGAGGGTGAGGTGGCGCTCGAGGAGGCCGACTACGAGCGGCCGCTGGCCTGGGTGATCGGTTCGGAGGGTTCGGGCCTGCGTCGGCTGGTGCGCGACCGCTGCGACCAGCTCGTGCACATTCCCCTGCGGGGGCGCACCCCCAGCCTGAACGCCGCGGTGGCCGCGGGGATCGCCGTCCACTGGGCCCTGGCGGCCCGGCGCGGGTAGGATGGGGGTATGAACGTCGTCAAGACCGCCGCGCGGCTCCTCCGCGCCGAAAGCCCCTCGGGCGGCGAGGCTCCGGCCGCACGGGTGCTGATGGAAGAGGCCGAGGCCCTGGGCTTCCGACCCCAGCTCGACGACGCCGGCAACGTGGAGTTCGTCTTGGGCGAGGGTTCTTTCGAGGTGCTGCTCACCGGCCACATGGACGTGGTGCCGGCGGGCGAGCCCGACGCCTGGCCGCACCCGCCCTTCGCGGGCGAGGTGGCGGAGGGCGAGCTCTGGGGCCGCGGGGCGGTGGACATGAAGGGGGCGCTCGCGGCCATGCTGGGGGCGATGGCGGACCTGGCACAGGATCCACCGCCGGGGCGGGTGCGCTTTTTGGCGGTGGTGCAGGAGGAGGTGGGCGGCCTCGGCAGCCGCTTCGCCGCCGAACGGTTGCAAGCCGATGCGGCGATCCTGGGGGAGCCCTCGAACAACCGCCTGATGCGCGGCCACCGTGGCCGGCTCGAGGTCTGGGCCGACTACGAGGGGCGGCTCGCGCACGCCGCGCGCCCCGAGCTGGGCCACAACCCCTTGCCCGACCTGGGCCGTTTCCTGGCCGCGCTCGAGGCCTTCGAGACCGCCAAGCACCCCGAGCTGGGACCGGCAAGCTGCACCCCCACCTACGTGGAGAGCCGCCCCCAGGCCACCAACGTGGTGCCCGGCCTGGCGCAGGTTTGCGTGGACTACCGCTTCGTGCCCGGCGAGGACCCGGAGGCGATCCTCGAGCGGATGCGCCTGATCGCGGGCGACGCCTCCGTCTACGTACCCGAAACCGAGCGCAGCAGCGGCGAGGTGACGATGCGCTACCCCATGGTCTTCCCGCCGCACCTGGTGCCGGCGGACCATCCGCTCCTGCGCGCGGCCCTCGCGGAGCTCGGTGAGGAGGAGGCGGGGATCTGGTGGTTCACCACCGACGCGCCCTACCTGGCCGCGAGCGGCGCCGTGGTGCTGGGGCTGGGCCCCGGCGACCCCGAGTTGGCCCACACCACCCGCGAGCGCGTGCCCGTGGCCGAGCTGGAACGCGCCCGGACGCTGTACGCGCGCCTGGCGCGCCGGCTCCTGGAGGTGCTGCATGGAAACGCCTAGGACCAAACGAATCGGGGGACGGATCTACGCCTTCCTGCTCTACGGCGAGCGCCCCATCGTCGACGGCTTCGCCGCCGAGCTGCGTGCCGCCGGCATCCCCGCCGAGATCGAGCGGCCGCCGGTGGAGCTGGAGGGGCTTTTGTCCACGA
>JALSIA010000048.1 GCA_026981865.1 Thermaceae bacterium
GCGGTTGCCCAGGCCGGTAAGCGGATCGGTGAGGGCCGCTCGTTCGAGCAGGCGCCGTCGGGAAGCCTCGTGCAGCATCGCCGACACTTGAACGGCAAACTCCATGGCCACCTGCATGGATTCTTCGTCGAACGCTTCTTCGTCACTGAAGGCGTCCGCGTTCAGCAGGGCCAGCGGAACGCCTTCGTAGGCGATGGGAATGCAAAGGTTGTGCCGGACGGCGCGCTCCAGCCCGGTCGGCGCAGCATCCGATGCGCTGGGTTTCGGAGGCGCCACCATCCCACCGGCGGCGCTCTGCGAAAGCAGGCGGGGTTCGGCGGCCTTCCACGCCTCGCCGCAGCGTTCTGCCAGGGTCCGCTCCCCGTAACGGAGCCTGCCGACCGCAGCGGGGTCGTAGCCCACCACCGCCCGGTACACGAACGATTCGTCTTCGCGCACGAGCAGGCTGCCGGCTTCGGCCCCCGGTATCTGATCGACCGCGGACTCGAGCACCTTCAGGTAAAAGAGGTCTTCGTCCATATTCGGGAGGTTGCGCTCCAGCGTGAGCAGCAGCGAGAGCCGTTCCTTCAACTCAAACTCCTGCAGCATCACGCCCAGCACCTGGGTGAGCACATTCAAGAACTCCTTTTCCTCTTCGCTCCAGCGCCGGGGCGCTCGCGACCACATGGCGAGCACGACCCGCGCCCGCTTGCCGCCCCGGACCGGATGGAGCAGCAACCCCCGAACCCCGGCCTCGACCCACCCCGGCCGGACATCCGGATGTTCGGTGCAGTCCGGGATGAACAAGGGTTCGCGCGTGCGGTAGACCCAATCCAACCCGCCGTCGGCTGCCAGCCCCCGGGCCGTTTCTGCGCTCCCCAGAAACTGGGCGTCCCCCTGGACCGCAACGGGAACGTACCGCCCGCGACGCCAGCGCAAGAGCGCCGCGCCGTTCGTGCCGAAGAACGAGGAGAGCCGCACAAGGGCCTCCCGGGAGGCTTGCGTGAGGTCCTGTGCCGAGGTCACCGTGTGAGTGAGATCGGCCAGCAACCGCGATTCGGCGTACTCGGCGAGCAGGCTGAGGTGATGGCCCACCACATCGGCAAAGCGCTTCAAGGACTCGATTTCGAGTTCGTGAAAAGGAGTCTTCCGGCCGAGGTCCAGGACCGCCCGCGGCCTTCCGCGCGCGCGGATTGGGAGGGCCAGCTCGGCCCGTTGGTCGCTGCCGCCGTCGACGAAGTCGGGGTCCTGTGAGACATCGGGAACGTAGGTCACCCTGCCCGACGCAAAGGTGCGCCCTACCACGCTTCGCTCGCCGACCCAATCCAGATCCCCGAGGCCTACCGCACTCAGCCTGCGAAACCCCTTCGCGTCGGGCAGCCATACCGAAACGTTGGCGTCCACGTAGCCGGCGAGAAGATGCGGCAACGCCAGGAGCACCTCGTCCTCGTGCTCCTTCTCGACTACGGCGTCGGTGGCCTTGTGAAAAAGGGAAAGGCTGTTCTTCACCCTGCGCTCCCGCCGGATCAGGCGGCGCAGCGTTTCCCGAACCGCCCACCCCACCACCAGGGCCGCAAACAGAGCGTACGCAAGCACCCACCAAGCCGCGCCCCCCAAGCCGATGCGGGATGCGATGATCAAGGCGAGCGCCGCCGCCGCAACCCCCCAGCGGAGCCCGTACCCCACGGCCGCTGCGCTGACGGGCACCACGACGAGGGCCCCCCAACCGGGAATGCCGAGGAACGCGAGAACGAAGGTCGAAAACGCCGCGAGCAGGGCCGCGCCCCAGGCGACGTACAGGATTGCGCCCGGCATGACTATGCCCATAGTAGCAAGGCTACGAGCGGGCGGTAGGATCCCCGCGGGTCCTGGCTCCCTACCCGCTGGCATCCGCAGGCCGCCCGCGCCCGGAAGGCCGAAGCGCTTTCCGGATGTTCGGATCCGAGGCTTGTCAAAAACGCTGCCGGGTTGTACTATATTGCGTGCCTGGCGAGCAGCCAGGCGGCCTGCTGGGGCATCGTCTAACGGCAGGACGGCGGACTCTGGATCCGTTGGTCGTGGTTCGAATCCACGTGCCCCAGCCAGAAGGCCCCTTCGACTAGCGGTTAGGTCACCGCCCTTTCAAGGCGGCGGCACGGGTTCGAGTCCCGTAGGGGTCACCAAAGCGCGCTCGAGCCGAACGCGGCCCCATCGTCTAGAGGCCTAGGACGCCGCCCTCTCACGGCGGTAACGGGGGTTCGAATCCCCCTGGGGTCACCAGACGGCTCGAGCGCGCCTTCTTTTGCGTCGCGCGCGCTACCCCCATACCCCCCGTGGGGTATATACTGCGCTAGGGCCCCGTACGGGCCGCGGGAGGCGAGCATGGACTTCAAGATTGGCGAACTCGGCGGTTCGGCGCAGCAGGACCAGACCTACGACGTGGTCATCATCGGCGGCGGCCCCGCCGGCCTGACCGCGGGCATCTACGCGGGCCGCGGCGGCCTGAAGACCGTGATCCTCG
This sequence comes from Thermaceae bacterium, assembly GCA_026981865.1. Taxonomy (GTDB): domain Bacteria; phylum Deinococcota; class Deinococci; order Deinococcales; family Marinithermaceae; genus Oceanithermus. Next base: position 2,480 of record JALSIA010000048.1, read on the forward strand.
AAAAGGGGCTGCCCGGAGGGCAGATCGCCCAGACCGAAGAGGTGGAGAACTACCCCGGCTTCCCCGAGGGGATCTCAGGGCCGGAGCTGGCCAACCGCATGGCCGAACAGGCGCGCAAGTTCGGCGCCGAGGTGGTCATGGACGAGGTCCAGGCGCTGGAGAAAACCGACGCGGGTTTCCTGGTCAAGGCCTTCGAACGCAACTACCGGGCGCGGAGCGTCATCATCGCCACCGGCGCCAACCCGCGCAAGCTGGGCGTGCCCGGCGAGGACAAGTTCTACGGCCGCGGGGTCTCGACCTGCGCCACCTGCGACGGCTTCTTCTACCGCGACAAGGACGTGGTTGTGGTGGGCGGCGGCGACGCCGCGGTGGAGGAAGGGATCTTCCTCACCAAGTTCGCCCGCAAGGTCACCCTCATCCACCGCCGCGACGAGCTGCGCGCCAACAAGGTGGCCCAGGAGCGCGCCTTCCAAAACCCCAAGATCGAGTTCCTCTGGAGCCACGTCGTCACCGAGGTGCTGGGCGAGGACCACGTCACCGGCGTGCGGGTGAAGAACCTCAAGACGAACGAGGAGTACGTCTACCCTACCGACGGCGTCTTCGTCTTCGTGGGCAGCGTGCCCAACACCGGCTTCCTGGAGGGCGTCGTGGAGCTGCGCCCCGACGGCTACGTGGCCGTCACCGACGAGATCCTCACCTCGGTGCCCGGCGTCTTTGCCGCCGGCGACGTGGCCGACCCCATCTACAAGCAGCTCGCCACCAGCGTGGGCGCGGGGACGCGCGCGGCCATGACCGCCGAGAAGTGGCTGATGGAACAGGAGCAGGCCGAGCCCGCCTCGTCCTAATGCTTGCGGCGCTCCCGCGAGGCCGGTAGGCTAGAGGGCGCGAGGGCGGTTAGCTCAGATGGCTAGAGCACCTGCCTTACAAGCAGGGGGTCGGAGGTTCAAGTCCTCTACCGCCCACCACCACGCCCCCGTTTGGGGGCGTTCGCTGTGGTAGAAAAAGGAACGGAGCGTAGGCAAGGAGGCCGGATGGCAACAGGCGAAACGGTGCGGCTCGTGCATCAGGCGCTGCGGGAGAACTCGCTCTTCGCGCGCCTGGACGCCGCGGACCTGGAGCGCGTGGTGCAACTGGCGAGCGTGCGCGAGCTCGCCGAAGGCGAGGTCCTCTTCCACGAGGGCGACCTGGTGGAACACACCCACGTGGTCGCGGACGGCCTGCTGCGGGTCTACCAGGTGGGGCCCAAGGGGAGCCGCCAGCTGGTGCTGCACATGGCCGGCCCTCCCGAGAGCATCGGCGAGATCGCGGTCTTGAGCGAACGCCAGCACTATCCGGTCACCGCCGAGGCAGCGCTGCCCAGCCGGGTGGTGCGGGTGCCGCGGGAGGGCATCCTGCAGCTGATGGAGGAGCGCCCCCGCTTTACCCGGGCGCTCTTGCGTTCGGTGGCCGAGCGCCAGTTCGAGCTGCTGCTGCTTTTGCGCCGGGTGGCCTTCTTCGAGGTGCAGTCGCGGCTGGCCCAGTACCTGCTCGAGCAGCACGCCACCCTGGGCCCCGGCTTCCCGCTGCCCACCAACCCGGAGCTGGCGGCGCTTTTGGGCACCGTGCCCGAGATCGTGAGCCGCACCCTGAGCCGCTTCTACAAGCAGGGCTGGATCCGGCTCGAGGACCGCCGGGTCTGGCTCGAGAACGAGGTGACCCTGATCGCGGTGGCCAAGGGCTAGGGCGCTGGGGCCCCGCTTCTGGATCGGAGTCGCTTTGCGCGACCCCGTACGGCGCGCAGGCGGGGTTTGCGCAGCTGAACCATGGCAACGCGCGCATGCGCGAAGGCGACGGCCGCTTGATCTACTTCCCGCCCAAGGAGCGACTCGGAGAACGCACGCCCTGCCGGCGCTTCACGGCCAGCGGTCGGGCGGTCGGCGGTGGGCTCCCGGCCGTTCCGCCGCGGCGCGGCCTTCTTTGCAGCTGCCCGCGAGGTGCCCATCCGCCCCTGCTGCACGCGCTCTCCTTCATCCGCGACGCGCGCCGCTGGGGCTACGCCTTCCGCTTTGGCTACCTGGAGATTCTCCGCACCGACTCAGGGCGGATCGCCCGGGCCATGCCGGACGCGCCTCCGGCGTTTTGGGGCGCAACCGTCGCCCGCGCCCCCGGGAACGCCCGGAGCCCCCGCGCCGCGCGGGGGCTCCGGCTCCCAAACCAGGGCTCAGTAGATGTCGTTGGCCGTGTTCCAGACGTTGAACTTGCCCGTCGGGGTGCGCACCCAGTCGCCGGTGATGCGCGCCTTCTCCTGTAGGGTGACGCTGTCGTAGACGACGATGAAGGTCGGCGTGTCCTTGTTGCCCCAGGCCGAGACCCAGAACTCGCTGCCGTCCTTGTTGAACTCGATGTGCACCATGCGCGCCTTCAGCTTCTTGGCGCCCGGTACCTCCCAGCAGATCGGGTCTTTCTCGAGGTCCTCCTTCTTCCAGGCGCAGAGCGTGGCGTTGGCCTCGGGGGTGGGGGCGACGGTGAAGTCGACGATCAGCCAGGGGCTCTTCGGGTGGGTCTTGATGAAGAGGTTGCCCGGGTAGGGCGTCTCGATCATCTTCACGACCTTCCAGGCGTAGTCGGGGTGCCCCTTGGGATCGGTGCCGATGACCGCGATCTTGTTGTCCTTGATGTGGCCGGTCGCCCAGACGGGGCCGTACTTGGGGTGCACCCAGTTGGCACCGCGGCCGGGGTGGGGCTTGTCGCCCACGGGGATGCTGGCCACGAACTCGCCCGTCTTGGCGTCGATGACCACGATCTTCTTGGCCGCGTTCGCCGCCACCAGGAAGTAGCGCTTGTCCATCGCCCAGCCGCCGTCGTGGAGGTAGCGCTCGGTGTCGATCATGCGCACGTTGATCGGCTTACCCTTGAGGTCGATGTTGGCGTAGTCGACGAGCCAGGTCTGGCCGCCCTCCTTGATGTTGAGGATCCACTCGGGGCTGAAGTGCGAGCTCACGATCGAGGCCACGCGGTTCTCGCGCAGGAACTCGCCGGTGCTCTTTACGTAGCCCTGGGTGGAGACCATCTTCAGGGGCTCGAGCGTCTGCCCGTCGAGGATCACGAAGTTGCTGGGCCAGTAACAGCCCACGACCGCGTACTTGCCCTCGTAGCCCTCGTACTTGCTGGTGTCGATGCTGCGGGCGTCAAGGCAGACCTTGGCCTCGGCCACCAGCGTCGGCTCCTTGCTCCAGAGGTCGATGATCTCGGCCTTGCCGTCGCGGCCGATCACGTAGAAGTAGCGGCCGTCCTTGGACGAGCGCAGGATGTGGGTGGCGTAGCCCGTGGGCAGGATCTTGACCAGCTCCTTGGTGTCGCCGTCGACGATGGCCACCTGCCCCATGTCGCGCAGGATTACGCCGAAGAAGTTCTGCCAGTTGCGCGTCGTCTCCGGCCGTGTGGGGCGCTGGCTCACCGGGACGTAGACCACCCAGTTGTTCTTGATGTCCTCGAAGGTCCAGGGCGGGGGCTCGGGGACCGGCGAGAGCAGGAACTTGGCCATCAGGTCGATCTGCTCCGGGGTGAGGATGCCAAGCTTGCCCCAGGCGGGCATGCCCCCGAAACCGTTGGTGATGATCGCCTTCAGGTAATCCACGTTCTTGCCGGCCGCCTTGAGCTTGTCGGGTTCGAGGTTCTTGCCGGTCGCGCCCTTGCGCAGCACCCCGTGGCACCCCGCGCACTGCTGGAAGTAGATCTTCTTGCCCTCTTCCATCTGCTCCGGGGTGAGCCCCTGGGCCGCGACCCAAGCACCCAGGGCGAGCACCGCCAAACCTACCGTTAACGCCTTACTCCATCGCATACCTACCTCCTTCTCGCTTCCTCCGAAGCGTCGGAACCTAGGCTTGCCCAAACGCACGGCGCGGTTGCGGTCGTCATCCTATTGTAACCCACCGCACTATCGCAGCGCGGCCACCTGCGCCGCGTCGACCGCCCCGTAGCCGTTGCCCCAGCTCGTCCGCACGTAGCTCACCACCGCGGCCACCTCCTCGTCGGAGAAGCGCCCGCCAAAGGCCGGCATCGCGGTGCCCGGAACACCGTTCAGCACCGTGCGGATCACGAAGTCGGCGTCGGCCAGGGCGTCGTTGCCGGCGAGGGCCGGGAAGACCGCGCCCAAGCCCTCGCCGGCTTTGCCGTGGCAGCTGGCGCAGTTCGCGGCGTAGAGGCCCGCTCCGTCGGCCGCCCCCGCCTTGGCCGTCGGGGCCGCGGCCGCCACCGAACGGGCGATCTTCTGCACGTTCGTCGGCTGGTCCACGGCCGCGCTCTCGCCGCGCACCGCGATGTACCACGCCACCACGACGACGAGCAGGAAGAGCAGCACCGGCAGCAGGCCGTAAAGCACCGGGCTGGGGGGCTTGGGGTTCTCGCGCTCGACCTCGTCGACGAGCTCGACCTCTACGGGTGCCCGCAGCGGCGCTTGGCTGATGTGGCCGGCGAAGACGTTGTTCTTGTGGCTGACCTCGAAGACGTACTGGTGGTGGTCCACCGCGCCGCCCTGGTAGTGGGTGACGACGGTGAGGACGTGCTCGCCCTCGCCCAACTCCGCCGGGTCGAGCCGGACGTTGAACGGCGGCTCGGTCACGACGACCCGCGGCTCGCTGGCGTCGTCCAGGTAAACTTCAACGCGAACAATATCCATGGTCACCTCCTAGTGGACGTGTTCCTCGGGTTCGTACTCGGCATGGAAGTTGACCACGACCCACCACATCCCCTGAGGGATGAAGAGGTAAGCCGTGGCAGCGAATAGGATCAGGTTGACCCAGAAGCGGTCCAGGTACCCCGTCGCCACCATACCGACGGCGGAGAGCACCTCGGCGGCGGCGAAAAGGTAGGACAGCTTCACCAGCCAAGGGCGCTCGAAGAGGCGGCCCATGGCGTAGAACATCGCGTACAGGCCGGCCGTGAGGACGAAGAAGAAGCCGTAGATGATGATCGCCCCGACCATCTGCGCGATCTCGTGGCTGCTAATCATGGGCGCCCTCCGTGGCGTTCGCCGTCCGCTTGCGGCCGATGGTCAGGAGGTCCCAAACGAGCAGCACGTAGCCGAGCAGGAAGAGCATCCCCATCCAGAAGCGCCACCAGTGGGTGTTGGTGTACCAGGGGTGGGTGTAGGACTTGATGTAGGCGTACCAGGTGCTGCCCAGCTCGGCGCGCTCGACCATCGTCTGCGCGAACCCGGAGATGGTGAAGGAGGCGACGATGCCGATGATCCCGAAGACCAAAAGCCCCCAGGCCCAGGGCCAGAGCTTGGAGTTGAGCGGGATCTGCACCCGCTTGCCCAGGTTCTGCACGGCGATGTAGACGAGCGTCATCACCGTGCCCACGTAGGCCCCGAAGAAGGCGAAGTGCCCGTGCGCCGCGGCCAGCTGGGTGCCGTGGGAGTACAGGTTGACCTGCGGCAGCGTCTGCATGAAGCCCCAGACGCCGGCGCCGATGAAGTTGCCGAAGGCCTGGGTGACGGCCCACATCATCGCGGGCTTGTTGATGGTGTGCAGCCGGTGGGCGCCGGCGTCGTAGACGGCGTGGACCACCATGGCCACCAGCGGCAAGGGCTCGAGCGCCGAGAAGAACCCGCCGAGGCCGATCCAGTACTCGGGGGTGCCGATCCAGAAGTAGTGGTGCCCGAGACCGAGGATGCCGGTGCCGAAGACCAGGGCGACCTCGAGGAAGAGCCAGGTCTCGATCAGCTTGCGCGGGGTGCCCAGCAGGTACATCAGGCTCCAGCCCATCACCACGCCGACGAGCACCTCCCAGGTGGCCTCCACCCACAGGTGCACCACCCACCACCAGAGGTACTGGTCCATGGTGACGTTGACGGTGTAGTGCATGCCCGCGGTGTAGAGCGCGCCCAGCGCCACCAGGTCGAAGATGAGAACGCCCAGCAGGCCGGTGATGCGGCGTGAGGCGAGGGTGGTGGCCACCACGTTGAAGAGGAAGACGGCCACCCAGGCGACGATGGCGAAGTCGGCCCACCTCGGCGCTTCGATGTACTCGCGCCCCTCGTTGATGAACCAGAGGGTGAAGGCGGTTCCGGGGCCGATCTGGACGATCAGGTAGACGAGGACGACGACGGTGACGCCGGCGACGATCACCCACCAGATGAACTTGGCCAGCTTGATGCCGACGACCTCGCGCCCGGTCTCGATGGGCAGGAACCAGTAGACCCCGCCCATCATGCCCACCAGCAGCCAGACGATCATGGCGTTGAGGTGGACGGTGCGGTTGGTCATGAACGACAGTTTCTGATAAAGGAAGTTGGGATCGATGTACTGATAGGCCAGAATCAGCCCGAAGATAATCTGAGCCCCAAAGAGCGCAACGGCCACCACGAAGTACCAGATGGCCAGCTTCTGCGACTCGTAGAGCTCGCCGGGTTGGCGGTGTGCAAACGTGCTCACAGCATCCCTCCCTTACTGAGCCACCCCGAAGCGCGGGGGAAAGCCGTTGGTGTCGATGGCGGACATCCACTTGAGGAAGGCCACCAGGGCGGTCACCTCTTCGTCGGTGAAGTGCAGGTTGGGCATGCGCCGCTGACCCTGGGGGTACTTCTCGGGGTTCATCAGCCAGATTTTCATGGCCTCTTCGTGGGTCTTGGCGCCCACCATCGGCATCACCCGCTCTTCCCACCAAGGGTCGAGCCAGGCCCGGGTCAGGTCGGGGGCGTAGTAGGCGCCGTTGCCCAGGATCTGGTGGCACTCCATGCAGTTGCGGCTCTGCAGCGTCATCTTGCCCTTGTTGACCAGGGCGAAGGCCTCCTCGGGGGAGTAGACCTTGCCGAAGAAGCCGGTCTGCTCGCCAACCACCGGGACCTGGCGGCGCTTCTCTTCGTTCCAGACGAGGCCGATCTCGTGGTTGATCACGGTCCAGGTGGGCACCTGGCTCGCGCCCGGCCGCACCTTTTCGGTGGTGTCGAAGGTGAGCCACATCAAGATGAAGAGCATGATCAGGCTGCTCACCACCGCGGCGTTGCGCCAGAAGGTGGGCGAGAGCCAGCCGTAGCCCCGGCTCAGCACCAGGGTGATCACGACCGAAAGGAAGACGGCCGCGACCGCGATCTGAATCCAGCTGTAGTCCATGCTGACCTCCTTTCCGCTATGGGCACTGCGTCACGGTCTGAGTATCCGGTGAAAAGAATCCGGGCGTCCATGACCTAGGTGGAGGGACATATGTCCGAAGAATCTTTTGACGAACGGAAAAACGCGCGCCGCGGCGCGCGTGAGAGCTTCCTCATCTTGTTGGGCCGGCGCTAGGGCTCGCCCTCGCCCCCCAGCCGCTGGATTTCCTCGATGAAGCGTTCCACGCTGTCGAACTCGCGGTAGACGCTGGCGAAACGGATGTAGGCCACCTCGTCGAGCTCGCGCAGGAAGGCCATGGCCCGCTTGCCGATCGCCTCGGTGGAGATCTCGGGGGCGTCGATCTGGTCTTCGAAGCGGTAGGCGAAGCGCTTGAGGGTTTCGGGGTCGACGGGGCGCTTTTCGCAGGCGAGCAGCAGCCCCCGCAACAACTTGTCGGGGTTGAAGGCCTCGTGCGCCCCCGAGCGCTTGCGCACCATCAGGGGCTCGAGCTGGGGGCGCTCGTAGGTGGTGAAGCGGCGGCCGCAGGCGGCGCACTCGCGGCGGCGGCGGATGGCCAGCCCCTGGTCGGAGGGGCGCGAGTCGACGACCCGCGTGCCTTCGGAGCCGCAGTAGGGGCAGTTCATGGCTAGGGCAGCTCGCTGAGAATGTCGTAGAGCTCGGGCGGCTGCGGAGGTTCGGGCAGCTCGACGGCGATCACCTCGCCGTGAATCCCCTCGGAAACCGTGGAGCCCAAGGCCACCACCGCGCGCGCCAGCGCCAGGTCGTACTCCTCACCCGCGGCCTCGCGGCTCGGGACCACGCCGTTGACCCGCACCGTCTTGGGGAAGACCCGGGTCGAGCCCTCGATGAGGCCGCGCATCGCGCCGCGGATCGAGGCCACGTGGGGCTCGGCGTTGTCCTCCGGGGGCATGACGACGACGACGAAGCCGCCGCCGGCCAGGTACTTTAGCCCGTGCTGCAGCGTGTAGAGGCTCGACTTTACGTCGGCGTTGAGCAGGTCGTACCACTCGCTTTCGAGCAGCTCGACGAAGGGGGTCTGGCTGACCGTCTGGGCGACGTGGACGATGCCGTCGAGCATCCCGTAGAGCTCCTCGATCTTGCCGAAGGTGGTGGCCACGTCGAGGCCCACGGACATGTCGCCGCGGATGGGGATCGCCGTGGCCCCCAGCGCCTCCACCTCCGAGGCCACCGCGGTGGCCAGCTCCACGTCCGGGTCGACCGCGACGACGGTCGCACGGTTGCGCCCGTAGGCGTGGGCGATGGCGCGCCCGTAGCCGCGGCCGGCGCCGGTGATCATCACCACCCGGCCGGTGAGCCCCAGGAGGTCTTCGCGGGCATCGGGATTCATGCGCCCACCTCCGCTTCTTCGTGTGGCCGCGGCTCCTGGTGCGGCCGCGGCACGATCGGGGTGTGGGCCTCGGGGTAGAGGCCGTGGCCGTGCGCCTCGTAGAAGGCGCGCATCTTCTCGAAGTCGGCCTCGAGGTCGCCCGTCGGCACGAACCAGCCGCCGATGCCCACCTCGCGCCGTTCGTAGTTGATGTAACCGAGCGCGATCGGGACGCCGGCCTCGAGCGCCATGTAGTAGAAGCCGGTGCGCCAGTACGGCGCACGCTTGCGCGTGCCGTCGGGGGCGATCACGACCACGCCCGACCCCGGCGCCTTCAGGTAGTCGGCCATCTGCCCCACGAAGCCGCGGGTGTTCTTGCGGTCCACGGGGATGCCCCCCAACCCGACCATCACCCGCCCGATCAGGGGGGGAAAGAGCTCCTTCTTGCCGATCCATTTGAAGGGCAACCCGGAGGCCCAGCCCCAGAAGAGCGCGGGAAAGAAGTCCCAGTTGGAGGTGTGGGGGTAGCCGACGGCCACGAACTTGGGCGCGTCGGGGAGGTTCATCACCGGCTTCCAGCCGGTAACACGGAGCAGCCAGCGCCCCAGGCGCTGCAGCCAGGTGGGGGGGTTCTTCTCGGTCATCGTTGTTTCTACTACCCTAACGCATCCGGCCCGGAATTTGGGAAAGGGCGTCCGCGCCCGAAACCCCGGGTAGGATACCGCAGCCGGCACGGATTGGCTACGCCCCTTTGGGGGTGTCCCCCTCGGTTCAGGGCTCGGGGTAGCGGCCCGGCTCGGGGAACGGTGTGGACGAAAAGAGCTCGTACGGCGCACGAAGGCGAGCATGAAGCGCGAGAGCACGTCGATCTGGCTCTTGTGGGCCAGCACCGCGGCGTGCTTGGCCTGCTCCTCCTCCTCCGAAAGGGCGAGGCGGCGCCAGTCCAGACCCCTGCCCCGGGGTGCGGGCTCGAGCGCCAGCTGCGGGTGGTACCCCTTGGGCAGCGGCCATTCCAGACCCCCGTGCACGATCCAGTAGCGCAGCCGGTCGACCTGCCCCTGCTTCCCTGCCACCCGCTGCCCGAAGTAGGCGGTGGCCTGGTGATCGGGGTGGGCGTCGCGCGGCGAGGGCAGGTAGACGCGGGTGGGGCTGACCCGATCGAAGACGGCGGCCAGGTCGCGCTCCAGCGCTTCCCCGGTGTAGGGCGCCCCCCCGGCGCAGCGTGCCCGGGTAGGCCACCGCCTCCAGGCGGGTGTAGGGCGAGCGGTAGGGGACGTAGAAGTTCTCGAGGAAGAGGTGGCGCAGGCCGCGGTCGGGGTAGCCCAGAAAAAAGAGGTTCGCCTGCGGCACCCCCAGCTCCGCCGCCGCGGCGCGCGCCTCCCGCATGCGCCGCTCACCGAGGGTACGCAGGTCCTCCGGGCGCACGCGCCGGCCGCGCCGGAGCACCAGCTCGTCCATCTCGAAGCCGTCGCCGCTCGTCATCCAGGCAACGTAGACCTCGGCGCCGGCGTCCAGCGCCCGGCGGATCAGCCCTCCGCAGCAGAGCACCTCGTCGTCGGGGTGCGGGGCCAGCACCAGCACCCGTTCCCCCGAACCGGGCCCGGCGGCCTGCGGCAGCTCGACGTGCGCCCGACCCCACCCGGCGTAGGCGTACTGCAGCCACGACGGCGCATTCACGGCCGCCGCCAGCACGAGCGCGACCCGAAGCAATCCGGTGAGGAGCCGCCGCATCACGACCCCTCATCGTACCGCTCACACGCCCTGTTCGCTGTCGGCAAAGACCTCGAAGGTCTCCAGTTCGTTGGGGCCGCGGAAGGCCTCCCGGGGCAGCGAGCCGGCGCGGGCGTGCCCCTCGCGGAAGGCCGGGCTCTCCACCCAGGCTTCAAAGGCCGCCCGGCTCTCCCAGAAGGTCTGCACCACGTAGGGCTGGGTTGCGGGATCGGCAGGCCGGAGCACCAGGTTGCGCACGAACCCGGGGGCGCCGTCCACCGCCCGGGCGCGTTCCCGGAAACGCGCCTCGAAGGCCTCGGCGTACTCGGGGTGCACCGGTATGCGGTTCATGGTCACGAACATGCGGTTCCCTCCCGGTCGCATTCTCGCGCCGCCGGGCCGCGGGGTCCAGGGTCCAGGTCACGGTGGCGCGAAGCCGCCGGGTTTGTGACGCGGTTGTGACGCCGCGCCACTAACCTGAGTCCTGGAGGTAAAAAAATGAAACCGCTCTTGTGGTTAATGGCGCTCGCCGTTCTTTTTCTCGCCTCGTGCTCCCCAAGCTCCGGCACCGCCAATCAAACCAAGATTTCCCCCAGGGTGGTCGATGAAGTAGGCCAAGAGGCGTTGCCTCTGGCGCTGGCCTACCAGGTTGGCGACGGCGCCTGGAATCTGCTCACCGAGGGCAACGACGGCTACGGCTTCTACCTGCCGCCCGGCGAAAAGCGCTACGGCGTGGCCGCGCTCTGCCCGGTGTTCGGGGGGAAAGCGGTTGGGGCGTGGGCATGATCTTGCAAGCCAGCAGCGACGAAACAGCGGCACCGCTGCTGACCTGCCCCGACTACCCCATTGCTTCGGTCAGCATCTCGGGGCAGGCCAGCGTCAGCGCGGTCACCGGCGCCAGGAGCGCGCTCCTGGCCGCGGGCGTTAGCTCCAGATCTCGGCTCGCCACCGACTATACTTACCAGTACTCTTTGCCCAAAGGGGGAGAGCGCGACGTCGTTTTGCTGGCCTACTCGGTTAACAGCATCATTCAACACCCCGACGAGCTGCTGGCGGGGCGCATCTTCCGCGGCTTGGACGCGCGCGGCGACGTTCAGGCCGATCTAAGCCTCGATGACAACGACGGCGTAGTGCAGCGGCAGGTACAGGCCTTCGCGCTTCCCGGCGGTTGGAGCGGCGGCAGTTTTTGGGTCGGTCTGGTCAGCCGCGGCGGCGTCTTTACGCGGGGGTTGCTGGGCGAGGGCGACGAGTCAGGCGGCGTTTACCGCGGCATCCCCAACGCCGCCGCCGGGGACTACTACCTGGTTTCCGCTCATACCAGCAACGAAACCAACGGCGTCCGCTACACGGTAAAAACAGACCGCTATCTGCCCGCCGCCGACGCCGGGGCGGTAGAAGTATCGCTTCCGCAGCCCTTGCCCGCGGGCTACTCCTTCGACACTTCGCAACCGCCCTATACCTTCGCGCTCTCCTACCCGGGGGAAGACTTGGCGGCTTACCGATTGTATCTAGACGGCGTAAACGATGGTCCCCGCTGGCTGGTCTTGGCAACGGCGCGCTGGCTGCGAGGGCGGACGAACTATACCCTGCCCGACTTTGGCGGGGTGCCGGGGTTCGAAAACTTGCAGCGCGCCTTTAGCGGGGTGCGCAGCTGGAGGGTGTGCGCCCTCATCGGCGACCAGGGGTTGGGCGCGCTCCTTGCGGGGCCGGTTTACCGCGGCCTGCCCTTTAGCGTACCGGCCGCCCTGGACCTCAAGCAGACCTGCGCATCCTCGACGAGCAGGTAGCGGCGCGGGATTTGTGACGCGGTTGTGACGTAGGGGCCTCTAGGCTCGAGCCGAGGAGGAACGCGATGAACAAACTTCTCGGCGGGACCCTGGGGTCCCTTTTTCTACTGGCGCTGCTGGCCGCCTGCGGCGGCAACCCGGGCACCAAGGTGACGGTGCACCCGCAGAACTACGCCGGCGACCCGCAAGAACCCGTTGCGGTGGCCTACCAGGTCGCCGACGGCGACTGGCAATGGCTGCAACCGGACAAAGACGGCACCTACAGCTTCTACGTGCCCAGCGGCAAGAAGCGCTACGGGGTGGCCGTGAACTGCGGCGGCTACTTCGGCCTCGCCAACATCGGCAGCGGCGTGGTGCTGCAGCTGACGACCGAAGAGAGCACCGAACCCGCGGCCGCTTGCCTGACCTTCGGCCCCTTCGTCGAGGTCGAGGGCCAGTACGACGTGAGCGGCGTCACCGGCGCTTCGGGAACGGTCGTCCGGGGGGACCTTGGCGGCGACGACGCTTCCAACACGACCGGCAACTACGACCTCATCCTGGCGTACGGCAGCGGGCGCGACCTGCTGCTGCTGGCCACCGACGTCGGTGGCCATGCGCTGGCGGGCAAGGTCTACCGCAGCCTGGACGCCACCCAACCCTTCACCCAAGACGTCTCCCTGACGAACGCCGACGCCCCCACGGGCACCCGTAGCGTAAGCGCCTTTAGCGTGCCCGGCGGCTGGAGCGGCGGCTTTGGCGTCAACCTGCTCAGCGCCGGCGGCGCCATGACGACCGGAGACGAGCTCGGCGAAGGCAGCCCGGCGGGCGGGAGCTACGCGGTGCTGCCGGGTCTGACGGCGGACGACCTCTACCTGGTGTCCGCCGACGCGCACAGCGGCGACCGCCGGGTCATGCAGCTGCACCTGCTGAGCGGCAGCGCCTTGGCCGACGTCGGCCCCAGCCTGATGGACCCCTGGCCCGGCGGCTACAGCGTGACCGCCAGCGACCTGCCCACCTTCGCACTCGACCACCCCGACGCCGGTGTGCAGCTCTACCTGATCGCGACCGTCACGCCCATGCAGATCTGGAGCCGCACCGTCAGCAAGGGCTGGCTGGCGGGCGCGGCCCGCTACACCCTTCCCGATCTGACGGGGGTGCGCGGCTTCGAAGGCAGCACGGGGCTATCGGGTGAGGACATGGAGTGGTACGTCCTGGCCATCAAGAGCAACCTGGGCGTGGGCGACTACGTCGGTGCGCCCCAGGCGATGATGGCGATCTACAACTTCCCGAGGCGCGCGGGCGCGGTGATCAACGCGGCCGAAGTGGACGGCGCTTTTACGATTCCCTAGGCGGCTGCGCGCGCACGGCGCCGCGGGTGGACCCCACCCGCGGCGTTCGTTTGGGCGTAGAATGCCTGCGATGCGCGGGCGAACTTCGTGGTGGATCCTGACCTCCCTGGCGCTTTCCCTGGTGCCGGCGCAGGCGCCGACACCGCAGGTGCTGCTCCAGCTCGGCGAGTTCGAGGCCGCCTGGACCCAAGGCCGCGACGCGGAACGGTTGGGCGACCTCGCGGCCGCCGCCGAGGCGGCCAACCTGATGGCCCAGTACCGGGCCCAGACCGACGCCGAGCGGCGCGTCTGGCTCGAGCGCGCCCAGGAAACCGCGCGCCGTGCCGTCCTCCTCTTCCCCGACGCCGCCGAGGGGTACTACCAGCTGGCCCACGCGCAGGCCGAGGTGATCCGCTTCGTGGGGGTGCTGGCCAAGCTGAACCTGGCCAGCCAGATCAAACGCAACCTCGAGCGCGCCCTCGAGCTGGAGCCGAACCACGCCCGAGCGGTGATGGGGCTGGCGCTGTGGCACCTGCAGCTGGCCAAGCGGGGTTTCGGCTGGCTCTACGGGGCCTCGCTGGGGGAGGTGGTGCCGCTCTTCGAGTGGGCGGTGACGCTCGCGCCCCAAAACGTCGAGATCCGCAAGAACTACGGCTTCGCGCTGATGCAGCTGGGGCGGCGCGAAGCCGCGCGCGCCCAGCTCGAGCGCGCCCTCGCGCTGCCGGTGCAGAGCGTCCCCGACCGGCTGCACCACGACCGCGCGGCCGAGCTGCTGCGAAAGCTGCGGGCCCAAAAGTAAACCGGCGCGGACCGGACCTGCAACGCCGGTGCAACGCCCTTCCTCCTAGCCTTGGGGCGGGAGGTGAACCGTGCGACGGACGATCGGACCGCTGCTGCTGGCCGCCTGCGGAGGCGCGGGAAGCGGACCCTCCGGAGGCTGCCCCCAACCGGCGGAGTTCGACCCCATCCGGCTGCACCTTCGACGGGGCCGGGACGAAGTTTGGACCCTAGACCCCGAGCCCCGACCTTCGACCAAGTCAGAAGGCAGGCCATGACCCAAAAGCTCAAGTACGCTCTGCTCGGTTACCTGGTCGCGGCCCTGGGGGCGCAGGTGTACAAGATTTTCTGCAAGGCCAGCGTCAACGACAGCGGACCGGACGCGGCGGTGGCCGTCTACCGCTACGAGCTCATCACGGGGGACCCTACCCCGAGCACGTTCGCCCTGCTGTACGGTAACGGTTAGCGCTCCGCGATCACCAGCACCGGCGCGGGCTCGGGCCAGCCCCCGGCCCCGCGCCGGATCACCTCGTCCAGGCTCCAGCGCGCCGCCCACAGCCGCTTGAGCGCCCACAGCGCCTCCAGCGGCCCTTCGGCCTCCTCTTCCGCGCCGCCCTCGGGACGCCGCAGCCGGAAGGCGCCCGACCTGGGCAGCACGGCCACGAAAGCCTCGGCGCGCTCGGCCACCAGGTAGGAGCCGCGCACCAGCTCGCGGGCCGCGTCCGCCGCCCGGGCCAGCGCTTCCTCGTCCACCCGCACCCCCCAGACGCCGGCGAAGAGCCGCTCGATCTGGAAGCGCAGGTTGTTGAGTTGGTAGAACTCCTCCTCCACCCATGCGGGCACGACCCAGGCCTCCGCGCCCCCCTCCGGCGCGTTCAGCTCGCCCTCCCACTCGGCCAGGGGGACGAGCGGACGCAGGTGCAGGTCGCCGTCACGAAACACCGCAGTGCTCCTTCATGCGCGCGTCCAGCGGCGGGCGGGCGCCGCGCCGCGCCACCACCCAGCCCGAGACGACCACGGCGAAGCGGGCCGCCTCCTCGGGGGTCTGCCCCCGCGTCCAGCGCGCCAGGAAGGCGCCGGCGAAGGCGTCGCCGGCGCCGGTGGCGTCGCGGGCCTGGTCGGGGGTGGGGGGCAGGTAGGTGAAGCGGTCGCCCGCGCCCACGAGCGCCCCCTTGGCGTCGAGCTTGAGGGCGACGACCGCCCCGGGGTAGAGCGCGCTCAGGCGCCGGGCCATGGCCTCGGGTTCGCGCTCGCCGGTGAGCACGCGCCCCTCGTCGTAGTTGGGGAAGATCACGTCGAGCCCCAGCCCCGCGGTCATGCGCACGAAGGCGGCGGGGCCGGTTTCCTCGATGAGCTGGAAGGAGGCGGGGTCGAGCGAGAGCGTGCGCCCCGCGGCCTTGGCGCGGCGGGCGGCGGCCAGGGCGGCGCGGCGCGGGGGATCGGTAAAGAGCGACCAGCCGGTGAGGTGCAGGTGGCGCGCGGTTTCCAGATCGGGCGGCAGGTCGGCGGGGGTGAGCAGAAAGTCGGCCCCCTGGCCCGAGACCATCGAGCGCTGGCCGGTGTGGTCCACCCAGACGGCCACCACCCCGGTGGGGCGGCTCGAGGACTCGCTGAGGCGGTGTTCCACGCCTTCTTCGTCCAGGTTCTCGCGCGCCAGCTCGCCGAAGCGGTCGCGGCCGATCTTGCCCACGAAGCCGGCGCGGGCGCCGCAGCGCCGCGCCCAGACGGCCACGTTGGCGGCGCTGCCGCCGGGCTGCAGCTCCACCTGGCCGAAGGTGTCGCCGCCGGGGGCGAGGGGGGCGTCGGTGTGGATGAGCACGTCCCAGGCGAAGTCGCCTAGGGCCAGCACGTCGAGGGGTCCGCCCATGGCCCCAGCCTAGCAGCTAGGCGTCGGTCTCGGCCCAGAGGTAGTGGGCCGCCGCCGAACGCCAGGGGCGGAAGCGCTCGCCGAGCGCCTCGACCGCGGCGCGGCCTTCGAGGCCGTAGAGGCGCTCGGCCTGGCGCAGCATGCCCAGGTCGCCGGTGGGCCAGACGTCCATCCGCCCCAGGCTGAAGATCAGCACCATCTGCGCGGTCCAGGGGCCGACGCCGCGCAGCCCCACCAGCCGCGCGGTCGCCTCGTCGTCGGACAGGGCCTCGATCCCTTCGAAGTAGCCTTCGCGCTGGGCCCGGGCCAGCCCCACCAGCGCCCGGCCCTTGGCGCGCGCGAGCCCCAGCGCACGCAGCCCCTCCTCGCCCAGTTCGAGCAGCCGTTCGGGCTCGAGCCCCGTCGCCCCCTGCACCCGCTGGAACATCGTCCGCGCCACCGCGTTCGAGAGCTGCTGCCCCACCACCGCCCGCACCAACGAGGGGAAGAGGGGGTGCAGCCCCCAACGGTAGGGGCCGTGGCGCTCGATCAGCCGCGCCATCACCGGATCCCGGGCCAGGTGCGCGAGCGCTTCGGGGTGGGCGGTGCGTTCGGAGAGGTGCATGGCTGCGCCGGAAGAGGGCGGTAGGGTGTGGGGGGTGGGTTTGGGTTTCCTACCCCCTACCCCCCCCACTTCCCGACTACGTAAACTTCACCCCCTCCACCGTCGTCACCTTGCCCTGGTAGAGGAAGCTCACCTGCCGCAGCGCCGCGGCCAGGTCGAAGGGCGTGAGCGCGCTGGTGCCGTCCTCGGGCAGGACCACCTCGAACCAGCGCAGCGCCGCCGAACCGGCGGTGTGCAGCACGCAGATGTTGGCCACGGTGCCCACGACGACCACGTGACGCACCCCCCAGAGCCGCAGCAGGTGCTCGAGCGGGGTGCCGTAGAAGGCGTCGTAGCGCAGCTTCTGGATGCGCGTCTCCCCGGGCCGGGGCGCCAGCCCCTCCACGATCTCGGCCCCCCAGGTCCCGGCCACCGCGTGGCGCGGCCAGATGCGGAACTCGGGGTCGTCCTCCGCGTGCCAGTCCTGGGTGAAGACGATGCGCGCCCCCGCGGCACGGGCCTTTTCGAGGAGTTCTTTGATCTTGGGGATCGACCTCTCGGCGTCCGGAACGAAGAGCGCCCCGTCGGGGTGGGCGAAGTCGTTCTGCATGTCCACCACGACGAGCGCGGTCTCCCCGGCCGCGAGCCGCACCTCTTCTGCGCGGGGAATTTCGGGAACGTCCACGGTCATGGTGCGTTACCTCCTCGTCTTGGCTTCAGCCCGACCGGCCCAGCCCCTTCCGGGCTGCGGGCAGCAGCGCCGCGGCCAACCCCGCCTTGAGCAGGTCGCCGAGCACGAAGGGGTAGAAACCCAGCGTCAGCAGGCCCGGCAGGCTCACCGGCTTGCCCGCGAGCAGCGTCCAGCCGGCGAGGCCCGTGAGCCCGAAGGCGTAGATCGCCGCGCTGGCCAAAAGCAGCGCCAGGAAGGCCGCCAGCGGCCGGCGGTCGGCGGCGAAGCGCTCGACCAGCGCCCCCGCGAGCCAGGCGGCCGCAATGAAACCCAGCAGGTAGCCGCCCGTAGGCCCCAAGAGCCAGGCCGCCCCCGCGCCCCCGCCGGCGAAGACGGGCAGCCCCGCCGCGCCCGCGGCCAGGTAGAGCCCCAGGGCCTGCGCCCCCAGGCGGCTACCCAGCGCCGCGCCGACGAGCAGCACGCCCAGCGTCTGCAGGGTCACGGGCACCGGGGTAAAGGGCAAGGGCAGGGCCACCTGCGCCAGCAGGGCCACGAAGCCCGCGCCGGCGAGGACCGCCAGGAGTTTGCTGCGGGTGGCGCTCAGGTCGAAAAGCGAAGGAACCAACGCTGCCGATGGGTTCATACGAAACCTCCTATCCATTCCACGTCGCCCGCGCTCACGCGGGTCCGCTTGCCCCGGGGCGTCTTGAGCACCAGGGATCCGTCCGCTTCCAGGTCCACGGCCGTGCCCTCTTTGGGCCCGGCCGGGGTGTGCACCCGCACCGGCCGCCCCAGGGTGACCGTGCGCGCCCGCCAGGCCGCGCGCACCGGCTCGGGGTCGGGCAGGGCCAGGTACAGGGGCTCGAGCGCCGCCAGGAAACGCGCCAGCACGTCATCGCGCCGCGCGGGGGCGAACTCGGCGAGCCCCGCCGCCCCCTCGAGCCCCGGGGGCTCGAGGTTCAACCCCACCCCCAGCACCAGGTAGCGCACCTCCTCGCCGCGCAGGTCGGCTTCGAGCAGCACGCCCGCCAGCTTGCGGCCGTCGGGGGCGAGCAAGTCGTTGGGCCACTTGAGCCCGCCCACACCCGCGGCCTCGGCGAGCGCCACCCCCGCGGCCAGCGAGACGAGCGGCAACGCGACCAGGGGCAGCTCGGGGCGCAGCACCAGCGAGAAGTAGAGCCCCCCTTCGGGGCTGAGCCAGCCGCGGCCGCGGCGGCCGCGGCCCGCGGTCTGGCGCTCGGCCACGGCCAGCGCCCCCTCGCCGGCGCCCGCCTCGGCGAGGGCGCGCGCGGTGTCCTGGGTGGAGGTCGCCTCGGCCAGGTAGACGACCTCGTCCAAAAGCGGCCCCGCGTAGCGCCGCAGCAGCGGCCGCGGCGCCGGTGTTCCCGGTCTGAGGCGGTAGCCGCGCGGCCCCGACTCGACCGGATACCCCGCCTGCGCGAGCCGCTGCACGCGTTTGTGCACGGCCACCCGGCTCACCCCCAGGCGGCGGGCCAGCGCCTCGCCGCTGGCGAAAGCCTCGTCGAGTTCGAGCAACAGCGCGTCGGGTCGCATCGTTAACCAGTATCGCATTCCCGAGTTAACCCCTCAACTCCCATGCCCCCTTAACCGCCAGCCGGTAGACTCGGGCTATGCGACGACTGCTCATCGCCCTCGGGGCGTTTTGGGGCCTCGGCCTGGCCGCGGGCCTGGTGCTGCCCTTCGACGGCCCCGGCGGCCGCGCCCTGGCCCTGGCTCTGGCCGACCGCGTGGGCGCCCCCTCCCCGACGATCGCCCGGTTGACCCTGCCCGAAACCCCCTGGCCCCAGGGCTGGGGCTACGTCGTAGGCGACCCCAGCGGCCCCGCCGCCGCGCGCCTGGCCTACGAGGCCACCGCCGCCGACTGGGTGCTGGTGGGGCGCGTGACCGCGGACGGCTGGCTCGACGCCTACCTTTACGGCCCCGCCGGCCTGGAGCGCGCGCGCTTCAGCGAGCCGCGGCTGCTCGCCAACTGGCTCGCGCTCAAGGTGGGGGCCCCCCGGCGCCCGCTGAAGCTGGAGCCGCAGCTCGACGGCGCGCTCGGCCGGCTGCTCCAGGGCGACGTGGAGGGCGCCAGCGAGCAGCTCGCCGGCTTCAAGGGTGCGGCACGGGGGCGTCTCGAAAGCGAGATCACCACGTTCAAGGCCCTGTTCGCCCACGGAACCGACCTGGCCGCGCTGGGCCTGCCCCCCGGCAGCGTGGACTACTGGGCCCACCGCGCGGAACCCGAAGCGCTGTCCGACGTGGGAGCGGGACCCGTCTGGAAGGCCTTCTTCCCCATCACCCGCGACGACCGCGAGGCCGCGCGCACCCGCGCCCTGGCGCTCCTCGACTCCGAGCGCGCCCTCGACCTGACGGGAGCGCTGCTGCTCTTGCGGGCGCTCGACGATCCGGCCTGGACCCAGGCGGCGCGCCGCCTCACCGAGGCGGCCCCGGAGCTGACCCTGGGCTGGGAGGAGCTCAGCTTCGCCGCCTTCGAGGAAGGCGATGCGGAAACGGCCGTTCGCGCGCTCGAGCGCGCGCTGGCCCTCGACCCCGAAAACGACCTCTACTGGAGCAACCTGGGCTGGGCACGCTACCTCCAGGGCGACCTCCCCGGCGCCATCGCCGCCTCGCTGCGGGCCATGCGCGTGGGCGCCAACCCTACGGCCGCCTACAACCTGGGCCTCTTCTACGCGCTGGCGCGCGACCACGACCGCGCCTTCGCCTACTACCTCGAGGCGCTGCGCCTCGACGACGAGGGCGCCGCCCCGATGGCGCTCGAGGACCTGGCCAAGACCCACCGCACCGACCTGCTCTACTGGCAGGGCTTCCTGCTCGAGCGCACCGGCCGCACGGACGAGGCCCGGCAGGCCTACGCGGGCTTTTTGGCCGAGCACCCCGGCCACCCGCTGGCCCCGCAGGCGCGCGAGGCGCTGGCGGCGCTCGAGCGCGTCCAGACCCGGCTCGAGCTGCTGGGCTTCCGCCTGGGGCCGCTGGACGTCGGCTTCGAGATCGGCACCGATGAGCCGGTCCGGCCGCTCCTGCGCGCCGAAACCGGCGGCTACCTGCCGAGCGGCGCGGTGACGCTCGAGGTGCGCTCCGAGGGTGTCACCGTTACCCGTGCCAGCGACGAGCTGACCTTGGCCCCGCTCACCTCCGACTGGACCCGCGAGCTCGCCCCGCTGACGGTGGCCGAACCGGGCCGCTACCGCGTCGTCGTCCGCTACGCCGGCGCGACGGCCGAAGCGACGGTCCGGGTCGTCCCCGGCCACCTGGCGCGGCGGCTGCTGGGGCAGGAGGTCGTGCCGTTGGGCCTGGGGGGCACCCCGCTGCTCACGCCCCGGGAGATGGTCGCCCCGGACGGCACGGACCGCCTGATCGCCGCCGTGCTCGAGGCCGTACACGCGGCCGCCCCGAACGCCGGGCGCGTCGAGCGCTTCGCCAAACCGCTGCCCGCCGGCCCCTTCCAGGGCAAAAGCGTGGCCCAGGTGATGGCCACCGCCGACGCCGCGCTGGTGCGGCGCTTCCTGGCCGCGGCGCTGGAGCGGCCCCAGCGGCTGCTGGAGCAGGACGCGGTGAACGCCTTCGCCGCCTGGCTAACCGAGCTGCGCTGAGTCCAACTATAGAATGTTCATATCCGCCCCGATGGGCGGATATTTTTTGGGAAACTAAGAGAGGGGCATTATGAGCAGTCCTGTTTCTTATGAATTCGAAGACGAAATCAGCCTGGCGGATCTGTTCGAACTTCTTCGCAAATACGCGCCGCTCGTCCTGCTCACCGCCGCCTTCGCCGCCGCCTTGGCCTACGTGGTCAGCGCCCGCGAGCCCAAGGTCTACCGCGCCACCGCCAAGGTGATCGTCAGCTTCGAGGGAGCCGGCCGGGCAGCGTCCGACGGGGTCATTGAGCCGCCGCCGCTCGATCTGAGCACCTACCGGGAGGTCGCCCGTTCGCCGGAAGTACTGGAGCAGGCCCTGGGCCGCCCGCTCGACCCCAAGGCGCTCGCCGAAGCGTTGGACCGTTACCGCATCGACACCATGGAAGGCCGGCGCTCGGGGGTGCTGCTGCTGCGGGTCGAAGCCGAAGCGCCCGACCAGGCCGCGGCGGCCGCCAACCGCTGGGCCGAAGCCTTGTTGGCCTGGGAACGGGAACGCGCCCTGGGCACGATCCAGCGCCAGAAGAAGGCGCTCCGCGCCCAGCTCGCCGCGCTGGAAGGCGAGCTCGCCAACCTGGACCCGACGAGCGAACGCTACCTTTCGCTCGGCCTGCTCAAGGCACAGATCCAGCAGAAGTACGACCAGCTCGAGGTGCTGGAGGCGGGGACCCAGCCACGCCTGCACCTGCTCGAGCCGGCCCGCCCGCCCGCCGGGAGCGTCCGTCCGCGGCCGCTCCTGAACGCCACGCTGGCCGCCGCCCTTACCGGGTTTCTGACCCTCTTCCTGGCCCTGCTCAAAGAGGCCGTCTCACCCTACCTGCGCGACCCCGAAGAAGCGGCACGGCTGAGCGGCCTGCCGGTCCTCGCCGAGTTCCCGCGTCTGCCGCCACGGCCGGGGGTGGAGCTGCCGCACGAAACCGCGCTCTTCCTCAAGACCGGGCTCAAGCCCGCGCTGATGGCCGATGACCCCTCCATCGTCCTGGTCACCAGCACGGTCGAGGGCGAAGGCAAGACCTCGGTGGCGCTGGCCCTCGCCCGCACGCTGGCCCAGGAGGGCAAGCCCACGCTGCTCGTGGACGCGGACCTGCGCGTGCCCGCGCTGCAGGAGCGGCTGCGGCTTCCCCAGGGACCGGGCCTGCTGCAGGCGCTTTCCACCCTGGAGGACACCGCCCGCCAGATCGCCCCCAACCTCTACGTGATCACCTGTTCCGCGCCGCCCCACGACGCCGCCGAGATCCTGGGGCAGTACTTCAAGGGCTGGGTCCGCTTCCTCGCCGAGAGCCGCGCCTACCGTTACGTCGTCATCGACAGCGCCCCGCTGCTGCCCGTCGTCGACACCCTGGCGCTGGCCCCCCACGCCACCGCGCTGTTGCTCGTCGCCTCCGAGGGCAAGACCTCCAAGAAGAACCTGACCACGGCCGTGGGCATCCTCCAGAACATCGGGGTGCGGCCCACCGGGCTGGTCATGAACCGCGTCCGCAACCCCAGCACCGTCTTCGTCGGGGGCTACGGCTACGGTTACGGTTACGGAAACGGCAAGCGGAAACGGCGCATCCGTGCTTGACCGCGCCCTTTCGCTGGGCTAAACTTGCCTGTGGACCGCAGCCTGGCGGTGTAGCTCAGCTGGTTAGAGCACACGACTCATAATCGTGGAGTCGGCGGTTCAAGTCCGCCCACCGCCACCAGAACCGGGGCCGCCCAGCGCGGCCCCGCGCGCTTGGCTAGGGCTCGAGCCGCACGCCTCCGGCGCCGCCCACCACCTGGTAGTGCACCACCTCGGGCTCGAACTCGAGCAGGAAGTCGCGGTCCTCGGGGTAGTACTTGGCCTTAAGCACCTCGTCCCCGGCGAAGGCCCGGATCGCCTCCTCGTCGGTCCAGTAGGTGAGGGTGACGAAGTGCACCGCGTCCTCGGCGGTGCGCTCGAGGATCAGCACCCCCAGGTTTCCCGGGGTTGTGCGGTAATCGGGCACCGCCCTTTCGTTCAAGAAGCTGCGGTAGGCCTCGGCTTTCTCGTGCGGTACCCTTCCGTGCCACATGCGTACGATCATCTTCCCTCCTTTGTTTCGAACCGCCGCCCCCAGGCGAACGCCGCCAGCGCCAGCGCCCCCAGCACCGCCGCGGTTCCAAAGGCGGCGGCGAAGGCCTCGGGCGGGTAGGCGCCGCCCACCCGCGGGAAGCGCTGGATCACCGCCCCCATCCCCCACTGCACCAGGAAGGTGCCGCCGATGCCGAACAGGTTCACCGCAGTCGTGGCCCGGCCGGTGAGCTCGATGGGGAAGACGAGCCGCGCGTAGGCGAGCAGGATCACCCCCACCGTTCCCGTGTAGCCGAGGGCGAAGAGCAGCCCACCTAGCGCCCAGGCCCCCAGGCCG
>JALSIA010000049.1 GCA_026981865.1 Thermaceae bacterium
TCGGCCCGGTAGCGCAGCGTGTAGCGGTGAACCCCCAGGGGCGCGAGCGTTTCGGGTCGGCCCATGTAGACCCGCAGGCCCTGGGCGTTCGACTCGCTCCACCAGGGCTCGGGCCGGCCGTCGAGCCGCACCTCCTCGATGCGGTAACGGATCGAGCCGGCGGCGGGGGCGAGCGAGCCCAGCGGGCGGGCGAGCAGGTCGCGGTAGAGGCCGTGGACCACCCGGTCATGCTCGATGCGCACGGTCAGGTTTTCGACTACCGCAAGGTGGCCGCCGGGCCGCAGCTCCAGCTCGGCCTGGAAGTCGAGGATCGCCTCGCGGGCGCCCGCGAGTCCGAAGAGCGTCACCAGCAGCAGCGGCAGGAACCGGGCTACCACTTCACCTCCGGCGCCCGGGCTTCGGTCGCCAGCGGCAGTTCGAAGTAGCGGGCCGGGGTGAAGCCGAACCGACGGGCGACGAGGAGGGTGGGAAACGACTCCAGCAGGGTGTTGTAAACCCGCACCGCGCCGTTGTAGTACCGCCGCGCCAGCTGCAACGCCTCCTCCACCTCGACGAGCTGCCGCTGCAGGCCGAGGAAGTTCGCGCTCGCCTTCAGTTCGGGGTAGGCCTCGGCCACCGCGAGCAACCGCTCGAGTTCGCGGCTCAGTTCGGCCTCCTCCTCCAGATCGGGTGCGCCGCGGCCGCGCAGCCGCGCCACGCGCTCGAGCAGCCCCCGCTCGTGTCGGGCGTAGGCCCCCACGGCGTCGACGAGCATCGGCACCAGGTCGTGCCGGCGCTTGAGTTGCACGTCGATGCCCGACCACCCCTCCTTGACCGCGTTGCGCGCCGCCACCAGCCGGTTGTAGGTCCAGGTGAGCCAAAGGAGAAAGAGAACGAGCGCACCCCAGAGCGTGTAGCCGAGAGGAGTCACTACGCCATTTTACATGGGCATTTGCCCGCGCCTTGACCGCCTCCGTGCGGCCTGATTTCGCGCACAACGCCCGGCTACCGTGCGGTCCGCAATTTGCCAGCAGCAAGCAGGAAGCCGACGAGGGCGAGCGCGGTCAGGTACACGACTGCCGTCCAGGCGGCCAGGAGGTTTCCCCCAAGCGACGCGCTGGCCGTAGCAACGAGCTGGTGTAAGGGGGACCACAGAGCCAGCGCCTCGAGCCAGCCTGGCAGTCCTCCGGCGATAAGAAAGCTTTCAAGAATGTAGAGCGGGAAGAGCAGGATCTGTGTAAGAAAAGACGCGGAGCTTACCTTACGCGTATACGCACCCACGAAGAGGCCCCATGCGCTTGCGACCAGCCAGCCCAAGGCCAGGGGCAACATTAGACCTAGGAGATTCGATTGGGTGATGCCAAACCCCATGAGGTGGGCGGCTATGATAACCATGACCACGGACACGATGGTCAGAACGCCCGAAGCAGCCATGCGTCCGGCTAGATGGATCCTCAGCGGTAATGGGGTAGTGCGAAGCCTGTGGAGAACACCGTTTTCAACCGCGGCGGCAAGGCTGATGGCCAGAGCTGGAAACGAAGCCATCACGACCGCGACCGTGATACCCATGGACAAGATGTCGGAGTGGTCCTTGCCAACTTGTCGCGCTAGGAGAATCAGCAAGACAATGGGGAAGATTAACGTGAAAAATGCTGCGGTGCGGTCACGCAGCAGCATGCGCAGCTGCCAGCGAGTTTCATGTGTGAGCAGCATTTGGCTCCTCCAGTAGCTTTAAATAGGCCGACTCTAATGTATCTATGGCTTCGTCCGCCGCCCGCATTTCTTCCTTAAGGCCCGACGGCGATCCGCTAAAAACCAAACGCCCCCGGTTGAGTATGAGCAGCCGTTCGGCTAACGCCTCGACCTCATTTAGGTAATGGGTGGTCATCAAAAAGGTGACGCCGTCGCTTTTCATGCTGGTGAGAAAATCCCACATCACTCTGCGAGCTTGCGGGTCCAAACCCGTGGTGGGTTCGTCCAGGAAGATGAGCTCGGGGTTTCCCAAGAAAGCAAGCGCAAGCTCCAGGCGCTTTCGCTCCCCGCCGCTTAGGTCCTCGGCCTTCCGTTGTGCGAACCGGACCAAGTCCAGCGTTTTGAGGAGATCTTCTACGTCTCGGGGCTGTTCGTAGTAAGCACGGTAAAGCTCTAGGTGTTCTCGAACGGTTAGCTCTTGGTAGAGGCCGGCCAAGTCCTGAAAAACGAATCCCCAGCGGTTTTTTTCAGCTGCCCCGAGCTCGTGCGGGGGTTTGCCAAGAACCCGAATTCTCCCCTCGTCTGGGGCGACGTAACCCCCCAAGGTCATGAGCAACGTGGTTTTGCCAGCACCGTTCGGGCCTAGCAGCGCAACGAATTCCCCTTGGTTCACATGAAACTCTAGGTGATGAAGTGCGGTTAAGGAGCCGTAATACTTAGTCACGCCGATTACGCTGATCGCAAGGCTTTCCCCCTGGTTGTTAGGGGCTATGTCCATTTTTCTACTCCCACCACCTGTTTTGCTGATGCACTAGGGTTGCCTCTGCCGATGGATTGCTGCTCTTTGTACCCAACAAGAACATACCTATTGCTCCGTGTCCAACACCCAAGAGGGATAAGTCGTCTTCGATGTCACCTGCGTTAATTGCTCCAATTGTTCCTGTAAAAACCCGACAAACTAGCATAGGTGGTTGACAAAAGCAACGTCTCATCCGGTACACTAATATTCATGCCGAGAACCGGTGCAGTGCGATTGCTACGGTAATACCTTATAAGTAATATCTTTGAAATCTCTGGGTCAATATCAAGGCTGTCCCAGAAGACGATGCACTCCGTGAACCGGCTCACTGTTCAGATCTACCTTTCCTCCCTTAGCGTTTCCCGCGTGACTGTTCAGCACGTCCTTTACCTCATCCGAGGCGGAATTGTTCCTGCAGCATTTCTCACCTCCTTGATTCCCCGTAACCCTACCAGAAAAAGAATGTATAAAGGAGATAAAAATCACAATTACTCAAAAAGTCTGTTGTGCACAGTGCAATGTAAAATAGACATGCCAAATAAAAATTACGCTCTATGCAGATGGAGTTGCGGTTTATGATGCCCACCCCCATGCTTTGGCGTTTTTCGTGCTAGCCTAAGGCTAGCCCCGCGAGGGGCCACAACTCGGCCTCGAGGTCCCTGGTGCCTGGCGCGCGTAGCCCAGGCTTAAAGTGGGGAAGTCCGGTGAGAGTCCGGCGCTGTCCCGCAACGGTCATGGCTCCCGCAGAGGAGCACGAGCCCGAACACCTGCCAGGGAAGCCCCGCACCCCACGGGGCACCTCTCGCGGAAGGGGGCGGTTAGGGGGCGTCATGCACATGACCCTGAACCCTGCCGCGCGCAGGGTGTTTTCTTTCCCCCCACCTCCCGAGCAAGGGGCCGAGGTACGGAGGTGGTTGTATGAAGAAGTTCGTCTTCCTGCTGGCTCTGTTCTTCAGTCTGGCCCTGGCCACGTCCTACCCGCTCGTCGTCACCGACGATCTGGGGCGCACGGTCACGCTCGCCGCCGAGCCCCAGCGCATCGTGGTGATGCTGCCTTCGGCCACCGAGACGCTCTGCGCCGTGGGCGCCTGCGACAAGATCGTGGCCATCGACGATTACTCCAACTGGCCCCCCGAGGTGGCGGACAAGCCCAAGGCCGGGGGACTGTACAACCCCAACGTTGAGCTCATCGCCAGTTTCGAGCCTGACTTGGTGGTGACCAGCAAGTACGGCAAGCTCACCGAGGCCCTGGCGCAGCTGGGCTTCACCGTCTACGCGGTCAACACCCAGACCTTCGAGGACATCTTCCGCACCGCCCGCACCTTGGGCGAGCTCGTGAACCGCGAGGCCGAGGCCGAGGCGCTCGTCGCCCGCATCAACCGGGAGGTCTACGCACTGGAATCGCAGGCGGCCAAGGCGGCCGACCGGCCGACCGTCTACTACGAGATCGACGCCACCCCCTACACCGTGGGCCCCGGCTCCTTCATCGGCACGCTCATCAAGAAGGCGCGCGGCGAGAACGTTATCCCCGCCGAGCTGGGTCTCTTCCCAAAGATCAGCCCCGAGCTGGTGGTGGAAAAGAACCCCGAGGTGATCGTGCTGGGCGACGCACCCCACGGCGTGACCGCGGCCAAGATTGCCGAACGCCCGGGCTGGGCGTCCATTCAGGCGGTGAAGGACGGCCGTGTCTGCGAACTGACCAAGGAGCAGACCGACGTGGTGCACCGCCCCGGGCCCCGGGTTGCCGAGGGGCTCCGTGTGCTCATCGACTGTTTCCACCCCGGCCTGCTGGACGAGTAGGCGGACCGTGCGCACGCTCGGCTGGCTGCTCCTGCTCGGCACCCTTGGCCTGGTCGTGGTGTTGGGGGTGATGGTGGGTGCGGTGCCGCTGGGACCGGACCGGGTGCTGACCGCGCTCGCCGACGGCCTGACGGGTCGAGCGGTCGACCCCATCGTCTGGCAGATCCGGCTGCCGCGGGTGCTCATGGCGGTCCTGGTGGGGGCGGCGCTTGGCGTCTCGGGGGCCGTCTACCAGGGGTTGTTCCGCAACCCCCTCGCCGACCCCTACCTGATGGGCGCGGCTTCCGGGGCGGCCTTTGGGGCTACGGTGGCGCTCACCCTTACCGGATCGCTCTCGAGCGCCTACGCCCACGGCGTCGCCGAACGCTGGCCCGCGAGCGTGCCCCTCTTCGCTTTCGCGGGCGCGGTGGGCGCGGTGGCGCTGGCCGTCGTCCTCGCCGGCGGGGTGGCGCGGCGGTACAACCTGATCCTGGCGGGGGTGGTCGTGGGAAGCGTGCTGATCGGCCTCACCACCTACCTGATGATGCTCGACGCCGACCGGGTGCGCGCCGTATTCAGCTACACCCTGGGCAACCTGGCCTTCAGCGGTTGGCCCGACGTGCACCGGCTCGCAGCGTACCTGGCGGTCGCACTCCTGCCGCTTTTCTTCTTCGGGCGCGCGCTCAACGCGCTGCAGCTGGGCGATGCGGTGGCCCACACGCTGGGGTTGCCGCTCGCTTGGATCAAACTGGGGTTGATCCTGGGGGCGACGCTAGCCACGGCGGCCGCGGTGGCCCAGGTCGGCATCGTCGGGTTCGTGGGGCTGATCGTGCCCCACACGATGCGCCGGTTCGTAGGCGAGGACTACCGGGCGCTCGTGCCCGCGAGCGCGCTCGGTGGGGCGGTGCTGCTCGTGCTGGCCGACCTGCTGGCGCGGATGCTGGTGCGGCCGGCCGAGCTGCCGGTGGGCGTGGTGACCACGCTTCTCGGCGGACCCTTTTTCCTTTACCTGCTCAGGAGGCAGCGTGCTTGAGGCGCGGGGCCTGCACTTCCGCTACCCGCAGGGGCCGCGGGTGCTGGAGGGGGTGGAGCTGCGGCTCGAGCCCGGAACCTGGCTCGCGGTGCTGGGGCCCAACGGATCGGGCAAGACGACGCTCCTCGCGTTGCTGCTGGGTCTGCTGCGCCCCAGCGCCGGCGAGGTCCGCTTGGACGGGCGTGCCCTGTACGCCTGGAGCGCGACCGCACGCGGCCGTCGGATCGCCTACCTTCCCCAAAACGGCCCCTACCCGCCGGGGCTGACCGCCGAAGAGGTCGTCCGCCTCGGCCGCCTGCCCCACCTGGGGTTGTGGAGCCGCGAGGGCCCGGACGACGAGGCCGCGGTGGCCTGGGCCATGCAGGTCACGGAAACGGCCGCGCTGGCGGACCGACCCCTGGCCGCCCTCTCCGGAGGGGAGCGGCAGCGGGTCTTGCTTGCCCGGGCGCTGGCGCAGCGCCCCCGGTACCTGCTCCTCGACGAACCCACGAACCACCTCGACCTGCACCACCAGGCGGCCCTGCTCCGGCTGCTGGGGCGGCTCGCCGCAGAGGGCATCGGGGTCGCGAGCGTCTTTCACGACCCCAACCACGCGCTGGCGGCGGGTCGGGCGGTGCTCCTCGAGGGCGGCCGGGTCGCCGACGCCGGAACCCCGGAGCAGGTGATTACGGGGGCGGCGTTCCGCCGGGTGTACGCGGGGGACGTCCGCGTCCTCCGCGGAGAGGGCCGGGTGGCGGTGCTGCCGCGCTGGGCGGAGGTGGAGGAATGAAGGGAAGTCTGAGGGCCACCGGGAACCTGCTGGTCGTGGACCTGGGCGAGGTGCGCCGGCTGGTGACCGAGAGCGGGCCGCGGCTGGCGCGCTACGTGGCCGTCGTGCGCTCGGAGAAGGTGCGCGCCTGCACCCGCGCGGGTACGAACCGCTTCGGACCGCTCCTGCTGCGCCACGGGCTGCCGCCGGGCGAGACGCTGGTCTACACCACCACGGCCGACACCCTGGACTTCGAGGTCGTGGGGCGGACGGTGCGGGTCGGGGGCGTGGCCATCTACCCCGAAGGGCCGCCCGAATGGGTGGAAACGCCGTACCACGTGTGGGTTCGAGGAGGTGACCATGACGAAACCGAAGGGTGAGCGCCGGGGCCTGGTGCTCGTCTACACCGGTGACGGCAAGGGCAAGACGACCGCGGCCCTGGGTCTGGTGCTGCGCGCGCTGGGCCGCGGCTTCCGGCCGCGCATCTTTCAGTTCATGAAGCACGAGCGCGCCGCTTTTGGCGAACACCGGGCACTCGAGAAGCTGGGCGTGCCCATCGAGGGGCTGGGCGACGGCTTCAGCTGGCGCTCGCGCGATTTGGAGAAGTCCGCCGAGCTGGCGCGCGCGGGCTGGCGGCGGGCGGCGGAGGCCGTCGCCTCGGGGGATTGGGATCTGGTCGTCCTCGACGAGATCATGTACCCGCTCGCCTTCGGCTGGATCGACCTCGACGAGGTGCTCGAGGTGTTGCGTGAGCGCCCGCAAAACGTGCACGTGGTGTTAACCGGACGCGGAGCCCCGGAAGCGCTGGTCGAGTACGCCGACACCGTGACCGAGATGAAGAAGGTCAAGCACGCCTACGACGCCGGGATCCCGGCGCAGAAGGGCATGGAGCATTAGGCTGAGGTATGGACCCGCGCATCGAGGCCTTGCGACGGTTCCGGAGGCGGCAACCGCTGCACACGCTGGAACGAGGCGGTCGGGTCTGGCGTTACTACGCGCTGGGCGAAGGGCCGCGAACCCTCCTCTTCTTGCACGGGATGGCGGGTGCGGGCGACATCTGGTTTCAGCAGCTCGAAGTCTACGCGCGCCGCTGGCGGGTGGTGGCCCCGACCTACCCTCCGGAGGGCTCGCTGGCGCGGCTGGCGGACGGCGTGCTGGCGGTTCTCGACGCGGCGGGCGCGCGGGAGGCGGTGGTCGTCGGCAGCTCGCTCGGCGGCCTGCTGGCCCAGTACCTGGCGGCCCGCCGGCCGGAGCGGGTGGAGCGGGCGGTCTTCGCCAACACCTTTCCGCCGGGCCACCCCGAGATCCTGAAGGGCCGCCGCATGGCGGCGCTGGCCCGCTGGCTGCCCGAGCGGCTGGTGCTGGGGGCGATGCTGCGCAACGCGCGGCGGAAGCTGGTGCCGGCCGCCGGCGGCGACGCGCTGCTCGCCGGCTACCTGGAGGAGCAGTACACCCGCCGGATGCGCAAGGCCGACGTCCTGGCCCGCTCGCGGGCCGTCTTCGAAACCTTCGCGCCCCCCGAGCCGCGGATGCCCCACGCCGTCTTCGAGGCGGCGAACGATCCGCTCATCCCGCCGCGGGCGCGCGCCGACCTGAAGGCGCGCTATCCGGAGGCCTTCGTGCGCGACCTCGGGGCGGTGGGCCACTTCCCCTACCTGAGCCATCCCGAGCGCTTCAACGCTGCGCTCGACGCGTTCTTGGAGCCGTGAAGCTACCGCGCCTGGTCGTCGCCGCCCCGTCGTCGGGTTCGGGAAAGACGACGGTGGCCGCGGTCTTGCTGGCGGCCTGGCGGGCGCGGGGCCGGGGGGTGCAGCCCTTCAAGGCGGGCCCCGACTACATCGACCCCACCCACCTGGCGCGGGCTGCGGGGCGCACGCCGCGCAACCTGAACGGTTGGTTCCTCGACCGGCCCGAGCTGCTCGAGGTCTTCCGGCGCGGCGCGCTGGGCGCTGCGGGTGCGCTGGTGGAGGGGGTGATGGGCCTCTTCGACGGCCGCGACGCCCTGGGGCGCGAGGGTTCCACCGCCCAGGTGGCCCGCTGGCTGGACGCGCCGGTGGTGCTGGTGGTGGACGCACGGGCCATGGCCGGCTCCATCGCCGCGCTGGTACGGGGGTTTCGCGACCATGACCCGCGCCTGCGGCTGGCGGGGGCGGTGGCCAACCGGGTGGGCTCCGAGCGGCACGCGCAGATCTTGGCCGAGGCGCTCGAGCCCGTGGGGGTGCCGCTTTTGGGCTACCTGCCGCACCTTCCCGAGCTGGAGTTGCCCGAGCGGCACCTGGGGCTGGTGCTGGCCGGGGAGCGTTCGCTCGAGCCCGCAGCCTGGGCCCGGGCGGCGGACACGCTCGACGTGGAGGGGCTTTGGGAGCTGGCCGCGTCCGCCCCCGAACTCGACGCGCCTGCGCACGGTCTTCCGCGGGAACGCCGTCCCTTGCGGGCGCGCATCGCCGTCGCCCGCGACGCCGCCTTCGGCTTCTACTACCCCGAGGCGCTCGAGCTGCTCGAGCAGCTGGGCGCGGAGCTCGTACCCTTCAGCCCGCTCGCGGACGAGGGGCCGCCGGAGGGCGCGGGCGCGGTCTGGATCGGTGGGGGTTATCCGGAGCTCTACGCGCGCGAGCTGGCCGCGAACCGGGGGGCGCTGGAGGCGCTGCGCCGCTTCCCCGGGCCGGTCTACGCCGAGTGCGGCGGCCTGATGTACCTCTCCGAAGCCCTCGAAACGCCCGATGGGCGCTTTTCGATGGTCGGCCTGGTGCCCGGTGCGGCGCGCATGCAAAACCGCCCCACCCTGGGCTACCGCCACGTCGAGGCGCTGGCCGACGGCCCGGTGGCCCGGCGGGGCTGGCGCGCCAAGGGCCATGCCTTCCACTACTCCACCCGCCCGGCGGCGGAGCCCGCGGCCTGGTTGCGGGTGGACGGGGCCGGGCGCGAGGGTTACTCCGACGGCCGGGTGCACGCCAGCTACATCCACCTTTACTTCCCGGCGGCGCCCGAGCTGGCGCGGCGCTTCGTCGAGGTGGCCGCCGCGCGCACGGGGGTGTGAGGTGGCCGTCTTGTTCGCCGCCCTCCTCGACGTCGTCTTTCGTGAACCGCCTGTGCGGCTGCACCCGGTGGTCGGGATCGGGCGGCTGCTGGCGGGGCTCGAGCGCTTCTGGCGCGACGACGTGCGCGCGGGGGCGCTGGCCTGGGGGGCGGGGGCGGTGCTCGTGCTGGCGCTTTCTTCCCTCGCGTGGTGGGGTGTGACCGCGCGGGTGCCGTTTGGCCGCGCGCTGCTGACCGGCCTGCTGCTGTGGCCGGCCTTCTCGCTGCGGATGCTCACCGCCGAGGTGGCCGCGGTCGAGGCCGCGCTGGGCCGCGATCTGGACGAGGCCCGCAGGCGGCTCGCGCGGTTGGTGAGCCGCGACACCCGGGGTCTCGACGCGGCCGGGGTGCGCATGGCGGCCCTGGAAACCCTGGCCGAAAACCTCTCGGACAGCCTGTTGGCCCCGCTCTTTTACTTCGTCCTCTTCGGCCTTCCCGGGGCCTGGCTCTACCGCTACGCCAACACCGCCGACGCGGTCTGGGGCTACCGCACGCCCCGCTACCGGCGCTGGGGGCGGCCGGCCGCCCGGGCCGACGACGCGCTGAACTGGATCCCGGCGCGCCTGACCGCCCTGCTGCTGGTCCCGGGAAGGCTGGCGGCGCTCCGCCGCGAGGCCGGGCGCACCCCCTCGCCCAACGCCGGCTGGCCGATGGGGGCGCTGGCCCTGGCGCTGGGGGTGCGGCTGGAAAAGCGGGGCGTCTACATGCTCAACCCCTCCGGCCGCGCCCCCGAGCCCGCCGACCTGCACAGGGCGCTGGCGCGGGTACGGCGGGCGGCGGCCCTGGCCTACGCGCTGGCCGCACTCCTCGGCTGGGGAGCGTGGGGGGTGTGACCTTTCACGGCGGGCCCGATGGCGGGCCCGAGCCCCGCCACGACTTCTCCAGCAACGCCAACGCCCTGGGGCCCAACCCGGTGCTGCTCGCCGCCATCCGGCGGGCCGACCTTTCGCGCTACCCCGACCCGAACTACGGCGCCCTGCGCGAGGTTCTGGCCGCCCATCACCGCGTTCCTGCGGAGAGCGTGGTGCCGGGCTCGGGGGCCAGCGAGCTGATCCACCGCCTGGTGCGGGTGCGTGCGGGAGCGGTGCTCGCGCTCGGTCCCACCTTCGGCGAGTACGCCCACGCGGCCCGGGCGGCGGGGGTGGGGTACCGCGAGGCCCGCTCCCGCGAGGCGTTTTTGCGCGGCCTCGAAAACGCAGCGCTGGCCTTCCTGGCCCAGCCCAACAACCCCACCGGAGAGCTGTTCGAGGCCGGCTTCGTTCAGGAAGCCGCGCGCAGGGCCTCTCGGTACGGCGCCTGGCTCGTCTTCGACCTTGCCTACGCGCCGCTGGCGGATGTGTACGTTCCCGTTCCCGAAGGCGCTTTTCGGCTCTTTGCCCCCAACAAGGCCCACGGCCTCACCGGCGTGCGCGCCGGCTACCTGATCGCGCCCTCGGAGAACTTGGCCGCGCGGCTGACCCGGGCCGCCCCCTCGTGGGTCATCGGCGCGGCCGAGGTGGCCTTTTTGTGCGCCCAGGCGGGGGTCGGGGCGCGCAACTGGTTGCAGGGCACCCTTCCCGTCCTCTTCGCCTGGCGCCGCCGGCTGGCGGGCCTCCTGCGCGAACGCGGCTACGCGGTGCAGGAGGGCGCGGCCAACTTCATCATGGCGCGGCTGGGCGAGGACGCGGCGGCCTTCTTGCGCGCCCGGGGGCTGCGGGTGCGGCCGCTCGCCGACAAGGGCCTGCCCGACTGGGCGCGGCTTTCGGCCCAGCCGCCGGAAGCCCTGGCGGCGCTCGCCGCCGCTCTGAAAGAGCATTGAAATATTTGACTGAGTACAACAAACCACTAAAATTAAAACGTATATTTAAGTCAAGGATTGGGATACCCAATCGACATAACCTCCTGGGTACGCCCAGGGGGTTATGTTATGGAAACACCTTAAGTCCCCAACCCCAATACTCACCATTAGGATTTCTTCGCAATTTTGTTTTGATGATATCAAATGCTTGATTATCTTGTTCCGGTTTTAATACGTATAACCCTATAGGGCGCGCAATCAAATCGGCGATTTGTAGGCCAATAGTGTTTGACAATTTGCTTGCGAATATAGGCGTGTAGTCCAAATGTGTATTGGAGTAATTGTCCCCATCGCAAATTCTGCGAAATGCTAACTCAAGGTGAGAGTCTTCTTTCTTGCCTCTGCTTTCGATTACTACAGGGACATTATTGGGCCCAATCTCTAAATTAATACGCTCTAAAATAAATTTTAGTCCAAGTTCATATGGATTATCTGGGTAGGTGTATTGCTCAGCTAGCTCGTCCTTTTTTATCACGGCCCCGATTATCGTCATGGGAATATCGACCATTATTGACGAAATAGCTTCAAGAAACTCCTTTTTTCTACCGCTTTTATTCAACGCGGCAAATGGTCCTATATTCTTTCTTATATCTCGCTCATGCAATATAACTTGATCGTGGCCAAAAAAATCATATTTAAGTCTTTGAAATGACGGCACTACGTAATCAATATATACATCCAAAGTAAAAATAACAGTAGATAAAACAAAAATTGGATATGTAGGATTGTATGTACGTAATCCGTGATCGCCACTTTCGTCTAAGAAGACTACGTGAGAGGGACTCATCGCCGTTATGCTAGCAGATGTGATTGGCGATTTGGGCTCTGTAGTTATAAGGCCCACCCACTTCCTCTTCATCGACGAGACCGGCGTGCTGAGCCGCGACCGGCGGCAGCCCTTCTTCGGCCTGGGGCTGTTGCGCACCGCCGACACCGCCGCGCTCTCGGCCGAGCTGCACGGCCTGCTGCAGCGGGCGCGCGGGCGTCTTCACCCCCGCTTCGAGTTCAAGTTCGCCCGCATCGGGCGGAAGAGCGCCTGGGTCTACCGCGAGCTGCTGGACCTCTTCTTCGCCGTGCCGGGGCTCGGCTTCAAGGCCCAGGTGCTCGACAAGCGCCAGCCCGGCTTCGACCCCGGGCGCAACTACGGCGGTCTTTGGGAGGCGCAGATCGCCTACACCCGCAGGCTGGTGGACAGCGCCCTGGCCGACGGCGTCTACGGCGTGGTCATCGCCGACCACGTGACCAAGCCGCGCGAGTCGCAGCGCTACTTCGAGCGCGAGGTGCGCCGCCACCCGCGGGTGCTGAACGCCTTGATGCTCGACTCCAACGCCACCCTCTACGTGCAGCTGGCCGACGTGCTGCTGGGGCTGGTGGTCCACGACTGCAAGGTGCGGGCCGGCGCGGCCGCGCCCCACCCGGTCAAGCAGGAACTGGTCCGCCACCTGGCCCGGCGCGTGGGCGTGAGCGAGCTCTGCCGGCCCCACACCCGCCGCGGGGCGCCCTACTTTGGCGTGCGCCTGGTGGCACCGTCTGGAGGCGACGAGGAGTGAAGACCCTGTTCTTGATCCGCCACGGCGAGAACATCTGGAACCGCGAACACCGCCTGGGCGGCTGGACCGACGTACCGCTGACGCCGCTGGGCCGTGCGCAGGCCGCCGGGCTGCGCCCGCAGCTGGCCGGTGAACGCTTCGACGCGGTCTGGGCGAGCGACCTGGTGCGCGCCTGGAAGACGGCCGAGCTGGCGGGATTTGCCCCGGAGCGGACTCCCCAGCTGCGCGAGATCCACTTCGGCCGGCTCGAGGGCCGGCGCTGGGAAAGCCTGGATCCGGCGATCCAGGAGGCGATGATGGGCTTCGAGCGCTTTCGCGCCCCCGGCGGCGAGGCGACGCTGGAGGTGTTGGGGCGCGTGAGCGCTTTCGTGGACGCGCTGCCGGCGGGGCGGCACCTGATCTTCAGCCACGCCGGGGTGATGCGCGCGCTGCTCTGGCTCTCGGGCGACCTGCAGATCATTCCCCACACCACGGTCTACGTCTACGACTGGCCGGCGAAGCGTTTGGTGGAGGTATGGCGCGAGGGCTAGCCCCGGTGCTGATGATCCAGGGGGCCACCTCGGGGGCGGGGAAGAGCCTCTTGGTCACCGCGCTGGCGCGCTGGTTCGCCCGGCGGGGGGTTCGGGTGGCGCCCTTCAAGGCCCAGAACATGTCGAACCACGCGCGCGTGGCCGCCGGCGGCGAGCTGGGCAGCGCCCAGTACCTGCAGGCGCTGGCGGCCGGCGTAACGCCCGAGGTGCGGATGAACCCGGTGCTGCTCAAGCCCGAGGCCGAGACCCAAAGCCAGGTGGTGGTGCTGGGGCGGGTGGATCCCGAGCTCTCGCGCACCCCCTGGAGCGAGCGCAGGCCGCGGCTGTGGCCGGCGGTGCGGGAGAGCCTGCGGGCGTTGCGCGCGGAATACCAGCTGGTGATCGCCGAGGGGGCGGGCAGCCCCGCCGAGGTCAACCTGCGCGCCGGTGACCTCGTCAACATGGCCGTCGCGCGAGAGGCCGGCGCGGCGGTGCTGCTGGCGGCCGACATCGACCGCGGCGGCGCCTTCGCCCACCTCTGGGGCACCTGGGGCCTGCTCGCGCCGGAGGAGCGGGCGCTGGTGCGCGGCTTCGTGCTCAACAAGTTTCGCGGCGACGCCGCGCTGCTGGCCCCGGCGCCCGAGCTGCTCGAGCGCTGGACCGGAGTGCCCACGCTGGGGGTGCTGCCCTACCTGCGCCACCGCCTCCCCGACGAGGACGCCCCGCTCTTGGGAACGGCCGGTTCGGGCTCGGGGCCGCGCGTCGCCATCGTCGCCTACCCCTACGCCTCCAACCTCGACGAGTTCTGGCCGCTTGCGGAGCTGGCCCGGGTGACGCTGGTGCGCGAACCGCACGCGCTGGCGAACGCCGAGCTGGTGATTCTGCCCGGCTCCAAGCACACCGCCGCCAGCGCCCGGTGGCTCGAATCGAGCGGGATGGCGCGCGCGCTGCGCGCGTACGCGGCCTCGGGCCAGCCGCTGCTGGGCGTCTGCGGCGGTCTGCAGCTTCTGGGCCACGCGGTGCACGACCCCCAGGGGGTGGAGGGGGCGGCGCAGGGCCTGGGGCTGTTGCAGCTCGAGACAACGATGGATCCGGCCAAAACGGTGCGCCGTAGCCGCGGCCGTTTCGAAGCGCTGGAGGGTTACTGGGCGCCGCTCGTGGACCTGGAGGTTGCGGGCTACGAGATTCACTACGGCCAGAGCCGCGCCGCCGGCGGAACCCGCGAGGTGATGGCCGGCGGGCGGGCCTTCGCCCGGGGCAACGTCCTGGGCGTCTACCTGCACGGCCTCTTCGAGGAGCCGGCGGTGCAGCGGGCGCTTTTCGGGCGCGTGGCGGCGGGGCTCGAGCGCGAGTTCGACCGGCTGGCCGACGCCCTGGAGGAGCACCTGGACATGAAGCGCATCGAGGAAATGGCCTTTTCGCGCCGGGAGCCGGTACGGCGGGCAGGAGCGGTCGCGCCCCCGGACCCGCCCCGGCTGCCGCGCCTCGTTCTCTACCTGGGCGGCGCGCGCGCGGGTAAGAGTGCGGTGGCGCTCGAGCGGGCGCGGGCGCTGGGGGGCGACGCCGTAACCTTCATCGCCACCGCGAAAGCGGGCGACGAAGAGATGGCGGCGCGCATTGGTTCGCATCAAAAAGAACGGCCGGCGGCCTGGGAAACGATCGAGGAGCCCCGCGACGCGGCGGCGGCGCTCGCGCGCGCGCGGCACGACGTCGCCGTGCTCGACTGCCTGACCTTGCTGGTCAGCAACCTGCTGCTGGAAGGCGGCGAGGAAGCGGTCCGGCGCGAGGTGGAGGCCTTGCTCGACACCTGGCGTGCCGGCGGCAAGACGCTGATCGTCGTCAGCAACGAGGTGGGAATGGGCATCGTGCCGGAGAACGCCCTGGCCCGGAGCTACCGTGACCTGCTGGGCTGGGCCAACCGTACCGTGGCCGCGGCGGCGGACGAAGTGCGGCTGGTGGTGGCGGGGCGGGAGCTGCCGCTGGAAACCGGGCTAGACTGAGGACATGCGCCTGCCCGAAAAGCTGGAAAGCGAGCGCCTGGTGCTGCGGCCGCCCCAAGAAGGCGACCTCGGTTTCCTCTTCGGGCTCATGAGCGACCCGGAGGTGGTGCGCTTCTTGGGGTTCCGCCCGGTCGAGACGCGCGAGGACGAGCGGGCGGTGCTCGAGCGCTGGATGCGTTCCTGGACGTACGGCCGCGGGGAACTACCCGAGCGGCCGCCGGGCGAGACCCTGACCTACCTGGTGACGACCCGCGCCCAGGAGCCCCTGGGTACCCTTTCCGTGAGCTCCTCCCGCTACGGCTACGAGCTGGCCTATGCGCTGGCTCGCAGCGCCTGGGGCCGCGGCTACATGCCCGAGGCGGTGCGGACGCTGAGCGACTGGCTGCTCAGCCACGGCGCCTGGCGCGTCTTCGCCACCTGCCACGTGGACAACGTCGGTTCCCAGCGAACGCTGGAGAAGGCGGGCTTCGAGCGCGAAGGGCGCATGCGCCGCTACTTTACCTTTCCCAACCTCGGACCCGAGCCCGCCGACGGCTACCTCTACGCAAAAGTTGCCCCCGCACGCCGTTCGCCATAAGCGGCTCGCGGGGGAGCGCGGGCAGGTGCCGCGTCGCTATTCCTTGGCTTCGACCAAGGCTTTCCACTCCTGGTAGACCTGCTGCGGCGTCAACTTGAGGCCGCGCTCCTTGGCCACCTCCTCCGCGGTGTAGGGCTTGAAGTCCTTGGGCAGGTGCTCGGCGTTGCCCCAGGCGGTGAGGGTGTAGTTGAGGATGGCCGCGATCTCGGCGTCGCTGATCTGCGCGAGCGGCGGCATGAAGCCGTCGTAGGTGACCCCCATCGCGCTGATCTTCCCCTGGAGGCCGAAGAGCACCACGTGAATGAGGAACTTCCGCCCCTTCTCGCCCTTTTCGACGTACTCGTAGACCTCTCCGGCCAGCGGCGTGAAGACCCCCTTGACGCCTTCGCCGGTCACCTGGTGACAGGCGGCGCAGTAGGTGTCGTAAGCGGTTTTACCGGCGTCGGCAGCCCACGCCAGGCCCAGTCCGGCTACCAGCACGATGACCAGCACCCTGTTCCTCATCATGTTGTCCTCCTATGAACAGCTTCTCATATGGAACCGGGACATGTGTCCCGGTTCCGCACGTTAGGCCCGCGGGACCGCCCGTGGGCAGCGGACCGGACCGTCAACCCTTCAAGCTGCCCAGCGTCAGCCCGCGGATGAAGTATTTCTGCGCGGCCAAAAAGACGATGATGGGTGGGATCGTCGCCAGCGAGAGGCCGGCCATGAGCACGGTCCACTCGGTGGTGAACTGGGTGTTGAAGACCGCCAGGCCCACGGTGAGCGGGCGCATCTCGATGGAGTTGGTGGCGATCAACGGCCAGAGGAAAGCGTTCCAACCGCCAAGGAAGGTGAACGTTCCCAGCGTGGCCAGTGCCGGGGCGGCGAGCGGCAGGGCGATCTTCCAGTAGATCTGCCATGGGGTGGCCCCGTCGATGAGCGCCGCCTCTTCGAGCTCCCGCGGCAGCGAGATGAAGTTCTGGCGCATCAGGAAGATGGCGAAGGCGTCGAAGAGGCCCGGCAGGACGAGGGCGTAGTAGGTGTCGATCCAGCCCAGCCGGCTCATGATGATGAAGAGCGGGATGATCAGCACGTGGGCCGGGATCATCAGCGTGATCAGCGAGAAGAGGAACATCACGTCCTTGCCCTTCCAGGAAAAGCGCGCGAAGGCGTAACCGGCGAGCGCGCCGCTGGTGAGGTTCAGGAAGGTGAGGCCCAGCGCCAGCACCAGCGAGTTGAAATACCAGCGTGCGAAGGGCACCGCGGTGAGCACGCGCTGATAGTTTTCCCAGTGCAGTTTCTCGGGCCAGAGCTGGATGGGCAGGTCGAAGAGCGAGCCCGGCTCCTTGAAGCTCGTCGAGATCATCCACAGGAAGGGCACGAGCATGGTGAGGCCGCCCAGCAGCAGCACCACGAAGATGACGGCGTCGGCGATCCGTTGCTTGCGTTTACTCACAGCCGACCTCCCGGGGCCCGTGAGCCCGGCGGACCTCGCTTTGGGTCCACTTCTTACCTTCCACTTCCCGCAACCCGATCTTCACGCCTCCTCCCAGACCCAGCGCTTGCGCAGCTGCCACTGCACTACGGTGAGGGCGAAAAGGAAGGCGAAGAGCAACCAGGCGATCGCCGAGGCGTAGCCCATGTCGGGCGGGAAGATGCCGAAGGCCTTTTGGTAGAGGTAGAAGAGCAGCACGTTGGTGGCGTCGAGGGGCCCCCCGCCGGTCATCACGTAGATCAACCCGAAGACCTGGAAGCCGCCGATCAGCGCCAGCAGGGTGTTGAGGAAGACGGTGGGCGAGAGCAGCGGCAGGGTGACGTTCCAGAACTGCTGCCAGGGGCCGGCGCCGTCGAGCGAAGCGGCCTCGTAGTAGGTCTTGTCGATGTTTTGCAGGCCCGCCAGGAAGATGAGCATGCGAAAGCCGATCCCCGCCCAGACGGCGGCGAGGATGATGCCGGGCATGGCCCAGTGCTCGTCGGAGAGCCAGCCGGGTCCCTCGGTGGCCAGCCACTGGACGACCCCGGGGGCGGCGAGGCCGAAGAAACCGAAGAGGGCCTCGAGCTGCTGGCCGCTCCAGCGCAGGAAGAGGTTGACCGGGCCCACGTAGGGGTTCAGCACCCAGCGCCACAACAGCCCCACGGCCACCACGCTGGTCACCGTGGGCAGCAGGTAGAGGGTGCGCACGATCTTGACCCCGGGAAAATCGCGGTTGAGCCCCAGGGCCACCAAGAGCGAGATGAAGATTTCCAGCGGCACCGCCACCAGCACGTAGTAGAGGGTGTTCCAGAAGGCCTTGTGGAGCACCGGGTCGCGCACCATCTCGCGGTAGTTCTCGAGCCCCACCCAGCTATACACGACGGCGCCGAGGTTGAGGGGGTCGAAGACGTCCCACTCGGTGAACGAGAGGACGAGCGAGATCAGGATCGGCCCGGCGTTGAAGGCGAAAAAGCCCACTAGGCTGGGCAGGATGAAGAGCCAGGGGAAGCGGCGGTAGCTGGACATTTCGAAAAGGCGACTTCCTGTGTTGGAAGGGCCGCGGGGGCAAGCCCCCGCGGCCCGGAAAAGGTTACTTGCGCTTCGCGCGCTCGGCCTGAACTTCGTCGAGGATCTTCTGCACCGCCGGTGCGACCTTGTCGAGGGCGGTCTGCACGTCCTCCTTGCCTTCCCACACCGGCCCGAGCGCCTTGGAGATGAGGTTTAACGCCTCGCTCCAGCGCTCGAAGGTCTCGGTGGGCACCGCGTCCTTGTTGACGGTGAGGAAGTACTGCTGGTGGCGCGGCGGCGGCGGCTGGAAGAAGGCCTTGAGGATGGCGTTCGTGGCCTGGGGGTTGTTGGGGTCGAAGCCGATCGCAGGGATGATCAGGCCGCCTTTGGTGAAGGCGAGGCTGCCTTCGGGTCCGGCCAGGAACTTGAGCACCTCCCAGGCGGCGTCGGGATTCCGGCTCTGCCGCGAGATGGCCCAGCCGGAGCCGTCGATGTCGACGATGCTTCCGGCCTTGCCGCGGGGGAAGGGGACGATGTCCCAGTCGAACTTGGCCTTCTTCTTGAGGCTGGGGACGCGCCAGCGGCCGTCGACGATCATGCCCGTCTTGCCGCCCAGGAAGAGGCTGTAGGCGCTGCGGTCGGCGGCCTCGGCGGGGGTGGGGGCGACGTGGTGCTTCCAGCGCAGGTCCACGTAGAACTGCAGGCCCTCGACCGAGGCGGGGCTGTTGAGCAGGAACTTGGAGTGGTCGGAGCTGTACCAGCGGCCCCCGTTCGACCAGACCCAGGGCTCCCAGAAGAGGAAGTAGGTGTAGAAGCTCACGCCCCACTGGGTGCGCTTGCCGCCCTCTTCCTTGGTCAGGGCCTTGGCGTAGCGCAGGAAGTCGTCCCAGGTCCAGTCGGGGTCGGGGTCGGGCAGGCCCGCCTCGCGCAGCAGGTCGCGGTTGTAGTAGACGACCATGTTGGAAATGTCGCGCGGCAGGGCGTAGAGCTTGCCCTCGAAGCGGAAGGCGTCGAGGATGCCCTTGTAGAAGATGCCGGTGTCGTAGTTGTCCTTCTTGATGAAGGGCTCGAGCGGCCGGGCCACGCCCTTGGCCGCCAGGGCGGGGAAGTTGATGTTGTTGGTGAAGAAGAGGTCGGGCGCCTTGCCGGCGGCGAACATCGCGGTCAGTTTGGTCCAGTAGTCGCGCGAAGGGATGTGCAGCAGCTCGACCTTGATGTTCGGGTGCTCGGCCTCGAACTTCTTGAAGAGTTCCTTGTAGAGGGCGATCTCCGACTCGCCGCCCCACCCGGCCACGGTGACCTTGGTGGTCTTGGCCGCGCCCAGGCCCATCGTCAGCACGAGGGCCAGGGCTCCCAGTTTGAGGATCCAACGCTTCATAGTCTTACCTCCCGATTCCCGATCCGATGGGGAAGGGCCCCACCGGTACCGGTAGCCTGCCGCCGGGGACGAAGCTCCCGGACAGCGCTTCCAACGCGGCGCGCACCTGGGCCGCGCGGTAGCCGTAGGTGACCAGGTACCCCGCGGGCGCGGGGTCCAGGTAGGTGTAGTCGTCGGGGTTGCCGAGTGCGACGACGTAGACGGGTTTGCCGGTGTTCACCAGTGCTTCGTAGAGCCAGACCTGCTCTTCGGGCAGCCGGCCCAGCCAGTGGTAGGTGCCGAGAACGATGCGGTCGAACTTCTTCGCGCGCTCCACGGCCGCCCTGATGTCGCGGCCCGAAGGCACCTCGCCCACGACCTGGTAGTGCGCCCCGGGCAGGTACTTGGGGGCCAGCTCGGCCAGGCTGGGTTCGGCGCCCCAGGTGGCGCGCACCCGGGGGGCGATCACCAGCGTGCCCGCTCCGGGGATGGGCAGCTCGCCGGCGAGCCAGGTGACGCCCGTCCGCGCGGCCTTCAGGTTCAGCGCTGCGAGCGCCTTCCAATTGGGTTCGGGTGCGGGGGGACGCAGGCGGCTCCGGGCCGCCTGCAGCCGGCGTTCGCTGGCCTGGGCGCGCTCGGGCGTGATCCGACCGCTCGCGAGCGCTTCTTCCAGGGCGGCGTAGACCGCCTCGGCGGTCCC
The DNA here is from genome assembly GCA_026981865.1 of Thermaceae bacterium. GTDB lineage: Bacteria > Deinococcota > Deinococci > Deinococcales > Marinithermaceae > Oceanithermus. The sequence continues at coordinate 20,100 of JALSIA010000049.1, forward strand.
CCCGCCGCGGCCTACCAGCACCAGGTCGGCGCCGGCCAGCACGGCCCGTACCGCGGCTTCGCCCGCGCCGTGGCGGTCCGAGATGGCGCGCATGCCCATGTCGTCGGTGACGATCAGGCCGTCGTAGCCCATCTTCTCGCGCAGCAGGCCCGTCAGGATCTTGCGGGAGAGCGTCGCCGGGAAGTCGGGGTCGAGCACGGGATAGAGGATGTGCGCGGTCATGACGACGGGCACCCCGGCCCGCACGGCCGCCCGGAAGGGGGCGAGCTCCACCCGTTCGATCTCCGCGCGCGGCTTGTCCACGATGGGCAGCCCGGTGTGCGAGTCGGTCTGGGTGTCGCCGTGGCCGGGGAAGTGTTTGGCCGTCCAGAGCACCCCGGCCTCCTCGAGCCCCCGGGCGAAGGCCAGCCCGTGGCGGATCACCCCCTGGGGGTCTGCGCCGAAGCTGCGCAGGCCGATGATGGGGTTCTTGGGGTTGACGTTGACGTCCAGGACCGGCGCCAGGTCCACGTTCGCCCCCAGGTAGGCCACCTCCTGGCCGATGGCGCGGCCGACCGCACGGGTGAGCTCGGGGTCGCCCGCGGCCGCCAGGGCCATGGCCGCGGGGAAGCGGGGCACGCCGGGGGCGCGGTAGCTGTAGAAGGGGCCGCCCTCCTGGTCGATGAGGACAAGCAGCTCGGGGTAGCGCCGGCGCAGCCCGCGCACGGTGCCCACCGGATCGTCCGCCAAGTTCGAGGGGAAGAGGATCACCCCCGCGGGACGGTAGCGCTCGATCAGCTGGACGGGCGGCTCGGCGCCCCGAAAGGAAAGGACCATGAACTGCCCGGGGTGGGCGGCGAAGGCGAGCGAGAAGAGGGCCAGCAGGGGGAGCAGGCGCCGTTTCATTCCAGGGCCTCCCGCAGGTTGCCGCCGGCGGCCGCGAGGCGCCGGCGCGCGGATTCGGGGTCGGGTTCGCGCTCGAGCAGCACGGCCAGCCGCACGTCGCCGCCGGCCCGATCGAGCAGCGCACGGGCGCGGGCTTCGTCCACCCGGGCGATCTCGGTGACGATGCGCACCGCCCGCCGGACGAGCTTTTCGTTGGAGGCCTGGACGCCGATCATCAGGTTCGAGTAAACGCGCCCGAGGCGGATCATCAACAGCGTCGAGAAGAGGTTGAGCGCCACCTTTTGCGCGGTGCCCGCGGCCAGCCGCGTGGAACCGGCGAGGACCTCGGGGCCGGTCTCGAGCAGCACCCCCACCTCGGCCGCTTCGAGCAGCGGCGTGCCGGGGTTGTTGGCCAGGCCCACGGTGAACGCACCCCGACTGCGGGCGGCGCGCACCGCGGCGACGGTGAAGGGGGTGCGGCCGCTCGCGGCCACGCCGACGAGCACGTCCTCGGGCCCTAGCCCGGCTTGGCGCACCCGGCGCTCGGCCTCCTCGGCGGCGTCCTCGGCGGCTTCGGCCGAGCGCAGCAGCGCCGCTTCGCCGCCGGCGAGCAGGTACCCCAGGCGCTCGTGGGGCCAGCCGAAGGTGGGCGGCAGCTCCACCGCGTCGAGCGCGGCCAGCCGTCCCGAGGTTCCGGCTCCCGTGTAGAGCAGCCGCCCGGAGCCCCGTTCCAATCGCTCGGCCGCGCCCCGAGCGGCGCGCTCGAGTGCGGGAAGGGCTGGGCGCACCGCGGCCAGTGCGGCGAAGTTGCGTTCGAGCAGGGCCTCGAGCACCTCGGCGTCGGGCCAGGTGTCGAGGCCGCGGAAGCGCAAGGCGACGTCTTCGGTGGTCACGTGGGCCTCCAGGCCGCCGCGAGCGCGTTTCCCACGGCGCGGCGGAGTTCGGGCAGGGGGTTTTCGCGGTGGCGGCTGGGGTGGACGCGGTTGGTGAGCAGCGCCCAGGCGTAGCCGCGATCGGGGTCGATCCAGACGCCGGTGCCGGTGAAGCCGGTGTGGCCGTAGGCCGAGGGGCTGGCCAGGCTGCCGCCGGACCAGCCGGGGTGGCGGCGCACCCAGCCGAGCAGGCGTTCTTCGCTGTGGGGTTCAACGGCGGCCGCGTGGGCCGCGGGGGGAAGTTCGGTTCCCGCGAGCCAGGCGTGGGCGCGGCCGAGCACCCCGTCCAGGGTGCCGAACAGTCCGGCGTGGCCCGCCGCACCCCCCAGGGCGAAGGCGTTTTCGTCGTGGACCTCGCCCACGAGGACGCGCCCGCGCCAGGGGCAGCGCTCGGTGGCGACGCTGCGGTCGGGGTCGGGCGCAAAGGTCAGGCCCGCGGGAAGTTCGAACCGCTTCAGCTCGCGTGCGCGCAGGCGCTCGAGCAGCAGGCCCAGGAGCATGTAGCCGACGTCGGAATAGACCGGAGCGCCCAGCTCCCAGCGTTCCTGCAGCAGTCGCGCCTTCAGGGTCTCGGGCCGCTCGCCCCAGGTGTAGAGCGGCACCCAAGCGGGCAGGCCCGTTTGGTGGGCCAGCAGCCGGCGCACGGTCAGGCGGGCCAGCGGGGCGTCCTCCTGCAACCAGCCGGCCTCGGGCAGGTGGCGCGCGAGCGGGTCGTCGAGGTCCAACCGGCCCTCGCCTGCGAGCCGCAGCACCTCAGGGAGGGTGAAGAGCACCTTGGTGAGGCTGGCGAGGTCGAACCAGGCGTCCGCCTCGAGAGGCTGTGGTTCGGGCTCGAGCCGGGCCCGGCCCAGTTGGAGCGACGCCCGTTCGCCGGCGGCCGACACCACACCCAGCGCCGCCCCCGGAACCCCGCCCCCCGCGACGGCCGCTTCCAGAATCGGTGCGGCTGCGGTAAGCATCCGTTCGAGGGTGGCTTGGTTCGGCGCGGCGTTCATCTTTGGGCGGAGTATACCGCGCGAATAGGGGCGGGGCAAGGTGAATGGTATGCGAGTGGTATACTCGGGACCATGCCAGGCCCCAAGCCCAACCATGAGATCTGGACGCGCCTGCAGCTCGACGACGGGGGCGGCCTGCCGCTCTACCAGCAGCTGCGGGAACACGTGCTGCGCATGATCCGCTCGGGCCAGCTCGAGCCCGGTGGTGCGCTTCCGGCCGAGCGCCTGCTCTCTGAGCTGCTGGGTGTCTCGCGCCTGACCGTGCGCAAGGCCTTCGACAGCCTGGTGGCCGAGGGGGTGCTGGTCCGCCGCCAGGGTTCGGGCACCTTCGTGGCCCGCCGCTTTGAGCAGCCGCTTTCGTTCCTTTCCGGTTTCAGCCAGGACATGCGCGCCCGCGGCATGGAGCCGGGCTCGCGACAGGTGCGGCGGGTACTGGGCCAGGCTACGCCGGAGGAGGCGCTGGCCCTTTCCCTCTCGCCCGGGGCTTCGGTGGCGCGGATCACCCGTGTCCGCACCGCCGACGGTCTGCCCATGGCCATCGAGTCGGCGGTGCTGCCGGCCGAGTTCGTCCCCGACCCCGAAGACGTAGGGGACTCGCTCTACGCCTACCTCAAGGCGCGCGGGTTGCGGCCGGTGCGGGCGCTGCAGCGGCTGCGCGCGGTCGCCGCGCCCGAAGAGGAGGCGCGTCTGCTCGGGCTGGCCCCCGGGGACCCGGTGCTCTACATCCAGCGCGTCAGCTTCCTTTCCGGAGGCCGTCCGCTCGAGTTCACCCGCAGCCACTACCGCGGCGACCGCTACGACTTCGTCGCCGAACTGCGCGCCGAGCCGTGATCGTACTGGGCGTCATGAGCGGAACCAGCGCCGACGGCGCGGACCTCGCGCTGGCGCGGTTGGCGGGTCGGCCGCCGCAGCTCGTCTGGGAGTTGCTCGCGCGCCGGAGCGTCCCCTACCCCGAGGGCCTTTTCGCGCGGGTGCGCCAGGCCCAGCAAGACCGGGTGCTGGGGCCGCGCGACCTTGCCCGGCTGCACCACGACCTGGGCCGCTTCTACGCCGAGGCGGCCGCGCCCTTCCGGGGCCGCGCCGAGCTGGCCGCGCTCGCGGGGCAGACCGTCTGGCACGAGCCCCCGCAGGTCACCTGGCAGCTTGGCGAACCCAGCTGGCTGGCCGAGGCGCTGGGCGTACCGGTCGTGCACGACTTCCGCCCCGCCGACCTGGCCGCCGGCGGCGAGGGCGCACCGCTCGTGCCCTACCCCGACCTGCTCCTGTACGGCGAGGAGGGGGTGCGCCGCAGCGTCCACAACCTCGGCGGCATCTCGAACCTCACCTACCTCCCGGGCCGCGACGCGTCGGGGGTGCTCGCCTTCGACACCGGCCCCGGCAACTGCCTGATCGACGAGGCGGCGGCCCGCCTGGGCGAGCGTTACGACCCGGATGGCCGGATGGCCTCCGAAGGCCGGGTGGACGAAGAGCTGGTGGAGGTCTGGTTCAACCACGCCTACCTGCGCCGCCCCCCGCCCAAGTCGACCGGACGCGAGGTCTGGCGGCTCGAGCGCCTGGCCTTCGCCGACCGGCTCGAGGGCGCCGATCTGGTGGCCACGGTCACCGCCTTCACCGTGCGCACCGTCGTGGCCGCCTACCGCGACTTCGTCCTGCCCCGGGGCCTCGACGAGGTCTGGGTCGCCGGCGGCGGCGTGAAGAACCGCACCCTCATGTCCGGCCTGCGCGCCGGCCTGCCGGTGCCGGTGCGCACCTTCGACGAGGTGGGCCACGACCCCCTGGCGCGCGAGGCGCTGGCCTTCGCGGTGCTGGGTTACCTGCGTTTCCTGGATCTGCCCAACGTGCTGCCCCACACCACCGGCGCCCGCCGCGCCGCACGGGCGGGGCGGGTGACGCTGCCGGCGGTCTAGCTACTCCTTCCAGCCCCCAAAGAAGAAGGTGACCAGCGGGCCCGTTTCCGGATCTTCTTCCGCTTCCATCATGGTCAGGCGTTCGCGCAGCTGATGGATCAGGTCGAAGACCTCACGGGCGCGATCCTCGGTGGTGCGGAACGTGGCCACGCTCATCGTGCCCTCGGCCTTGCCGCGCGCGATCTTGTCCATGCCCGTCTTCAGATACTCGAGCAGGTGCTGAGCCGAGGCATAGCTGGCTTCAAAGGAACGGCTGACCGCCTTGTACACCTTGTGCTCGCCCTTCTGGCCCACGACCTGGACGAGGCCGTGGCGCTCCAGGCGGTCCAGGTCGCGCACGATGCGGGCCAGGGCGCGGCCCGTTGCGTCGGCGAGCGCGGGGGCGGTGAACTCGCCCTCGGTCAGCTTGTGCAGCACTTCGAGGGCACCGGTGTCCAGGAAGACTTCATTGCGTGCCATGAGCGACCTCCTCGGTCGTGGGTTGCTTGCAGAAAGTATAAACCATGGAGGTAGTGCAGGGTGATCGGTACCGGTATCGTGGAGGCATGAGTGGAGTGCCTCCCGTCGACCGCGAACTTCTCGATCGTGCCCGCGCCCGACAGAACCGCCTCACCAAGCCCCCCGGCTCCCTGGGGCGGCTCGAGGAGGCGGGCGTTCGCCTCGCGGCCATCCAGCGCACCGAGAGGCCCCGGCTGGGGCCGGGGGCGGTCGTGGTGGCCGCCGCCGACCACGGCGTGACCGCCGAGGGCGTTTCGGCCTACCCGCCCGAGGTGACGCCGCAGATGGTGCTGAACTTCCTGGCCGG
>JALSIA010000050.1 GCA_026981865.1 Thermaceae bacterium
TGGGCGACGCGGCCTTTGCCCACAAAGGGGGTGTGCACGTTTCGGCGGTGCTCAAGAACCCGCGCACCTACGAGCACGTCGAACCCGAGCGGGTAGGAAACCGGCGGCGCTTCCTGGTCTCCGACCTCTCGGGGCGTTCGAACCTGCTGGCCAAACTGGCCGAAGCGGGGCTCGAGCTCGCCAAGGAGGAGGCGGGGCCGCTGCTCGAGGAGGTGAAGGCGCTCGAGCGCGACGGCTACGCCTTCGAGGGCGCAGACGCCTCGTTCTTCCTGCTGGCCCGCCGGCTGCGCGGCGCCCCCGAGCCCTTCCGCGTCGACGCCTTCCGCAGCTGGACGGGTGGGGACGCCCACGGCCGCTGGCAGGCGGAGGCCACCGTGCAGCTCACCGTCGCGGGCCGTTCGGTCCACACCGCGGCGACGGGTCAGGGGCCCGTGGGCGCCCTCGACAACGCCCTGCGCAAGGCGTTGCTCAACTTCTTCCCCGAGCTGGAGGCGGTGGGCCTGGCCGACTACAAGGTGCGCGTGCTGGAGGGGCAGGAGGCCGGCACGGCCAGCGCGGTCCGCGTCCTCGTCGAGATGGAGGGCTCCGACGGTCGCTGGAGCACGGTCGGCGCCAGCGCCAACGTAATCGAGGCCTCGCTCAAAGCACTGGGCGACGGCTACGCCTACGCGCTCGTGCGGGCGGGGCTAGCGTAGATACCCCAGCCACTCGGGAAAGCGCTCGGACAGGTAGCGGTAGAGGGCCTCCCACGAGTCGAACTGCAGCTCCCCGCGGCCGTCTTCGCGCAGGCGGATGCGGATCGGCGCCTCGGGGGCCTTGTGGACTTCGATCTCGAACCGCCATTCTTGAGAGCGAGGGTCCGGACGCTTCATGGCCCCAGCTTAAGGGGCTTGCGTCACAAGTCCGTCACAAGCCCGTCCCCTCGCAGACCGTGCGGTAAACGAAGGTGGCGGCCAGCCGCCGGCGCGCGGCCGGGCGCAGCCCGGCGCGCAGGCGGCGCAGCTCGTCGCAGGCCTTGCGCGACCAGGGCGCCCCGCGGGCGTGAAAGCGCGCATAGACGGCCCAGATCAGGGGCCGGTCGGGCACCCCGACCGGCCAGTCATGGCTGGCCCGCAGCGCCTCCCCGCTGAGCCGCTGCGCCAGGCGCGTCCGCCCCGACGCCGCAGCCGCCAACGCCGCATAGGCGAGGCTGCGGGCCAAGTGCCCGCGCTCGCCGCGGGCGCGCCAGTGCCGGGCGGCTCGCCGGAACCAGCGCAGCGCCTCTTCGTGGTCTCCGCGGCGCAGGTGCAGGTAGCCCCAGGTGTGGTAGGTGTGCCCCAGCTTGGCTTGGTCGCCGATGCGGCGCTGCACCGCGAGGGCCGCCCTCAGGTCGGATTCCGCCTCGGCGAAGGCCCCCAGCTCGATGGAGGCCCAGGCCCGCTCGGAGCGGGCGAGGGCGGCGTCCTTTTCCAGGTGCAGCTCGTCGGCGCGCTTGACCGCGGCGTCGAAGGCGCGGTGGGCACCGGCGTGGTCGCCGAGTTTCAGCGCCGCCAGGCCCTCGAGTTCGAGGGCGTCGAGCTCGCCTCCGTAGTCGCCCAGCCGGCGCGCCGCCCGACGCAGCGCCCGCGCTTCGCGCAGGACCCAGGGGAACTCGCCGCGCAGCCATCGGCCGGTGGCGCGGTCGGCACGGATGCGCAGGGTGAGCACGCCGTCGCCGACCGTCTCAGCCTCTTCGAGGGCGCGGGCCTGGAGGGCGTCGCCCGTCTCCTTCTCCCCCAGCCGGAAGTAAAGGGCGGCCAGGTTGCGCAGCGTGCGCGCGGCGCCCTGGTGGTCCTCGATCTGCAGGTAGGCGTCGAGCGCCTGTTCCAGCTCCGCCAGCTGGGCTCCTGGGTCGCCGTGACGGTAGTAGATCCAGGCGAGCAGGAAGTGCGCGCGCGCCTGGCAGGCGCGGTCGCCCTCGCGCAGCGCCCGCGCCAGCCCCGCGCGCGCGGAGGCCAGGGCGCGGGGGTAGTCGCCGCGCTGCAGCAGGGCCTCGGCGATCAGGAGGCGGCTGCGGGCGCCCGCGGTTTCCGCAAGCTGCTCGAGCCGTTCGCGGCCCGTCTCGTCCAACCGGCCCAGCCGCAGGTCCAGCTCCAGCAGGTCGAGCTCGAGCTCCTGCCGCAGCCGTGGGTCGACGGCTTCGGCGAGGTGCAGCGCCCGCAGGTAGTAGGCGCGGGCCGAAAGCGGGTCGTAGGGTGCGTGCCGCGCCGCGGCGATGAAGCCCTGGGCCGCGCGCTCCGCGAGGCCGGCCTCCTGCCAGTGCTCCGCGGCCGGGGCGTAGTGCCCATGGGCCTCGAGCGTGCGGGCCCAGGCGCGGTGGTAGGTGCGGGCCAACGAGGGGTTCAGCGTCTCCAGGACAAGGGCGCGCAAGTGTTCGTGGGCCGGGGCGTAGCCGTGCGCACGGTCCACGGTGAGCTGGCGCTCGCGCAACTCCTCGAGGCGCCGCGCCGCCTCCAGCTCCTGCACGCCCAGCACCTGCGCCAGCATTTCCGGGGCAACGGGGCTGCGCGCGACGCAGACCAGCTCGAGCGCCCGTTTCAGGGGACCGTCGAGGGCATGGAGCCGGGCCCAGAGGGTTTCGCGGATGCTGCGGGGGATGGGCAGTTCGCGGTAGTCCTCGGTCGTGCGGTCGTAGGGGGTGGACCAGCCCTCCCCGCGCAACCGCAGCTCTCCACGGGCGAAGAGGTGGCGCAGCGTCTCGAGGACGAAGAAGGGGTTGCCGCCGGTGGCGGAGTGCAGCCTGCGGGCGAAGAGCCGGGCGCCGTAGCGTTGATGGGCGAGCCGCTGGATCAGTTCGTGCACCGCCGCCTCGTCGAGCGGCGGCACCTCCAGACGCGCCAAGTCGTCCTCCAGGGGTTCCAGCCAGTCGGCGACCGGGCCCGGGGGGATCGGGCGGCGCACGGTCAGCACCGCCTGCACGCCCGCGCGGGAAGCGGCCGGCAGCAGGTAGGCGAGCAGCTCCATGGCCGCGGGGTCGGTCCACTGCAGGTCGTCCCAGACGAGCACCGGGCCGGCCAAGGCCAGGAGCACCCGGCTCAGACCCTCGAGGAAGCGAGTGCGGTCGGCGGCGCCCTGCAGCGGTCGGCCGGGGGCGGGGAGACGGTGGGGCAGGAGGCGGCCGGCCTCGCGCAGCCAGACGGGATCGAGTTCGGGGAGGCCCTGCAGCTCCAAGGCGCGATCGAGTGCCCGGGCCACACCGGCAAAGGGAAGGGCGCGGCTGGAGGCGGGGTGCTCGATGATCAAACGCCCGCCCAGGCGCGCAAGGTGTTCGCCGGCCAGGCGCGTCTTGCCGCTGCCCGCCTCGCCCAGCAGCAGGACCGGCTGCGGGTGCAGCTGCTGGAGCTCCCGCAACAGCGCTTCGCGCCCTACCAGCGGTGGATCGGCAAGGGTCTCCGGCACCGGGGCCGCGGCCGGGCGCGCGGGGGTCTTGCGCTCGGTGAGTTCGCGGTAGAGCCGTTCGGTTTCGGGGTCGGGCTCGAGCCCCAGCTCTCGTTCGAGCCGCTCGCGGTACCGCCGGTAGAGGCGGTCGGCCTCGGGCCAGCGCCCCGCGCGCGCCAGCAGCCAGAGAAGGCGGCGGTGGGCTTCCTCGTGAAAGGGGTCCGCCTCGACGACGGTCCGCCACAGCTTCGCCGCCGGGTCGAGCCGCCCCTCCGCCTCCAGCTCGAGCGCCCTCCGCGAAAGGGCCAGGACGTAGCGGTCCGTCCATGCCTCGCGTTCGAGCGCCAGCCAGTCCTCGAAGGCCTCGGCGCCGCTCAGCGCGAAGCCGTTCATGAAGGGGCCCCGCCAAAGGCGCAGCGCCTCGAGCCAGACCCCGCGCTCTAGCGCGGCGCGGAAGCGGGCTGCGTCGCTCTCGACCGCCGTCAGCCGTACGGCCTTGCGGTCGCTTTGCAGAAAGGAACCCAGCGGGCCGCGTTGGAGCCGGTAGAGCTCCTGGCGCAACCGGTGGCGGGCGGTGGCCTCGGGGGCGTCCCAGAGCAGCGCCGCCAGGCGGCCGCGGGGCACGGCCTCCTCCTGGAGCGCCAGGAAGGCGATCAGGGCCGTCGCCCGCGCCGTGGGGAGGTGGACCCGCGCCCCATCGCACCACAGCTCGGGCGGTCCGAGCAGCAGGATCCGGCATCCGTGATCCACGTCACTTTTATTTTAAGGAGTCCCTTACCTTTTCGCAGGGGGCATACGTCGCGTCCGTTCGACCTCGATCACGAAGTGCAGCAGGCGCAGTGCCCGCGGCCATCGCTTGGGGTCAAGCCCGACGCGTAGCAGCCACTCGACCCCGAGCCGGCGCGACCAGGCCGGGGTGCGGCGGGCCTCGCCGGCAAGCACGTCGAGGGTGCCGCCCACGCCGATCATCACCGGGACCCCAAGCCGCGGCTTGTGGCGCCACAGGAAGGTCTCC
>JALSIA010000051.1 GCA_026981865.1 Thermaceae bacterium
CGAAGATTTTATGGGCGGACGCTCGAGCCGGGACCGCACCGGCTCGAGGCCCTGGTCTACGCACTGCACTACCCCTTCCTGCAGTTCTACGCGCGCGTGGTGCCCGGGCTGCTGCCCGCAGGTGGCCGCGTTCTCGAGGTGGGCGCCTACACCGGAGCGCTCGTGCACGCGCTGGCGCTGCAGCGCCCCGAACTGGAGTGGCACGCCCTCGAGCCCCTGCCCGAGGCCGTGCGCCGCGGCGAGAGGGTGGGCCGGGAGCTGGGGCTCGAAGTCCGCTGGCACGCGGACTGGTGGGAGACGTTCGAGCCCACGGAACCCTACGATGCGGTGCTGCTGCTCTCGGTTCTCCCCGAGGGCTACCTTCGCACCGACCTGCCCCCCGAATTCGAAGACGACGCCGCGTTCTACCGTACCTTCGAGCTCTGCGAGCGCCTTGAGCGGCTGGGGCGGGTGCTCGCGCCCGGCGGCCGGGTCCTCTACGGCCACGGCCCCTTCCTGGGCAAGCACCCCGCTGCGTTCGAGCGCCTGCTGGAGGCGATGGGCTTCGAGGCGGTGGAGCGGCACGGTTCCGGCGACTACGTGCTGATCGCCGCCCGTCGCGGAGCGACGCTGCGCGAGGCGCGTTCCCTGGGCGCGCGCCGCACCGCACCGGACGCGCCCACCGAGGAGCCGTCGGCGGACCGCCGCGAGCGGGCGCGCGCGGCGCTGTCCGCCGGCGACGCGCGCGCGGCGCTGGCGCTGCTCGAGGGCGTGGAGGGCGACGAGGCCGCAGAGCTTCGCGGCCGGGCGCTGGCGGTGCTGGGGCGCTGGCGCGAGGCCGAGGCGGCGCTGGCCCGGGCCGCCGGCGAGGAGGCCCGCGACCTGCGGGCGCGGGCGCTGGTCGAGCTGGGTCGCGGAGCCGAGGCGCTGGAGCGGCTCGAACGCCGGGCGGCACGCGACCCCGAGTACATGCGGCTCCTTGCCCGGGCGTACGCCCAGGCGGGCCGCGAAGCCGACGCGCTGCGTGCCTACGCCCGGCTCGGGAACGAGCGTTCCTCCCATCTCCAGGCGGTGCTCGAGCGTTTTTCGGAGAAGCTGTTCCGCGACCTGCGCGCGGGGCGGCTGGCCGAGGTGAGCCGCCGGGTGGAGTTCGCCGAGGACCTCTCGCCCGACTTCCTCACCCGCGAGCTGCTCTACCTGGGCCTGCATGCGGCGCTGGGGCAGCGGCTCTGGGCGCGCGCGGAGCGTTACGCCCGCCGCCTCTACGACCTGGGCGAGGTCAGCGGCGCGGTGGGGCTGGCGCTCGCGCACCTGCGCATCCGCGACGTGGACGAGGTCGAGACGATCGAACAGGCCGACCTGGAGGCCGTCGAGCCCTACCTGACCGACGCGGTGGCGCGCAGCGAGGAGCCGCTGGCGCTGATGGCGCTGGGGCGGTTGCGCTACGAACAGGGGCGGTACCCGGAGGCGCGCCGGCTGCTGGAGCAGGCGGCGCGGGCGGCGCGGGGGGCTCCGGTGGGGGCCGCTTACCGGCTGCTGGCCGAGGTGCTCGAGCGGCTCGAAGCCCCCCTGCCCGAGGTGCTGGGGGCGCACAAGCGCGCCCACGCCTTCCACCCTTACCCGCCGGCCCGTCTGCTGGAGCTGGCGGAGCGCGCGGCCGAAGCGGGGGAGGAGGTGTTGGCGCGCGAGTTCCTGGGCGCCCTGCGCGAGACCGGCCTGGCCGAGCTTCCGCGGACCCGCACCGGGGACCTGGTGCGCCTGATCGAGGCACTGGAGGGCGCGTGGGAGGCCTTCCGGGTGCTCTGGGACGCGCTTGCCCGTACCCCGGGGGCAGGTCCGGAGGTGCTGGAACAGGCCTACCGGCTCTCGCGCCCTTTTGCGGCCGAAGAGGAGGCCGAACGCGCCCTGGCGGCCTACGTGGGGGCGCTCAACCAGCGCGGGCGCGCGGAGGAGGCGCTGGCGGTGCTCCGGGCCGAGGCCGAGCGGCGCCCCCACGCCCTGGGCCTGCTCTTCGACCTGGCCGAGCAGTACGAGCGTCTGGCGCGCTTCGCCGAAGCGCAGGCGGTCTGGAAGCGCGCCCTCGAGGCCGCCTACTACCAGGAAAAGGACCTGGAGCTGGCGCGCGAGGTGCTGCGCAACCTCCTCTTCCTCAACCCCCACGACCCCGAGCTCGAGCTCTACCTCGCCGAGCTAAAGGCGACCTCGGCCAAGCTTGCCGAGCTCGAGGGCGCCCCCGACGCGCTCGCGGGGCAGACGACCGAGAGCGTGATGACCGCGGACCTGCCGCGCTTTTCGGGGGAGTACCTGATCGTCCTCGGCGGCCACACCCAGCTGCGCAGCCGCCTCAAGCCACGGCTCGAAGCGCTGGGCCTCAGGGTCGACTGGTTCGACTCCGATTCCACCACCGCGGCGCGCGAGAGCCTGCGCCGCATTCAGAGCCGGCTGAGCCGCGCCCACGGGGTGATCATCGTCAGTTCCTACGTGGGGCACGACCTCTCCGAACCGGTGCGGGCCGAGGCGCTGGCCCGGGGCGTGCCCGTCTACATCACCCCCGGCCGCGCCCGCGGGGTCACCGGGCTGGTGCGCGCCCTCGCGGAGTTCGCCCCCGAGATCATCAAAAAGGCGATCGGCTAGACCCCGGCTGGTATGATAGGCGGCGATGACGCAAGAAACCCCCATCGAAAAGCTTGCGATCAACGCGCTAAGGTTCCTGGCCGCCGACGCGGTGGAAGCGGCGAAGTCGGGCCACCCGGGCATGCCCATGGGCGCGGCGCCGATGGCCTACGTGCTTTGGCACGACTTCCTCAAGCACAACCCCGCCGATCCGCGCTGGCCCGACCGCGACCGCTTCGTCCTTTCCGCCGGACACGGTTCCATGCTGCTCTACGCGCTTTTGCATCTCAGCGGCTACGACCTGCCGCTCGAGGAGCTGAAGCGCTTCCGCCAATGGGGTTCGAAGACGCCGGGCCACCCCGAGTACGGCCACACCCCGGGCGTCGAGGTGACGACCGGGCCCCTGGGGCAGGGGATCAGCACCGCCGTGGGGCTGGCCCTCGCCGAGTTCAAGCTCGCGGCCGAGTTCAACCGCGAGCGTTTTCCGATCGTCGATCACCACACCTACGTGATCGCCTCCGACGGCGACCTCATGGAAGGGATCTCCTCCGAGGCCTCAAGCCTCGCGGGGCACTGGAAGTTAGGCAAACTGATCGTCCTCTGGGACGACAACCGCATCTCCATCGACGGTTCCACCTCGCTGGCCTTCAGCGAGGACGTGCCGGCGCGCTACAAGGCCTACGGCTGGCAGACTTTGATCGTCGAGGACGGCAACGACACCGGAGAGATCCGTGCGGCCGTCGAGGTCGCCCGGGCCCACACCGCCGCCCCGACGCTGATCGCCGTGCGCACCCACATCGGCTACGGCAGCCCCAAGCAGGACACCCCGGACGCCCACGGGGCGCCGCTGGGTGAGGAGGCGCTGGCGGCCGCCCGTGAAAAGCTGGGCTGGCCCTACGGCCCCTTCGAGGTCCCCGAAGAGGTTTACGCCCACTACCGTCGCGCCCTGGACAAGGGGCTCGCGGCCCAGGAGGCCTGGGAGCAGCGCTTCGAGGCCTACAGCTGGGAGTTCCCGGAGCTGGGCGAGGCCTTCACCCGTCGGGTCGTGCAGGCCGCGCTGCCCGCGGGCTGGCGCGAGCGCCTGCCCCGCTTCGAGGCGGGCGCCAAGGTGGCCACCCGCAAGGCCAGCGGCCAGGTGCTGGCCGCGCTCGCGCCACACCTGCCCGAGCTGCTCGGCGGCTCGGCCGACCTGACGCCCTCGAACAACACCAAAGCCCCCGACATGGCCGACTTCTCGCCCGCGAACCCGACGGGCCGCTACGTCCACTACGGCGTGCGCGAGCACGCGATGGGGGCGATCCTGAACGGGCTGGCGCTGCACGGGGGTTTCCGTCCCTACGGCGGCACCTTCCTGGTCTTCTCCGACTACATGCGCGGGGCGGTGCGCCTGGCGGCGCTGATGGGCACCCCCGTCGTCTACGTCTGGACCCACGACTCGGTCGCCATCGGCGAGGACGGCCCCACCCATCAGCCCGTCGAGCACCTGATGAGCCTGCGGGCGCTGCCGAACCTTTGGGTGATCCGCCCCGCCGACGCCGCCGAGACCGCCGTGGCCTGGAGGATGGCGCTCGAGCGCACCTCCGGCCCAACCGCGCTGATCCTCACCCGCCAGGGGCTGCCGGTGCTCGACCGCGGGCGCTACGCCCCGGCCGAGGAGGCCCTGAAGGGGGGGTACGTCCTCAGCGAACCCGACCAACCGCCGCGCGGCGTCCTCGTCGCCACCGGCAGCGAGGTCGCCCTGGCGCTCGCCGCACAGGAGCGGCTGGCCGCCGAGGGGCTGCCCGTCCGCGTCATCAGC
>JALSIA010000052.1 GCA_026981865.1 Thermaceae bacterium
GGCGGCCTTGAGGGGCCGGTTCTTGCCCTCGGCGGCGCGCACGGTCTGCAGGAAGGCGGGACCGGCGATGATGCCCATCGAGGCGAGGGCGCTTTGGATCATGAATTTACGGCGGCTGAGGTCGGGTTTACCCATTTGGAACCACTCCTTCGGTCGCACCCCGGGGGTGCGGTGAATGCAAAAAGGGATTTCAGGCCGAACGGTCCGGTGCGGTGGGTCGCGCTCTCACCTCCCTCCGTGCTCACAGGGTCTTTCGGGACAGGGCCTCCCAGATGCGCCGCTCGTCGGAGTCGGCGGTCTTGAGGCGGCGCATGCTCAATGCGACGTAGATCGTCTCGACGATGGCGATCTGGGCGATGCGCGACGAAGCGGCCTCCGGGCGCAGTTCGTGGTAGCTGGAGTAGAGGGTGACGTCGGCCTGCTGGGTGATGGGGGAGGAGAGCGAGCCGGTGATGGCCACGGTGGCGGCCCCGTGCTTCTTGGCTTCCTCGAGCGTGAGCACCGGGTCGGTCGAGGCCCCGGTCTGGGAAATACCGACCACCACGTCGTCCGGGCCCAGGAGGGCGGCGTGCATGAGCTGCAGGTAGGAGTCGGTCTGGATCCAGACGGGCAGGCCCAGGCGGAAGAGGCGGTTGTAGAAGGTCTGGGCGATGGGCGCGGAGGTGCCCACGCCGATGATCAGGGTGCGCTTGGCGCCGTCGATGAGTTCGACGACGCGTTCGATGCCGGCCGTGTCGAGGCTCTGCAGGGTCTCCAGCAGCGCCCGGTTGGCGGCGGCGAAGACCTTCTGCGCGATCTCCCTGGGGCCGTCGGAGGGATCGACGGTTTCGTGGATGAACTGCACCGGAGAGGCCAGGTCCTGGGTGAGGGCCACCTTGAAGTCGAGGTAGCCGCGGTAGCCGATGGCGCGGCAGAAGCGCAGCACCGAGGGGTCGCTCACCCCCGCCTGCTGGGCCAGCTTGGCCAGCGGCATGTGGATGACCTGCTCCGGGTGTTCGCGCACGTAGTCGGCCACCCGCCGCTCCGAGGGCGAGAGCTTGTCGTAGAAGCTGTTGATGCGTGAGAGTACCCTTGCGTTCGTTCCCATTGTGTAGTCCCACTACCTCTGGGTTGTAGTGATTGTACCCCGGGGCGGGGCCGCTGTCAACGGCGGGTATAGGCTGGTGGGGTGGGGTTGGACGTGCGTTTTCCCGAGAGCCTCGAGGCCCGCCTGATCCGGCGGGAGAACCGTTTCGTGGTGCGGGCCCGGCGCGAGGGCGGGGAGCTGCGGCTGCACCTGCCCAACACCGGCCGGCTCGCCTGGCTTTTGCCGGGGACGCGGCTGCGCTACCTGCCGCGCTCGGGCGGACGCACCGAGGGGCGGGTGCTGCTGGCGCGGGACGGGGCGGTCTGGGCGCTGCTCGACTCGGCGTACGCCGAGGCGGGGCTGCCGCGGCTGCTCGAGCGCTGGGGCTGGGGGTTCGTCTCCGCCCAGCCGCGGGTGGAGGGGAGCCGGCTCGACGCCCTCGTCCGCGACGAAACGGGGCGCGAGCGGCTGCTCGAGCTCAAATCGGTCACCCACGTTCAGGCGGGTAGTGCCTGCTTCCCCGACGCCCCTTCGGCGCGGGCCCTGCGGCACCTGCAGCTGCTCGTTCGGCACCGCGGGGCGCTCCTCTTCGCGGTGCTGCGGGCCGACGCCGAGCGCTTCGCCCCCTGCCCGGTCGACCCCGCCTTCGCCCGCGCCCTCCGCCGGGCCCTCGAGGCCGGCCTCTGGGTGCGGGCGGTGCGGGCGCGCATCGACCCCGCCGGCCTCGAATGGGACGCGGAGCTCCCCCTATACTGTGGAGCGTGACGCGCGCGAGGAGGCCCGCAACGTGATCCCCGAAGGGACCCGCTACTACCTGCCGCCCGAAGCGCAGGCGCGGCTCGAGCTGACGGCGCGCTGGCGCGCGCTCTTCGCCGCCTGGGGCTACGCGCCCGTGGAGCTGCCGGCGCTGGAAATCTTCGATCCCGCCCACCCGCTGGCGGAGCGCGCCTTCAAACTGGTCGACAAGAGCGGCCGGGTGCTGGCCCTGCGCTCGGAGTTCACCACCGCGCTGGTGCGCATGGCGCGCACCCAGCTCGAGCCGGCGGGCCCGCACCGGCTGCAGTACGCGGGGCGCCTGTGGCTGCGCGACAGCGAGGTGGGGCTGGGACGCCTGCGCGAGTTCGCGCAGGTGGGCGTCGAGGTCTTCGGGGCCTCCTCGCCCCGGATCGACGCCGAGCTGCTTTCGCTCGCGGCCGAGGCGCTGGCGGCGGCGGGGCTCGCGGGGGCGCGCATCGAGGTGGGCCTCCCCGCCTTCGTGGCCGACCTGCTTGACGCCACCGGCCTGGAGCCAGAACCGGTGCGGCGGCTCCACGCCGCGATCGACCGCAAGAACACCCCGGAGCTGGCCGACCGGCTCGAGCGCTACGGGGTGCGCGGGGCCCTGGCGGAGGCGCTGCTGGCGCTGCCCGACCTCTTCGGCGGCCGCGAGGTGCTGGCGGCGGCGCGACGGCATGCGGTGAGCGAGCGGGCGCGCATCGACCTGGACTGGCTCGAGGAGGTGCTGGCGCTTTTGCCCGCGGGGGTCGAGCCGCTCTTCGACCTGGGCATGGCCCGGGCCTACGACTACTACTCGGGCATCCACTTCCGCGCCTACACCCCCGACTTCGGCCTGCCCCTCCTCGGCGGCGGCCGCTACGACGGCGCGGGGGTACCCTTCGCCGCCGGCTTCGCGCTGGGGCTCGAGCGCGTGCTCGAGGCCGCCGGGCGGCCCGCGGCCGCGCCGGTGCCGGACGCGCTGGCGCTGGACGCGGATACGGCCCGCGCCCTGCGCGCGCAGGGCCTCGTGGTGGAGCTCGCCTGGACCGACGACCTGGACGAACTCCGGGCCTACGCCCGCGCCCGCGGGATCCCCCGCATCGCCGGCCCCGAAGGCGAGGTGCGGCCGTGACCCTTTCCGGCTTCGACTGGGTGGTGGCCCTGCCCAAGGGGCGGATGATGCAGGACGCCTACCGTATCTTTGCGCGCGCGGGCTACCCGCTGCCCGCGGCCGCCGGCGAGCGCGAGCTGTGGCACGCGGGGGACGGGGTGGCCGTGCTCGAGCTGCGCGGCGGCGACGTGCCCACCTACGTCGACCTGGGCATCGCCGACGTGGGCGTGGCCGGGCGCGACGTGCTGCTCGAGGCCGGGCGCGACCTCTACGAACCGGTGGACCTGGGCTTCGGCGCCTGCCGGCTCTCGCTGATCCGCCGGCCGGACGACGAGGCCCCGGTGCGGCGGGTGGCGAGCAAGTACCCCCGGTTCACCCAGGCCTGGCTGCGCTCGCGCGGCCTGGTGGCCGACGTGGTCAAGCTCTCGGGCAACGTCGAGCTGGCCGTGCTCACGGGCCTGGCCGACGCGGTGGTGGACGTGGTGCAGACCGGCCACACGATCCGCGCCGCCGGCCTCGTCGAGGTGGAGGTGCTGGCGCACTCGAGCGCCCGCCTGGTCGTTAACCGGAGCGCCCTCAAGCTCAAGCGCGCCGTCCTCTGGCCCCTGATCGAGCGCCTCAGGGCAGCGGCGCGAACGACCAGCGGCTGATCAGCATTCGCCGCCCGTAGCGGCTGGCCTGGATGCCGAAACCGCCGTGCGAAAACGCCGGATCGCCGTCCGTGTAGTCGGCGAAGACCTCGCCGTCTACCGTCACCCGCACCCCGTCGCTGCGCGCCTCGGCCACCAGGGTGTGCCAGGCGTCGTCGGCGCGCGGACCGCTGACGTCGCGCCGCGCGACCACCGTGCGCTCTTTGCCGATCTGCTTGTAGAGGGTGGCCGAGGTTCCGTAGACCTCCAGCACGTAGGCATGAGCGCCGTTGCCGTTGATGTTCAGGTAGACCCACCACTGGTCGTCTTTGGTGCGGAAGCTGACCTCGGCCCGGTAGTCCCGCCAGCCCTCCGCGCCGGTGGTCAAAGCGTGCAGCCCGCCGCCCCCGCCGCAGGGGTACTCGACGGCCGCGGCCTTCTCACTGCGCCCCTCCGGCCCTACGGTCTCCACCACGAAGGCGTAGTCGAGCCGGCCGTCGCAGTCGCCCCAGAGGCGGTAGCTTTCCGGGTTCGCCTGCGTCAGGATCGCGCCCACCGGGTAGCTTTCGAAGTCGTCGCTGAAGGGCAGTTCGTTCTGGGGCAGCACCCTGTGCAGGGCCTTTTCGACGCCGGTCTGGATCGCCTTCTCGGCCACGTAGTCCACGGGGTTGGGCACGCAGCCGGCGATCAGCAACAGCAGCAGGGC
>JALSIA010000053.1 GCA_026981865.1 Thermaceae bacterium
GCAGTCGAGCAGCAGCTTGAAACCCTGGTGTTCGATCAGGTGGCAGCTTCCAGTGACCGTGCCGCAGGCGCCCCAGGTCGTGAGTTTCATGCTTTAGTCTACGCGCACCCCCCGAACGGGGGTGTCCCAGGCCAAAAGTCCCTAGGTATACTTATAGTAATGAGCTCCCCCGTGCTGACCGCGAGCGCGTGCCCCCACGACACCGCCAAGAACCTGCCCACCTGGATCGAGTTCTTCCTGGTCCTGGGGCAGACGAGCGGCCTGGAGATCGGTTACGCCCACGCGGCCGACTTCCCCGAGTTCTACGAACGCTTCCGCGAGGTCAACCTCGTTTACGCCAACCCGCTCGACGCGTTGCGCATCGAGGACGAGCGCGGTTTTCTCCCCGTGGCCATGCCCGACAACTACGACGAGGTCGTCTTCGTCGTCCGGGAGGGCGCGGGGAGCACGCTCGAAAGTTTCGCCGGTCAGCCCTTCGCGGCGGTGGAGAACCAGTTCGCCACCCTGCTGGCCTGCCTGATCTTCAAGGAAGAGGGGGTGCGCACGGGCGAGGTGCGCTTCTACCCTTCCTGGGGCGAGGTCCTGGCTGCGGTGCGCGGCGGCGAAATCGGACACGGCGTCCTCTACAAGGACTTTTACGCTCAGCTGAGCGACCTTTCCCTCGAGGGCGTGCGCACGGTTAAGGTTTCCCAGGCCCGCCGCTTTGCCCACGTCGTGATGCTCGACCCCGAGCACGCCGAACGGCGGGAGGCGCTGGTGCAGGGTTTGGCGCGCATGGCCGAACACCCGCTGGGTCGGCTCATCCTCGACGACCTGGGCATCGGCGGCTTTGCCCCGTTCGCTTCCACCGAGCCCATCCGCGAGCTGCTCGCTTGCTGACCCGGTCCTGACACGTGCCCGTAAACTGGAACCATGGCCCGGGTCTTGCTGGTCGAGGACGAGCCCAGCCTGCGCTTCGCCGTGGCGCACGGGCTGCGCCAGGCGGGGTTCAGCGTCCTCGACGCCGCCGACGCCCGCGAGGGCTGGGCACGGCTCGACGAGGTCGACGTGGTGGTCCTCGATCGGATGCTGCCCGACGAGGACGGCTTGAACTTCCTAGCGCGCCTCCGGCGCACGCCCCGGTACGAGCGGATGCCGGTGCTGATGCTGACGGCGCGCGCCAGCGAACGCGACCGTGTCGAGGGGTTGCTCGGGGGCGCCGACGACTACCTGACCAAGCCCTTCTCCACCGCCGAGCTGGCGGCCCGGTTGGTGGCGTTGCTGCGCCGCAGCCGCGGCGCGGAGGTCCTGCGGCGCGGGGAGCTGGTCGTGGACACGGAACGCGGCCGGGTGACGCTGGAGGGGAGGGAGGTGGGCCTGACGCGGCGCGAGTTCGATCTGCTCGCCTTCCTGGCGCGGGAGCCGGGGCGGGTCTACGACCGGGAGACGCTGCTCGAGCAGGTCTGGGGCCCCGACTTCCTGGGCACCCTGCGCACGGTCGACCAGCACGTGGCCCAGCTGCGGGAGAAGCTGGGAGGGCACTGGATCGAGACGGTACGCGGCAAGGGGTACCGCTTTACGGAGGCCCCATGAATCCGTGGCGGGCGGCCTGGGAGGCGAGCGAGGAGGGGGTGGTCCTCTTTGAGGGGGAACGGGTGCGTTACCTGAACCCCGCAGCGGCGCGGCTGCTCGACACCGACGCCGAGCGTGCCGCCGGCCGCCCCGCCGCCTTTGTGCTGCGGCACCACCGGTTGCTCGAGCTGGTGCGTCGTGGCGGTGCGGCCTCCCTGACCCTGTACGGCCGCCGGGTGGCGGCGCGCGCCCAGGGGCAGGCGCTCTTCCTGCGCGACGAAACCGAGGCGGTGCGGGCGCGCGAGGCCCTGGAGCAGGAGCGGCGCCTCCTCGCCCACGAGTTCCGCACTCCGGTGGCGGGGCTGCTGGCGCTGCTGGAGGTGCTGGAGTCCGGGCCCGAGCCCGGCGAGCGCGAGCAGGCGCTGTCGCTAATGCGCGAAGAGGCGGCCCGCCTGCTGCGCCTTGCCCAGGGGCAAGGGCAGGGGCGCACGCCCCCGTGGCGCCTCGACGAGCTGCGGCCGCGGCTCGAGCGCCTGCTGCCCGGGGCGCGTACGCTGCGATGGTCCACGCCCCACCCGGTCACCGCCGGCCGCGACCCGATCTTTCAGGTGCTGCTCAACCTCGTCGAGAACGCGCTCCGTTACGGGAAGCCGCCCGTCGAGGTGCGCACCCGGGTCCAAACCCCGGGGGTGGTGGCCGTCGAGGTCGTGGACGCCGGGGAACCGCTCGCCGACTACGAACGCCTCTTCGTACCGGGCGGGCGGGGCATGCACGCCGCGGGCGTGCGCGGCAGCGGTCTGGGCCTGGCCCTGGTGCGCCGCATCGCACGCGGCTGGGGCGGCGAGGCTTACGGCCGTAGGCTGGAGGAGGGCAACGCCTTCGGGGTGACCGTGCCCGAAGGGGAAGGGGTGGAGGATGCGTGAAGCGTTGGACCGTGACCTGAACCGGATTACCGAACACTTCCTGCGCATGGTCAGCCTGGTGCGCGAGCAGTTGCAGCTGGCCACCGCCGGCCTGGTGGAGCAGGACGTGGAACGGGCCAAGGCGGCCGTGCGGCTCGACCGCGAGGTGGACGCACTCGAGCTCGAGATCGAGAACGAGGTGCTGGCGGCGATCGCCCGTCACCAACCCGTGGCCCGCGACCTGCGCTTCCTGGCCACCGTGCTCAAGGCGCTGACCGACCTGGAGCGCGCCGGGGACTACGCCGCCCACGTGGCCGAAGACGCGCTGGCGCTCGCAGGCGAGCCGCCGCTGAAGAAGTACATCGTCCTCGGCGAGATGGCCGAGCGCATCGAGACGATGCTCGACCTGATCGCCAAGGCGATCGCCGAACGCGACCTGCACGCTGCGCAGCGGGTGCTCAAGATCGACGACGACGTGGACGACCTCTACGAGCAGATCGTGCGCGAGCTGCTCACCTACATGATGGAGGACCCGCGCACGCTCTCCAAGGCGCTCGCGCTCATGCGCGTGGCCCGCAGCTACGAGCGCCTGGGCGACCACCTGGAGAACATCGCCGAGCGCGTCTTCTTCTGGCTGACGGGGCGGCTCGAAGGGGCTGGAGACGAGGGCTGACCGGCTCCTGACAAACCCCCTTCATCCTGTGGGTGGAGGACGATGCGTATGAAGAAACCCATCCTAACGGCTCTCGCACTCACCCTCGGGCTGGCCCTGGCCCAAAGCGTGACCCTAAACGGCGCCGGTGCCACCTTCCCGTATCCGCTCTACGCCAAGTACTTCGACGTCTACCACGAGCTCACCGGGGTTCGCGTCAACTACCAGTCCATCGGCTCCGGCGGCGGGATCCGCCAGCTCTTCTCGGGGACGGTGCACTTCGGGGCCAGCGACGCCCCCCTCTCGGACGCCAAACTGGCCGAGTTCGAGAAGAAGTTCGGCACCCCGGCGATCCACGTACCCACGGCGCTGGGAGCCGTGGTGCCCACTTACTACCTGCCGGGCGTAACCCAGCCGATCCGCTTCTCCGGTTCCGTGCTCGCCGACATCTTCCTGGGCAAGATCAAGAAGTGGAACGACCCCGCCCTCGCCGCGCTCAACCCCGGCGTCAAGCTGCCGCCGCTGCCCATCACCGTGGTGCGCCGCTCCGACGGTTCGGGCACCACCTACATCTGGACCGAGTACCTGGCCAAGGTTTCGCCCGAGTGGAAGGCCAAGGTGGGGGTGGGCAAGAGCGTGGCCTGGCCCACCGGCCTCGGGGGCAAGGGCAACGAGGGCGTGGCCGGTCTGGTGCGCCAGACCCCGGGCGCGATCGGTTACAACGAGCTGATCTACGCACTGCAGAACCAGATCGCCTACGGTGCGGTGCAGAACCGTGCGGGCAAGTTCGTTCTCGCCAATCTAGCGTCGGTGCGGGCGGCGGCCGACCTTGCGGACTTCCCGGCCGACACCCGGGTATCGATTACCGACACCCCCGCCCCTGAGGGCTACCCCATCGCCAGCTTCACCTGGATCCTGGTCCACCGCGACCTCGACAAGAACCGTGCGGTCAAGTCCGCCGCCGAGGCGCAGGCGCTCGCGGCCCTGCTCGACTGGATCGTCCACGACGGCCAGCGTTACAACGAGGCCCTGCACTACGCGGCGCTGCCCGAGGTGGCGGTACGCGCAACCGAGGCCAACCTAAACAGCCTGCGCTACCGTGGCCAACCCGTGCTGCCGAAGTAGAATCGTAGCCGAACGCGCACCCGCCGCACGCGCGTGCGGCGGGTGCGCCCGAGGAGGAGCGCGTGCGCAGCAGGATCTACGGAAAACTGGGTGACCGGGCCTTCACCGCCCTGCTCGTGGTGCTGGGGCTCGCGGTGATGCTCGTCGCCGTGTTGCTGGCCTGGGAGCTGGCCTCGGGCGGGGCCGAGGCCTTCCGCACCTTCGGGTTCTGGGGGTTCGCCAGCGGCAGCGCCTGGAATGCGGTCGCGGAGCAGTTCGGCGCCTGGCCCTTTTTGCTGGGCACGCTGATCACCAGTGCGGTCGCCCTGGCTCTGGCCTTCCTGCCGGCCCTGGCCGCGGCGATCGCGATCGCCGAGTACGCCCCGCGCTGGCTGGCGGAGGTCGTCGCCTACCTGATCGACCTGCTGGCGGCGCTTCCGAGCGTCGTCTACGGGCTTTGGGGGATCTTCGTGCTGGTGCCGCTGGTGCGCGATCGCATCGAGCAGCCGCTCTTCCTCTGGAGCGCGGAACACGCCCCCGCGCTCATGGGCGTGCTCGGGCCGCCCACGGGCATCGGCATGCTCTCGGCGGTGCTGGTGCTGGCCCTGATGATCGTGCCCTACGCCTCCTCGCTGGCGCGCGACGCCATCCACATGGTCCCGCGGGACCAGCGCGAGGCCATGTACGCCCTGGGGGCGACCCGCTGGGAGGTGGTGCGCCGGGTGGTGCTGCCCTACGCGCGCGGCGGCATCTTTGCGGGCGTGGTCCTGGCGCTGGCGCGCGCCATCGGCGAGACGATGGCCGTCACCATGCTGATCGGCAACTCGGGCCAGCTGCCCTACAGTGTCTTCGGACCCGCCGCCACGATGGCCAGCCTGATCGCCAACGAGTTCGCCGAGGCCGAGGGCGGGCTCCAGCTTTCCAGCCTGCTGGCCGTCGGCTTCCTGCTGCTGTTGCTTTCGCTGGCGGTCAACCTGATCGCCGACTTCATCCTGCGGCGGATGAGCGTGGGGGAGGGGCGCAAGTGAACCTGCGCCGCCGTTACCTGCGCGACCGCGTCATGGTCGCCCTCGTCTACCTGGGCACGGCGCTGGTGCTGCTGCCGCTCGGGTTCATCCTGCTGCACGTCTTCACCCAGGGCATCGGCGCCCTCAACTGGGCCTTCTTCACCCAGCCGCCCGCCCCGCCGGGCGAAGGCGGCGGCGGCATGCTGCCGGCGATCGTGGGCACCTTCGTCATCGACCTGATGGCCTTGGCCATGGGCGGGGTGCTGGGTCTGGGCGGAGGTGTGCTCATGGCCGAGTACCCCGACCACCCGCTGAACCGGCCGCTCAGGCTGGTGGCCAACGTGCTCGGCGGCGTGCCCGCGATCCTCATGGGCCTGTTCGCTTTCGTCCTCGTCGTCGAGCCGATGGGCGGGTTCTCGGCCTTCTCGGGCGCGGTGGCCCTGGCCATCCTGATGATCCCCATCATCATGCGCGCCACCGAGGAGGTGCTGCGCATCCTGCCTTGGGAGCTGCGCGAGGCGGGCCTGGCCCTGGGGCTGCCGCGCTGGCGGGTGACCCTCAGCCTGATCCTGCCCGCCGCCCGAGGGGGCATCGTCACGGGGTTGCTGCTGGCGCTGGCGCGCGCCGCGGGGGAGGCGGCGCCGCTCCTCTTCACCGCCTTCGGCAACCCCTTCCTGTCGTTCGACCCGCTGGGGCCGATGGACAGCCTGCCCCTGAAGATCTACGTCTACGCCATCTCGCCCTACGAAGACTGGATCCGCCAGGCCTGGGGCGCGGCGCTGCTGCTGGCGCTGATGCTAATGGTGACCAACTACCTGGCGCGCCGGGCGCTGCGCCGCAGTTAGGAGGAGAACGCCGTGGAACCCCTGCGCATGGAGACCGAGAATCTGACCGTCCACTACGGCAAGAGCGTCGGCGTGCGGAACGTCAGCCTGCCCGTGTACGACCGCAAGATCACCGCCCTGATCGGCCCCTCGGGCTGCGGCAAGACCACCTTCCTGCGCGCCCTCAACCGCATGCACGACCTCAACCCGATCGTGCGCATCGAGGGGCGGGTGCGGCTCGACGGCGAGGACCTCTACGCCCCGGGGGTGGACCCGGTGGCGATCCGCCGGCGCGTGGGCATGGTCTTCCAGCGCCCCACCCCCTTTCCCACGATGAGCATCTTCGAGAACGTCGTCGCCGGGCTCAGGCTGGTGGGGGTGCGGGACCGGGAACGCCTGATGGGGGTGGCCGAGCGCTCGCTCAAGGCCGCGGCGCTCTGGGACGAGGTCAAGGACCGGCTGCACGAGCCCGCGGTAGGGCTCTCGGGGGGTCAGCAGCAGCGCATCTCGATCGCACGGGCGCTCGCCGTCGAGCCCGAGGTGCTGCTGATGGACGAGCCCACGAGCGCCCTCGACCCCATTTCCACCCAGGCCATCGAGGACCTGCTCGCAGGGCTCAAGGAACAGGTCACGATCGTGATCGTGACCCACAACATGCAGCAAGCGGCGCGCGTTTCCGACTACACCGCCTTTTTCCTGAACGGCGACATGATCGAGTTTGGGCCCACCGAGCGCCTCTTCACCAACCCCAGCGATCCGAGGACCGAGGCCTACATCACCGGGCGGTTCGGCTGATGACCGAGGTGCACCTGATCCGCCACGCCCGCGCCCAGCCTCGGCGCGAGGGCTTGCCCGACGGCGAGCGCGCCCTCACCGCGGCGGGGGAGGCGCAGGCGGAGCGGCTGCGCGCGGCGCTCGAGCGCCTGGAGGTCCGCTACGCCCTGCTCTGGACCAGCCCGCTCTTGCGGGCGCGCCAGACCGCCGACCACCTGGCCCCGCTGGCCGAGGTGGTGGCCGAGGAGCCGGCGCTCGCGGGCGGCTGGGGGCCGGAGCTGCTTGAGCGCCTGATCGTGCGCGGCCGCAACGTGGCCGTCGTGGCCCACGAACCCGACCTGAGCCGGGTGGCCGCAGGGCTGCTCGCCGGTGACGAGGGGCGGGCGGAGACCTTCGCCTTCAAGAAGTCCGGGCTGATGGCCTTGAGGTTGCGGCGGGGCGGGGTCGAGCTGCGCTACCTGCTCACGCCCGGGGTGCTGCGCCGGCTCTCATAGGCTGCGCACCTCGAGGCGCAGCCCGAAGGCGCGCTCGAAGAGCGCGGCGTCCTTCTGCGCCTCCCAGACTTCCACCCAGGGGTTTTCGGGGCCGCCCACGCGCAGGGTGACCGCCTCCGCGCCGACCTCCACTTCCAACCGCCGCACGCGGCCGCTGCGGGCGCGCTCCAGGTGCTCGGCGAGCCGCAGGATCGCCGCCAGGCGCACGAGCCGCTCGGCGTCGCCGGGCTCGAGCAGCGCCGCGAGCGCTCCCGGCCGCGGCCGACCCTTGCGGTGGTAGCGCACCATCAGCGCCAGGAGCGCCTGCTCGCGGTGGCTCCAGCCGGCGAGGGTGTGCTGCAGCACCAGATAGGCGCCGTGCTTGTGGTGGTCGTAGAAGTCGATGGCAAGGCCGACGTCGTGCAGCCGCGCCGCGGCGTCGAGGAGGCGGGCGTCGCCGTCGCCCAGACCGAACCGCGGCGCCAGCGCCGCGAGGAGCCGCGCGGCCAGGTCGCGTACACTCTGGGTATGCGCAGCGGGTTGGGGGAAACGGGCCTCGAGGCTCGCCAGGTGAAGTTCGCGCACGCACGCGGGCCGGTGCGGCGGCGGCAGGAAGTGCCGGAAGAAGGCGCCCTCGCGCACGCCCAGCCCCGAGATCCACAACCCGGGGAGCCCGGCCGCCTGCAGCAGGGTGCGGTAGACCAGGGCTCCGGCGACGATCACGTCGGCGCGGTCGGGCGAGAGGCCGGGCACCCGCCGGCGGCGGGCGGCGCGCAGGCCCAGCAGCCGTTCGGTCAGCTCGTCCAGGTCGGCGGCGCTCAGGAAGTAGCCGTGCAGGCGCTCGAGCGGGTAGCGGCGGGCGCGCTGCACCGCCCGCGCCAGGTTGCGCACCGTACCGCCCATGGCCACGAGCGGCAGCGGCCGCGCGCGCAGCTCGGGGACGACGTCCTGCAGCCGTCCGCTCACCTCGGCGGTGAGCGCTTCCACCTCGCGCGCGCTCGGGGGGTCGTGGGCGAGGAAGCGCTCGCTGAGCCGCACCGCCCCCAGGGGGTAGGCGGCCCCGCCGGCGAAACCGCGGCCGCGCATCCGGCTCAGCTGGGCGCTGCCGCCGCCCAGGTCCACGACCCAGGCGTCTTCGAAGGTGAAGCCGGCGGCTACGGCCAGCACCCCGTAGCGGGCCTCTTCGGCCCCCGACAGCACCCGCACCTCGATCCCCATCCGCCGCGCCGGCTCCAGCAGTTCGCGAGCGTTCGCGGCGCTGCGCACCGCGCTGGTGGCGAAGACGTCGATCCGCTCGAGCCCGGTGGCGCGGGCGTAGTCCTGCACCGCGGCCAGGAAGCCCAGCGCCCGCCAGGCGGCCTCGGGCGCGATCCGGCCCGTGGCCGCAAGCCCCTGCCCCAGCCGCACCGGTTCGCGCAGCTCGTCGACGAGGCGGTAGTGGCGGCCGGGTTCGTAGGCGTAGACGACGAGCCGCGCCGTCCCCGACCCCAGGTCCACGATGCCCACGCGTTCCATGCCCCACCCTACCGCGCGGAGGCCCGGTGAAGCTCGGCCGCGAACGCTCCTGGTTCCGTTTCAACCACCGCGTCCTGCTCACCGCCCGACGCGAGGACGTGCCGCTGCTGGAGAAGCTGCGTTACCTGGCCATCTTCGCGGCCAATACCGACGAGTTCTTCTCCGCTCGGGTCTACCGCCTCTTCCGGGCCTCGCGCGAACGCCCGCGGGTGCCTCGCGAGTACCGGGTCCTTCTGGGCGAGGTGCAGGCGTACGTCCGTGAAGCCCGCGAGCTCTTCGGCGAGCTGGGCCCCCGGCTCGAGGCCGCGGGCCTGCGCCTGCTCGAGCCGCGCCAACTGAGCGCCACCGAGGCCCGCTACTTTGGGGCCTACCTGGCCGAGGAGGTGGCGCCCAAGACCGACCTGCTCGACGCCGCCCAGGTGCACGACCTTTCCTCCGGCGCGCTCTACCTGGCGGCAGGGCACCGCCGCCTGCGCTACCTGCTGCGTCAGCCGGTGCAGCGCCGCTTCTTGCCGGTGCCCGGCCGGCCCGGCGCCTTCGTGCGGCTGGGGGCGTTGATGCGCGCACGCAGCGACCTCTTCCTGCCCGAACCCATGCCGATGTACGAGCTGAGGCTGACCCGCATCGCCCAGCTCGAGGCCGCGCGCATGGACTGGGAGGAGCTGCCGCTGGCCCTGGAGACGCGGCTCGACGGCGCCCCCAGCCGCCTGGAGCTGGAGACGGGCTTCCCCTGGCGCACCGCCCTCGCCCGCAGCCTGGAACTCTTGGGCGACGAGGTCTTCGAGCAGCCGCCCCCGCTCGACCTGCGCGCCCTCTTCGAGCTCGCCGACCTGGAGCTGCCGGAGTTGCGCTTCCCGCCGCTGCGCCCCCGGCGCCGCCGCGGCTTTGCGCGCGACCCCTTCGCCTGCCTGCGCGGACGCGACGTCGCCCTCTACCACCCGCGGGACGCCTACGACCAGGTGGTGGGGTTCGTTCGCGCCGCAGCCCGCGACCCCGGGGTGCGCCGCCTCCGCGCCACGCTCTACCGGGTGGGCCGCGAAAACCCGATCCTGGACGCGCTCATCGAGGCCGCCGACCGCGGCAAGGAAGTCGAGGTGCTGCTCGAGGGGCGGGCCCGATTCGACGAGCTGGTCAACCTCTACTGGCGGCTGCACTTCGAGGGGCACGGGGTGCGGGTCCTCGACTACCCGCCCGGGGCCAAGGTGCATGCCAAGCTCTTCCTCGTCGAAGCCGAGCACGGCGCCTACGCCCACCTGGGTACGGGCAACTACAACCCCCACAACGGCCGCCTCTACACCGACCTCTCTTACTTCACCGCCCGGCCGGGGCTCGTCGCCGACGTCGACGGCTACTTCGACGCCTTGGCCGCGGGGCGGACGCCGGAGCCGAAGGCCCTGGCCAGCGGCCCCGCGGCCCGCGAGCTGCTGCTCGCGAAGATCGCCGCGGTGGCGCGCGACCGCGGCGAGGTGATCGTCAAGGTGAACCACCTCACCGACGCCCGCCTGCTGCGCGCGCTCGCCGCGGCCGCCGACCGCGGGGCGCGGGTGCGGCTGCTGGTGCGCTCCACGCTTACCGCGTTGCACCCTCGCTTCGAGGCGGTCAGCTTGGTGGGCCGCTTTCTCGAGCACGCCCGGCTCGCCGCCTTCATGACCGCGGGGGGCTGGGAGGTGTGGGCCTCGAGCGCCGACTGGATGGAACGCAACTTCGATCGCCGGCTCGAGGTCTTCTTCCCGATCGCCGATGCCCTGGCCCGCGAACGGTTGCTGCGGCTGCTGCGCGCCCAGCTCGCCGACGACGTGAACGCCTTCGTTCTCGGGGCCGACGGCGCCCAGCGGACCCGCTGGGCCGGAACGCGCGACAGCCAGCAAAGGCTCCTCTAGAGGGGAAAGGGTTCGCATGTATACAATACGGAAAATGCGCGGACCCTGGATGCCCGTCCTGATCGTCGTGCTCCTGCTGTTGCTGGGGTACTGGACCGGGTCCATGACCTTCGGCGCCTTCGCGGTCTTCATGGCCGCCTGGTTCTGGGGCGGCCTCGTCGGTCTGGGCGCCGCCGTGGTCACCTGGCTGATCTATCTGGGGCACGGCCTCTCGGACCGGACGATGCTGCTCGACGCCCTGGGGCTGGCGTTCGTGGCCGTGGGCGGCCACCTGCTCAAGCGCCGTGCCGACGTCCTCAGCCTCAGGCAGGCGCGCATCCGGGGCAGCCTGCGCGCCATCCTGCACGCTTCCAAGCGGGTGGCCCGCTTCGAAGACCCCGACGAGCTGCTGCGGCGCGCGCCACGTTTCTTCGAAGAGGGCCCGGCGCGCGGGGCCTGCGTGCTTCGCGTTGAGGCAGGCGAGGTCCGGGTCGAATCGGGCGACTGCCGCCCCGAGGAGTGGCGCGAGCCGCTGCTGCGCGCCAGTCAGGGCGACGAACCCCTCTACCTCGACGGCGGCGGCCGTGGCCCCTACCGCTTCCTGGTGCCCATGTGCGACCGATACGTGCTCTGCGTCGAGCCGGCGGGCCCCCTGGAAGAAGACGAGCGTGACCTGATCACGGCCTTCGCCAACCTGGTCTGCCTGGTGCGCCGGCGGCTGCAGGAGAACCGCGAGGCCGAGCAGTTCAGCCGCCTGATGACCGCGCTGGCCTCCAGCCGCAGCCTGACCGAGGCCTCGGAGAAAGTGATTCAGCTCCTCCTGCCGGTGCTGGGGGCCTCGTCCGGCCTGGTCGTGATCTTCCGCGGAGGACGTTTCGAGCCCCTGGCCATGGTGGGTCGGATCCCCGAGGCCGAGCGCGAGCTGCTGGAGAACGGCCTGCCCGCCGGCTGGGGCGGGGTCTGGCGCAGCTACATCCAGCGCCGCCCGCTCTTCATCGACGATTACGGGGAGTTCGACCTCAAGGTCGACTCGGTCTACGAGGCGGGGGTGAAGTCGCTGGCCTTCCTGCCGGTTTCCGGTGAGCGCCGTGCCCGCATCGTCCTCGTGGTCCAGGACGACAAGGTGCGCTCCTGGGAGGACGAGGAGCGCGACTTCCTGGTCCTGGTGGCCCGCGGCCTCGGGCTGATGGCCGAGCAGTTCCTGACGCGCGAGCGCATGAACGCCCTCCTGCGGCTCGAGCGCGAGGTCTTCGACTCCCCCATCGAGCTGGCCTACGACCGCCTGCTGGCCTACGCCGTCCGGCTGGTGCCCGGCGGCGAGGCCGGCAGCCTGCTGGTGCGCACCCCCGAGGACGACTTCCGCTACACCGCCTCCCTGGGCTACGAGCAGGAGGGGCTGAAGAAGATCCGTTTCAGCCTCGAGGACGTGCGCGACGTCTGGTACGGTGCCGGCGAGGAGGCCTGGCGGCGCGGCGAGCCGCGCGTCTTCTCTGCGGTGGAACGCGACATCGCCGAGGTAAGCTACAAGACCGCACCCATCGAGGTCATCGACCAGGCGGGCCGGGTGCGCGAGATCAAGGCCAACCTCTGCCTTCCGATCGTCTACCAGGGGGAGGTCCTGGCCGTTCTCAACATCGAATCCTTCTCCGATCCCGAGGCCTTCGACGACGAATCGATCGAGGCCGCGCGCTTTTTCGCCCAGCAGGCGGCCCTGCTGCTGCACGAACAGCACTACCGCAACCTGCTCGAGCGGGCGGCGCACACCGACCCCCTCACCGGTCTGCCCAACCGCCGCGCCTTCGACCGCGAGTTCACGGTGATGTGGCAGAGTGCCGAGCGCTACGGCTACCCGCTCTCCATCCTGGTCATGGACCTGAGCCGCTTCAAGGAGGTCAACGACCGCTACGGCCACGCCGCCGGCGACCAGGTGCTCGTGCGCGTGGGGCGGGTGCTGAGCGAGATCACCCGCAACGGCGACCGCATCTTCCGCTGGGGCGGGGACGAGTTCGCGGTGCTTATGCCGCACACGGCGCTGCTGGGCGCCGTGCGGGCGGCGGAGCGCTACGCCCACGCCATCGAGCAGGTCTGCGTCGAGACGTCCTGCGTCGGGGTGAACATCGGGGCCGCGGCCTTCCCCGAGGACACCCGCGATCCTTCCGAGCTGATCAAGCTGGCCGACGCGCGCATGTACCAGGCCAAGCGTTCCGGGTTGGTGGTCGAGCCCCGTTCCTGAGCCGCACTAGACGGCGGCGGGTTCTTCGATCTTAACGAGCCGGCCGTCGCGCAGGTGCAGCACCCGTTCCGCCCGAGCGGCGATCTCGAGGTCGTGGGTGACGAGGACGAGCCGGCGCTCGCCGACGGCATGCTCCAGCAACAGATCGAGCACCCTGTGCCCGGCGGCGGAGTCGAGGTTGCCCGTGGGTTCGTCGGCGAAGAGCACCGCGGGCTCGAGCGCCAGCGCCCGGGCGATGGCCACGCGCTGTTGCTCGCCCCCCGAGAGCTGGTTGGGGCGGTGATGGGCCCGATCCGCGAGCCCCACCTGATCGAGCAGCGCCAGCGCCCGATCGCGCCGCTCGGCGGGACGCACGCCGGCGAGCAGCAGGGGAAAAGCGACGTTTTCGAGGGCGGTCAGGGTGGGCAGCAGGTTCCAGCTCTGGAAGACGAACCCCGCCTGCTCGAGCCGCACCCCGGCGCGCTCGTCCTCGCCCAGGCGGTCGAGGCGGGCGCCCCCCAGCTCGACCGCGCCCTCGGTGGGCAGGTCGAAGCCGGCGAGCAGGTTGAGCAACGTCGTCTTGCCGGAGCCGCTCGGCCCCACCACGGCCGTCGGACCCGGGGGGAACTCGTAGCTGAACCCTTCCAGGGCGGTCACGGTGACGCTGCCCTGGCGGTAGCGTTTGGTCAGGTTCTCCGCGCGCAGCATCAGATCCTCCCCAGGGCTTCGGTTACCGGAATGCGGCTGGCCCCGCGCGCCGGCAGCAGGCCCGCCACCAGGCCCAGGACCAGCGCGACCGCCATCGAGAACAGCGCCAAGCGCGGGGTGACCGCCGAGAGGGCGAGCCCCACCGCCTCCCGGGTGTAGGCGTTGATCGCTGCCGAACCGAGCACGCCCGCGAGCACGCCCGCGAGACCGCCCGCGAGCGCCAGGAAGAGCGCTTCGGAAAGCACCAGGCCAAAGATGAAGCGGCGGCGGGCGCCGATCGCGCGCATCACCCCGAACTCGCGGGTCCGTTCGTAGACGCTCATCATCACGGTGTTGGCCACGAGCAGCCCGCCCACCACCAGCGCGACCAGGCTGATGCCGAAGCGGATCAGGTCACCGATGCGCAGGGAGCGCTCCGCGAACTTGAGGGCCTCGTTGGTGCTCTGGGCGTCGATGCCGGGAATCGCCGCTTCCAGCTTCTGGGCCACCTCTTCGACCTTGGCGTCGGGGTCGAGGAGGATCATGAAGACGCCGTAGTTCTTGGTGCCCAGCACCTGCTGCAGCGTCTTGAGGGGA
The DNA here is from genome assembly GCA_026981865.1 of Thermaceae bacterium. Lineage (GTDB taxonomy): Bacteria > Deinococcota > Deinococci > Deinococcales > Marinithermaceae > Oceanithermus. The sequence continues at coordinate 14,158 of JALSIA010000053.1, forward strand.
ACGAAGATCAGGCTGTCGACCAGTCCGCTCGCAGGCTCGAGAATGCCCACGACCGGCACGGTGACCTCGCGGCTCAGCCGCAGCGGCTTGCCCAGCGTCAGCTTGCTCAGCTCGGCCTTCTTCGCCCCCACCACCGCGCCGTCGGGATGAGGGTCGAGCCTTCCCGCGGCCGCCTTCGCCGGCGGGTAGAAGTCGCGCGGGTCCGCGCCCTCGGGCAGACCGTGGAAGAAGAAGCTCGTGGCCGGATCGAACCCCCCGCGGACCAGCATCACCGAGGGGATGATCTTGCGGATACCCAGCTCGGGGGCCATGGCCCGGATCTGCTCGAGCATCTCCGGAGGCAGCTCGGGCTGGGGCGGGCTGAAGACGTCGGTGCCCTCGGCCACCACCCGGATCTGGGGACCGAAGTTGCCCATCTCGCTGACGAGCGCCTGACGCAGCCCCTCGCCGAAAGAGAGGAAGAGCACCATCGAGGCCGTGGCCACGGCGATGCCCAGCCAGGTGAAGAGGCTGCGGGTGAAGCGGGCGGTCAGGTTGCGTCCGACCAAAAGAACGAGTTCCACACGGCCGAGTCTAGCCCAGGAGCGCGTGAATAAAAGTAGAGCGCGGTATAATCCCGCTGATGACGACCGCCGAGATCCGCGAAAAATACCTGCGTTTCTTCGAGGAGAAGGGGCACCTGCGGCTGCCGCCCTTCAGCCTCATTCCCGAAGACGACCCCACCCTGCTCTTCATCGTCGCCGGCATGGCGCCGCTCAAACCCTACTTCATGGGCGCCAAACCGGTCTTTCCCGGGCACGAGGGGGAGCACCGCCGGGTGGTCACCTGCCAGAAGTGCCTGCGCGTCGGCGACATCGAAAACGTGGGCCGTACCGCCCGCCACAACACCTTTTTCGAGATGCTCGGCAACTTCTCCTTCGGCGATTACTTCAAGAAGGAGGCCATCGCCTGGGCCTGGGAGTTCGTGACCGACCCCAAGTGGTTGGGGCTCGACCCCGAGCGCCTCTACGTCACCGTCTACAAGGACGACGACGAGGCCTACGCCATCTGGCGCGACGTGGTGGGGGTGCCCGAGGAGCGGATCAGCCGCTGGGACGAGGACGAGAACTTCTGGCCTGCGAACGCGATCAGCGAGGGGCCCAACGGCCCCTGCGGTCCCTGCAGCGAGATCTTCTACGACCGCGGACCCGGCTTCGGCAGCCCGGACGAGACCGGGCCCAACACCGGTTCAGGGGACCGCTTCGTGGAGATCTGGAACCTGGTCTTCACCCAGTTCAACCGCTCCGGCCCCATTCCCGGCGAGGGGGTGCTCGAGCCCCTGCCCCAGAAGAACATCGACACCGGCATGGGCCTCTACCGGGTGGCGGCGATCCTGCAGGACGCGGAGGACTTCTACGCCACCGACACCTTCAAGCCGCTCATCGAGCGGGTAGCCGAGCGCTCGGGCGTGCCCTACAAGGGCGCGGTGAGCGTGAGCCACCGCGTCATCGCCGACCACGTGCGCGCCGTGGTGGCCGCGCTTTCCGACGGCGCCACCTTCTCCAACACCGGGCGCGGTTACGTGATTCGGCGCCTCTTGCGCCGGGCGGTGCGCCACGGCTACCTGCTGGGCATCAAGGAGCCCTTCCTGCACGAACTGGCCCCGCTCGTCGCCGAGCTGCTGGGGGACTACTACCCCGAGATGAAGGAGCAGCTCGCCAGCGTGCAGCCGGCCATCCGCGCCGAGGAGGCGCGCTTCCTCGAGACCCTGGAGGCGGGCATCCGCCGGCTCGAGGCGCTGCTCGCGCGGCTGGGCGAGGGCGACGTCCTCCCCGGCGAGGAGGCCTTCCGGCTGCACGACACCTACGGCTTCCCCCTCGACCTGACCGAGGAGATCGCCGCCGAACGGGGGGTGCGCGTCGACCGCGAGGGCTTCGAAAGGGCGATGAAGGAACAGGTCGAGCGCGCCCGCGCGGCCAGCGCCTTTTCGGGCGACGTCTTCGCCGCCGCCGCCCCGGCGCTCGAGCGCGTCTACGAAGACCACGGGGCCACCGAGTTCACCGGTTACGAACGCCTCGAGGACGAGGGCAAGGTGCTCCTCCTTCTCCAGGGCGAGGCCGAACTCGACCGCCTCGAGGCCGGCCAGGGAGGCCAGGTCGTCCTCGACCGCACCCCCTTCTACGCCGAGGGCGGCGGTCAGGTGGGCGACTCGGGCTACCTCGAGTGGCTCGGAGGCCGCGCCCGGGTCGTGACCACCAAGAAGAGCAAGCAAGGCCTGCACCTGCACGAGGTCGAGGTCGAGGAGGGGGCGCTCACCGTCGGCGCCGCGGTGCGCGCCGTCGTCGACCCCGAGCGCCGCTGCACCGAGAAGAACCACACGGCCACCCACCTGCTGCATGCGGCCTTGCGGGCGGTGCTGGGGCCGCAGGTGCGCCAGGCGGGCAGCCTGGTCGCCCCCGACCGGCTGCGTTTCGACTTCACCCACGCCGCCGCCCTCAGCCCCGAGGAGGTGCGCAAGGTCGAGCTGCTGGTCAACCGCTGGGTCCAGGCCGACTTCCCGGTGAGCTGGACCTTCATGCCCCTGGAGGAGGCCAAGAAGGCCGGCGCCATGGCGCTGTTCGGCGAGAAGTACGCCGACACCGTGCGCGTCGTCAAGGTGGAGGGCAGCCCCGACACCACGGGCCTCCTCGAGGCCGAGGTGCGCTCGATGGAGCTCTGCGGCGGCTGCCACGTGCGCCGCACCGGCGAGATCGGCTACTTCGTGATCACCGCCGAGGAAGCGGTTTCCGCGGGCGTGCGGCGTATCGAGGCGCTCACCGGCGAGGCGGCGGTGCGCTACGCCCGCGACCTGCTCGACCGCGACGCGGCGCTGGCGCGGGCGCTGGGCACCAGCCTCGAGGGGCTGCCGCAGCGGATCGAGAAACTGCAGCAGGAGCTCAAGCAGCTGCGTCGCGAGAACGAGAAGCTGGCCGCGGACCTGGCCCGCGCCCAGCTGGGCGCCGGGGGCGCCCCCGCGGTGCGCGAGGCCGGGGGCTGGCGCTACGTGGCCGCGGCCTTCGCCGGCCTCGACGTGCCGTCGCTGCGCCAGGTGGCCGACGAGATCCTCGAGCGCTACGGCGTCGACCTCGTCGTCGTGGGGGCGGGGGGCGCGCTCATCGTCAAGGTGAGCCCCGAAGCCGTCCGGCGCGGCCTCGCCGCCGGGCAGGTGATCCGCGCGCTCGCCGAGCGGGCCGGCGGGCGCGGCGGTGGCAAGCCCCACCTGGCCCAGGGCGGGGGCTTCGACGTGGAGAAGGCGCTGGCGGCGCTCGAGGAGGTCCTGGCCGGGTTCTGACCGCCCTCCCAGCGGAAAACGCCCGGCATCGGCCGGGCGTTCTCCGGGAAAGGAGGTGGTGCGCTCGCGCGCAGTGCCAGGAGCAATACGTTGGGGGATCGGCGCTCCGTAACCTCAGGCTAGGCTCCGAAGCGCCGCGGCGGTACCCCCGAATGAGGGCCCCAAAACGGGGGTGTCGGCGTTTGCTAGCATGGGGGCGTGAAGGTGCTCGGGCTCGACGTGGGGGAGGCACGCATCGGCGTGGCCGCAGCCGAGGAGGGGCGGCCGCTGGCCTTCGGGCGCGGCTGGATCGAGCGCCGGGGCCTCGAAGACGACGTGGCCCGGGTGCGCGAGCTGGCCCGCCGTGAGGGGGCCGGGCGCGTGGTCGTGGGGCTACCCCGACGCACCGGGGGGGAGGAGGGGGTCGAGGCCCGCAAGGTGCGCGCCTTCGCCCGTGCACTCGAGGCCGCGGGGCTGGAGGTGCGCTTCGTCGACGAGCGCTTCACCACCCGCGTCGCCGCCCAGGCGCTGGCCCACCTGCCCCGGAAGAAGCGCCAGCAGAAGGGACGGCTCGACGAGGCCGCGGCCGTGGCCATCCTCGAGACCTACCTCGAGAGGAACGCGTGAGCTCCGAGACCCCGCCGCGCCCCCGCAAGCGCCGGATCTGGCCCTGGGTGCTCGCCGCTTCGGTGCTGCTGCTCGCCGCCGGCGCCGCGGCCTGGATTGGCTGGCTGCTGGGGCCGACCGGGGGCAGCGCCGTCGTCGAAATCCCCGAGGGGGCGGGGGCGCAGGCCGTGGGCCGCATCCTTGAGCGCAACGGGCTGGTCCGCTCCGGGCGCGTCTTCGCCCTCTACGCCCGCTGGAAGGGGGCGGCGGCCCGTCTGCAGAGCGGTTACTACAAGCTCGAGGGCCGGGGCGTGCCGCGGTTGGTCGAAGACCTCACCGGCGGCCGTGCGCCGGTGATGGTGCGGCTCGTCTTTCCTGAGGGCTGGCGCGCCGTCGACTACGCCGAACGCCTGGAGGCGGCGGGTTTCGACGGCGCGGGTTTCCTGTCGATCGTCCGCAACCCCCCCGCCGAGTGGACCCCCGCCTACGTCGAGGGGCCGACGCTCGAGGGCTACCTCTTTCCCGACACCTACGACCTGCCCAAAGGGGCGGATCCCGCGGTGGTCGTCACCGTGATGCTGCGCCGCTTCGACCGCGAGGTCACCCCCGAACGCGTCCGCGCCGCGGAGGCCCTGAAACTCAGCATTCACGGTTGGGTGACGCTGGCTTCCATCGTTCAGGCCGAGGCGGGCGGCGTCGAGGAGATGCCCGCCATCGCCGGGGTCTTCCTCAACCGGCTGGATGCCGGGATGCCCCTGCAGTCGGACCCCACGGTGGCCTACGCGCTGGGCAAGAAGCTGCCCGAGCTCGACCGCTACGCGGGGGACTTCGACGTCGATTCGCCCTACAACACCTACAAGCACCCTGGGCTTCCCCCGGGGCCGATCGACAACCCCGGCCTGGAGGCGCTGCTCGCCGTCCTGAATCCTCAGCGCGTAGGCGCCAACGGCCTGCCCTATTTCTACTTCTTCCACGCCGGCGGCCGGCTCTACCTGAGCAGCACCTTCAACGAACACCTGCGCAAGCTCAACCGCTACTACTACTAGCCTCCAGCAGCAGCACGGGCAGCCCCCCGGGCGCGGCGTAAGCGGCCATGCGCCCCCAGGGAACGCTGCGCGTCCAGACCGGGAGGAGGTCGTGCTCCCGCAGGCGCTCCACCTCGGCGGCCGCGTCGCGGACCCCGAGGGCCAGCATCGCCGGGGTGTCGAGATCGGGGGCGAAGGCCAGGACGACCCGGCCGCCCTCGGGATGCTCCAGTTCCGCCCAGCCGGTGTCGGCCTCGGAGAAGACCTCGCTGAGGCCCAGATGCCGTTCGTACCAGGCGAGGCTGCTGGGCAGGTCCACGACGGGCAGAACCGGGCCCCAGACCCGGGCCTGGCCCCGGGAAACGGCGCCCCGCGGCGGGGGCGCGTACCGCAGGGGGTTGCCCTCCAGGTCCTCCCGCGGCCCCAGGCCGTCGAAGACGGGCACGAGGGTGGCGCCGCCCCCTACGCCTTCGAGCTGCAGCTCCGGACCTGCACCGGGGATCAGCCGCGCGCGCGGCTCCTCCAGTTCGCACAGCGCGTACCCGAGGACCTGGAAGAAGCCCAGGTCGGCCTCCAGCTCGGGCGTGGCGAGGTGCAGCGTGTGCAGCCCCATGGGCCCATCCTAGCCAGAAAAGATGAGCGCCCCCAAGGGGGCGCTCCGAGTGGCTTCGGGCCTCAGGCCGGCTGGGGTTCGCGGCGGATCCGCGCCCGTTGGCTCACGAAGACGGCGGCGATCAAGATGGCCGCGATGATGGCGTAGGCCAGGTCGGGGAAACCGTCGAGGACGTGCATGCCCAGGGTGTTGCGCAGGAAGTCGGGCAGGTTGGCCAGCGAGTCGATGCCGATGGCGTGCAGCATCCGCTGGGTGGTGAAGAGCAGGAAGGAGGCGAGCAGCAGCCCGATGCGCTCGGGCCAGGTGGCGCGGGTCAGCCACCAGCCTTGGGTGCCCGCGACGAAGAGCAGCATGGCCACGAGTGCGGTCAGGACGACGTAGACGACGTAACCCCAGTGCCCCTCAGGGTGGATGAGCAGCAGCGCCGGCTTGAAGAAGAAGATGAAGGGCAGGATCGCGGTGCGCATGTCGTAGATGAAGCCCTGGACGCCGGTCTTGATCGGGTCGCTGCGGGCGATGGCCGCGGCCGCGTAGGCGGCGAGGCCCACCGGCGGGGTGTCGTCGGCGAGGATGCCGAAGTAGAAGACGAAGAGGTGGACCGCGACCAGGGGAACGGCGAACTCCGCCTTGTCGGCCAGGTGGGCGATCACCGGGGCGATCAGCGAGGCCATGACGATGTAGTTTGCGGTCGTGGGCAGCCCCATGCCCAGCACCAGGCTGGCCACCGCCGAGATGAGCAGCACCAGCATGATGTTGCCGCCCGACATCGCCTCGACGATGTCGGCGAGGCCGAAGCCCAGGCCGGTCATGGTGACGATGCCGACGATGATCCCCGCCGCGGCCGTGGCGATGGCGATCGAGGTCATGTTGCGCGCGCCCGCCTCGAAGCCCTGCACGATGTCAACGAAGCCCTCCCAGAGACCCTTGAGCGTTCCCTTCCCGATGTCGGGGTGCTTGGCGCGGAGGGCGAGCACCCATTCCTGGACGACGAAGACGACGAGTGCGATGGGCACCGCGTACTCGAACTCCATCTTGAAGTACTGCTTGAAGGCGAGCATCAACCCCATGGGGATGACGTAGTCGGCGAAGTTGCCCTTGTGGCCCCGGATCACGACGGCGATCCGCTGCATGGCGATCATGCCGATCAGCATGAACATGGCGTTGAGCGCGGAACGTTCCGGGGTGTGGCGTAGCCCCACCAGCTCGTACATCAGCCAGGCCACCGGGATCAGGTACTGCGCCCCCGAGAAGAAGGTGGGCCAGAACGGCGGCAGCTCGCTCTTGGGCAGGCCCTTGAGGCCCAGCTTGAGCGCCTCCAGGTGCACCACGTAAAAGAGGCCGATGTAGGAGAGCACCGCGGGCACCGCGGCGTAGATGATCAACTTGTAGTAGGGAAGGTCGAGGAACTCGGCCATAATGAAAGCCGCCGCCCCCATCACCGGCGGCATCAGCTGGCCGTTGGTGGACGAGCCCACCTCGGTGGCGCCGGCCTTTTCCGGGGGATAGCCCACCTTCTTCATCAGCGGGATGGTGAAGGTGCCGGTGGTCACCACGTTGGCGATCGAGGAGCCCGAGATGATGCCGGTGAGCATGCTGCCCACCACCGCGGCCTTGGCGGGGCCGCCGCGGTAGGTGCCCAGCCCGGAGTAGGCGAGGTCGACGAAGTACTTGCCGGCCCCCGCTTTGTCGAGCAGCGCGCCAAAGAGGACGAAGAGGAAGACGAAGCGGGCGGAGACCTGGATGGGGGTACCCCAGATGCCCTCGGTCGTCAGGAAAAGCTGTTCGACGATGCGCCGCCAGGGGTAGCCCGAGTGCAGGTAGATGATGTCGGGCAGCTCGAAAGGAATCAGCCCCTTGGGTCCGGTGACGGCGTAAAGGATGAGGACGCCCGAGATGGCCAAGAGCGCCACCCCGACCACGCGGATGGTGGCGAGGAAGAGGGCCGCCAGGGCGATCGTGCCCATGACGATGTCGGTGGTGTTGGCGACCCCGCCGCGCTGGAGGACGATGCCGTTGAAGTCGTAGACGATGTACAGGGCCCCCGCCAGCCCCATCGCGAGCACGGCCCAGTCGATCCAGGGGACGCGGTCGCGCGGGGCCCGCTTGGGTGAGGTGTACCAGATGGCCACACCGGCCAGCAGGGTGACCAGTGCGATCCAGACGAAGAACTTGCCGGCGGTGAGGATGTTGAGCACCACGCCCGCCGTAAGCACGACGACCGCCGCGTCGCGCGGCGGGTTCTTGGAAGGGTAGGCCAGGAACGCCAACGCGAAGGCGAAGGCCAGGTGGATCGAGCCCAGGATCAGGATGTCGAGGTTGCCCTTCCAAGTCGCCCAGACCTGAAAGGTGCTCCAGGCGACGGCGATCAGGAAGATCAGCCATTTCTGCCAGGCGGCCCGGGGGTCGCGCGCCCCGTACTCGACCTCCTGCATCAGCTCGACGGCCTTGTCCAGGTCGCCGGTGTCGCCTGCGGGCGTGGGGTTGGAACGGATATCGGACTCTTCCGGTTTCATAGATCACCTCGCAAAGGGCGGGGGCAAGCTCGCCTGTACGCTAACACAGTATACAAATACCCCCGGCCGTAAGGCCGGGGGCTAAGGTACCGATACAGGATTTAGTCGATCGGCTTGGCGGCGTCGGGAATGGCAATGCCTTCTTCCTGGTAGAACTTGGCCGCACCCTTATGCAGCGGGATGGGCATCCCGTCGAGGGCCTTGTCCACGGAGAAGTGCTGAGCGATCACGGGCTTGATGGCCTTGAACTGGTCCACCTTGTCCTTGAAGATCAGCTTGGCGATCTGGTAGACCACGTCCGCGTCCAGGTCGGCCGAGGCGGCCAGGGTGGCCTTCACCGCGACGGTCTGGAAGGGCTTGTCCTGGCCCTTGTAGGAGCCGGCCGGGATGATGATCTCGGCGTAGAAGGGGTACTTCTTCTTGAGGAAGTCGATCTTGGCGAACTCGATGGGCAGGAAGACGATGTCGGTGGTCAGCGCCGCCTGGGCGATGGCGCTGGAGCCCACGCCGGCGGTGTAGAACATCGCGTCGATGCGGCCGTCCTGAAGCAGCTGGGCGGCCTGCTTGGGCTTACCGCGCACGGCGGTGCCGAGGTCGTCGAAGGTCAGGCCGTAGGCCTCGAGCACCTGCTTGGCGTTCTGTTCCACGCCCGAGCCGATGTCGCCCACGTACACCTTCTTGCCCTTGAAGTCGGCGATCGAGGTAATGCCCGAGTCCTTGCGGGCGAAGACGTGCACGGGCTCGGGGTAGATGGTGGCCATGCCGCGCAGCTTGTCGGCGGGCTTGCCGATGAACTTCTCGACGACGATGCCGTTGAACGCGTAGTAGGCGATGTCGTTCTGGATCATCGTCATCTGCAGGTCACCGGTCTGGATCGCGCCGGCGTTGTAGACCGAGCCGCCGGTGGAGATGGCGTTGGCCTTCACGTCGGGCAGGTTCTCGTTGATAATCTTGGCGATACCGACGGCGGTGGGGTAGTAGGTCCCGGTGGTGCCGCCGGACCCGATGGTGATAAAGGTCTTGGCCGATACGCCCATAGCGAGGGCCATACCCAGCACGACTGCGAGAATCAGCTTGCTCTTTTTCATGCACTTACCTCCTTGGCGATATTCTTGGCATTGCCAGTATCTACTTTAGCGTGCGGAGATGAGAGGGTCAATTCGTTTGCTCCGCCGGCGCCCAACCGGGTTGCGTTCCTCTATATGGGGTCGGCTAAAAAAGCAAGACCGGGTATAACTATGCAGCACGGGCCGCGCCCCCCCTTTCCTTTTGCGGCCGGTTGTGCCAGATTATGGGGTAGTCGAACGACCCTCCCGAGGAGGCGGCATGAACCGACAACGAATCATCGACGCAATCGACCTGGCCCATCGGATCGTCCGGCAGCATCTGAGCGTGCAGCCGGGCGAAAATGTTTTGATCGTGGCCGACCCCGAGACCGAGATGGAGATCTACCTGGCGCTCGCGGGGGCGGTGCAGTCGGTGGGCGCCGAGTTCACGGTCTCGTTGATGCCCACGCGCGGCCGCGACCGCGCCACCTACCTGACGCGGCCCATCGAGCACGCCCTCGACGCTTCGGACGTGCTGATCGGGGTGACCAAGGCCTCGGGCGCGCCCACCTACGCGCGCAAGGTAGCCCAGCTGCTCAGCGCCAAGAAGATTCGCGCGCTCTCGATGGTGATGCGCGAGCTCGACAACTACCTCAAGGGCGCGGCCACCGCCGACTACGAGGAGCTCGAAGACCTGGGGCAGCGGGTAGCCAAGCTGTGGGCCGCGGCCGACGAGATCCGCATCGAAACCCAGCGCGGCACCCGCTTCCGCGCCGGGGTTACCAAGGAGCCGGTGATGGGCCAGCCGGTCATCGTCGAGTGCGGTCTGGCGCGCGAGCCCGGCCGCGAGGCGGCCTTTTCCGACGGCGAGGTCTCCCAGCGCCCGCGCGCCGGCACCGCCGAGGGCAAGCTCGTCATCGACGGCCCGGTGGCGGGGATGCGCGGCCTCGACCCCTTCGAGGTGGAGGTCGAGGGCGGCGAGGTGGTGCGCATCGCCGGCGGCGGCAACCGCACCCGTCAGCTGGCCTCGGTCTTCGCACGCCTGCCGTGCGCCAAGCACATTGCCGAGATCGGCCTGGGGCTCAACCCCGAAGCGCTCCACAACGGCGACTTCGAGGAGGAGAAGAAGGCCCAGGGGAACGTGCACGTGGCCCTGGGGGACGACATCTTCTACGGCGGTTCCCACGGCTGCGACATCCACTGGGACATGGTGCTCTACGACGCCACCGTCTGGCTCGACGACTTCCCCCTCTTCAAGGAGGGCAAGCTGCAGCTGGAGGAAGTCCTCGAGACCACGCGATGAAGGGGGCGACCGTGGGCGCGCTCGACGGCCTCGTCGTGCTCGACCTCTCGCGCATCCTCGCCGGCCCCTACGCCACCCAGATGCTCGCCGACCTGGGGGCCGAGGTCTGGAAGGTGGAGTCGCCCTGGGGCGACGACACCCGGCGCTGGGGCCCGCCGTTCCGCGAAGGGGAGAGCGCCTACTTCCTCTCGACCAACCGCGGCAAGAAGAGCCTGGCGATCAACCTCAAGGACCCCCGGGGGCAGCGGCT
>JALSIA010000054.1 GCA_026981865.1 Thermaceae bacterium
CCCGCGCGCAGGCCTGGATCAGTGGCGGCCACGTGCGCGTGGCCGGTGAGGTGGTCACCAAGCCGGCCCGCCGCCTCGCCGGCGAGCGGGTGGAGGTGGAGGTGCCACCCGAACCCAGCGCGCGCGTCGAGGCCGAGGCCCTGACCGTCGAGATCCTTTACGAGGACGAGGACATGGTCGTCGTCAACAAGCCCGCGGGCATGGTCACCCATCCGGCTCCCGGGGTGACGCGCGGCACCCTCGTCAACGCGCTGCTGGGCCGCTGGGTGGAGCCGGGGGGCGAGCCGGTACGGCCGGGCATCGTGCACCGGCTCGACAAGGAGACCTCGGGTGTGATCGTCGTGGCCCGGCACGAAGCCGCGCTGCGCCGGCTCGCCGACGCCTTCAAGCAGCGCTTCGTCTTCAAGCGCTACGTCGCGCTCACCGAGGGGGTGCCCGCGAACACCACGGTGATCGCGCCGATCGGCCGCCACCCGGTGCACCGCTTCAAGATGCACACCGGCGGCATCAAGGCGCGCTACGCCGAGACCGACTTCGAGGTCGTCGCCACGGCGGAGGGTCGGGCCCTGGTGGAGGCGCGGCCCCACACCGGCCGCACCCACCAGATCCGGGTGCACCTCAAGCACCTGCACACGCCGATCTGGGCCGACCCCCTCTACGGCAAGCCCTCGCCCTTCATCGGCCGCCTGGCGTTGCACGCCTACGAGCTGCGGGTGCCCCACCCGAAGAGCGGCAAGATCCTGAGCTTCACCGCCCCCGTGCCCGAAGACATGGCCCGCGGCTGGGAGGCCGCGGGCGGGGTCTGGCCCGAAGGGGTTCAGCGCGCCGGAACCAGCCGGTAGACGGCGCCGCCGCCGTGGTCCACCACGTAAACCTCGCCGGCCGCGTCCTCGCCGAAGCTGCCGATGCGCAGCTTGGTCTGGAGCAGCAAGCGGCTCTCCCAGCGGTTCCCGGTCCAGCGGGCGGCCCAGATCTTGCCGCTACAGTAGTCGCCGTAGAGGTAGGCCCCCACGAGATCGGGGATCGCCTGGCCGCGGTAGGCGTAGCCGCCGGTGATCGAGCACCCCTGGTCGTGGCCGTACTCGAGGATGGGCGGCACCAGGCCCGCGCGCTTGCAGTTCTTGGCGGGTTTGAAGCAATGGTTCCCCTCCATCACGTTCCAGCCAAAGTTCCAGCCGCCGCTGGTGCTCATCGGCGCGGGGACGTAGTCCACCTCCTCCCACTTGTTCTGGCCCACGTCGGCGATGAAGAGGTCCCCGGTCGCGCGGTCGAAGCTGTAGCGCCAGGGGTTGCGCAGCCCGAGCGCCCAGATCTCGGGGCGGTACCTGGGGTTGGCCACGAAGGGGTTGTCCTCGGGGACGGCGTAGGGATTGCCGCGGTCCACGTCGATGCGCAGCATCTTGCCGAGCAGGCTCCTGGGGTTCTGGGCGTTCCCCTGGGGGTCGCCGCCCGAGCCGCCGTCGCCGGTGCCGATGTAGAGGTAGCCGTCGGGGCCGAAGGCGAGGTGCCCGCCGTTGTGGTTGGCGTAGGGCTGGTCGATGGTGAGCAGCACCCGGTAGGGCCGCCCGCCGCGGTACTCCTCGATCACGGTGCGGCCGCGCCGGTCGGTGTAGTTGAGGAAGAAGCGGCGGTTCTTCGTGTAGTCGGGGTGGAAGGCGAGGCCCAAAAGTCCGCGTTCGCCGCAGCAGCTCACCCTCCCCCGCACGTCCAGCCAAAGCGTCTTCTGCGTGCCTGCGAGCGCCAGGATGCGCCCCCGCTGCTCGAGCACGAGGAGCGGTCCGCCCGGTTCCTGGGTGAGGAAGAGCGGTTTCTCCAGGCCCGCGGCCACGGGCTCGAGCCCGACGCCCTGCGCCCAGGCCAGCGCGAGCACCAGCAAAGCACCGCTTAGGATTCGTTTCATGCTGCCCCCCTGTGGTACGCAGCATAGCAGGACATCCGCAGGAAAGGCAGCGTGCGATAATCAAGGGAGGTGATCGAAGTGGCGTGGGACACCTGGGAAAGCCGGATGCAGGCGGCGCGCCGTGAGGTGGCGCGGGCGCTCGGCATCGAACCGGGGCTGAGCCTCGAGGCCCCCTTCGGCGAGGTGGAGATCCGTCTGCCGGGCGGGCGAAGACGCCTGCGCGGCAACCTGCGCACGGGGCTGTGGCGCCTCGTCGAGGACGAGGCGGCGCTGTCGGACGAGGCGCCGCTGGCGGCGATCCTGGAACGGCTCGACGTCGGGGTGCATGGCTGAGCGGGTCCGCCTGGACGTGGCCCTGGCCGCGCGCGGTCTGGTGGAAAGCCGCGCCAAGGCCCAGGAGCTGATCCGCGCGGGCCGGGTGCGGGTCGACGGCGCGGTGGCGACCAAGCCCAGCCGCAAGGTGGGCCCGGAGGCCCGGCTCGAAGTCGTTGGTCCCGAACCCTACGTGGGCCGGGCGGCCCACAAGCTGCTGGGGGCGCTGGCGGCCTTCGGTATCGACCCCGCGGGCGGGGTCTGGGCCGACGTGGGCGCGGGCACCGGCGGATTCACCCAGGTGCTGCTCGAGCACGGGGCCCGCAGGGTCTACGCCCTGGACGTGGGTCACGGCCAGCTGCACCCGCGCCTGCGGGCGGATGCGCGGGTGGTGGTGCGGGAAGGGGTCAACGCCCGCCGCCCCTTCACGCTGCCCGAGCCGGTGGACGGCGCGGTGATGGACGTTTCCTTCATTTCCAGCACCCTGATCCTGCCGAACCTACGGCGCATCCTGCGGCCCGGGGGCCGGGCGCTCGTCCTCGTCAAGCCCCAGTTCGAGCTCGAGCCCGGGAGCCACGCCGGGGTGGTGCGCGACCCCCAGCTGCAGCGGCGGGCGCTGGAGCGGGTGCGTGCCGCGGCCCGGGCGCTCGGCTTCGCGCTCTGCGGCGAGGCGGAGAGCCCGCTTGCGGGCAAGGAGGGCAACCGGGAGTTCTGGCTCTACCTGGAACGGCCGGACGCGGGCGTAAGCTGAGGCGTGCACTTGAGCGAACACGAAGTCACAGGGGCTTTGCGCGAGCCGCGCTGCCCCGTTTGCGCACTGGCCCGCAAGGCGGCGCGCGGCTACCTTGCCGGGGTGATCGAGGGGGGGATCAACGATCCGTCGTTGCGCGACGACTGGCGCCGCCGCGGGGGTCTCTGTGGCCGTCACTGGCGGGAGGCGCGCGACCTGGAGGCGCCGGCCTTTCCCTTGGCCATCCTCACGCAAGACCTTCTCGCCGCCGAGCTGGAGCGCCCCCACGCGCGGGTGCGCTGCCCCGCCTGCGAAGTGCAGGCCGCCGCCGAAGGCCGCTACCTTGACAGCCTGCGCGGGCTGCCGCTCGAGGCGGTGCGGCGGGCGCTCGAGGCGGGGCGGGGTTTCGTCTGCCTGCGCCACCTGCGCCAGCTTCCCGAGGGCGCGCTGGCCGGGTTGCTGCGTACGCGCCTGCAGGGGATCCTGGACGATCTCGAGGCCTTCCAGAGGAAGTACGACCACCGCCACACCCACGAGCCCATGGGCCCCGAGGGCGACGCCTGGCTGCGGGCGATCCGGGCGCTGGGGGGCGAGGTCTGAGGCTCCCGCCCGGAATGCCTCCAGGCCGCCGCCCGGGGTGTTCAAGCGCCGCGGGGGTTGGTATAACGGGGGCGTAGGGTGACGACGTGCTCTTCGTAATGCTGACTTTTCCATAAAACACGGGGTGAGGGTGACGCATTGAACCGTTCACAGGGGGAGGAGTTGCAGGCGACCTTCGTCGTCGAGGTGACGGGGGTGCGCGGTGGGGCGGACGCGGAGCTGCGGGCCCGCGAACTGGGCGCGCGCGCCGTACGGCGCGCGCGCTTGTTTTACCTGCAAGGGCTGGACCGCGCGCAGGTGGAGGCGCTGGCCCGTGAGGTGCTGGCCGACGCGGTGAGCGAGCGCTGGCGGGTGGCGCCGGCGGGGGCGCCGCTGGAGCTGGAGCCCGGCTGGACCTACGTGGACGTGACCCTCCACCCGGGGGTCACCGACGCCGAGGCCGAGACGCTGCTCGCGGTGCTGGCCGCCCGCGGCCTGGCGGGGGTGCGGGCGGCCACGGGGCGGCGTTACTACGTGCAGGGGCTGGACCCCGCGCGGCTCGCGGAGCTGGCGCCGCGGACGCTGGCCAACCCGGTCGTCGAGCACTGGAGCGTGGCCGCACCGGCGCGGCCGGGTTTCGTGGCGGCCGAGCCCGCGCGCATGGAGGCGCGCCGGCTGCCGCTTAGCGACCTCGACGAGGACGGCCTCGCAGCGCTCTCGCGGGCACGCCGGCTGGCGCTCGACGTCGGCGAGATGAAGCAGATCCAGGCCTACTTCGCGCGCGAGGGGCGCGAGCCCACCGACGTGGAGCTCGAGACCCTGGCCCAGAGCTGGAGCGAGCACTGCGCCCACAAGACCTTCCGCTCGCCGATCGTCTACACCGGGCCGCCCCCCGGAAGCCGGAGCGGCCGGGCGACCCAGCGCATCGACGGCCTGCTCCGCACCTACATCAAGGGGGCGACCGAGCGGCTCGACCGCCCCTGGGTGCGTTCGGCGATCGAGGACAACGCCGGCATCGTGGCCTTCGCCGAAGGCTACGACCTGGCCTTCAAGGTGGAGACCCACAACCACCCTTCGGCGCTCGAGCCTTTCGGCGGCGCCGGCACCGGCGTGGGCGGGGTGATCCGCGACGTGCTGGGGGTGAGCGCGCGGCCCCTCGCCGTCACCGACGTGCTCTGCTTCGGACCGCTGGACCTGCCGGCGGCGGAGCTGCCCGAGGGGGCGCTCCATCCCCGGCGCGTCTACGAGGGCGTGACCCACGGCATCGAGGACTACGGCAACAAGATGGGCGTGCCCACGGTGAGCGGCGCGGTGGGGTTCCACCCCGGCTACACGGCCAACCCCCTCGTCTACGCCGGTTGCCTGGGTGTCCTCCCCAGCGGGAGCCACCCCACGGAACCGCGCGCGGGCGACTGGGTGGTGCTGGTCGGCGGCCGCACCGGCCGCGACGGCCTCGGCGGGGCCACCTTCTCGAGCGCCACCCTGGACGCCACCACCCACGAAGTCGCGGGCGCGAGCGTGCAGATCGGCGACCCCATCCAGGAGAAGAAGGTGGCCGATCTGGTGCTGGCGGCGCGCGACGAAGGCCTCTACCACGCGATCACCGACTGCGGGGCGGGCGGCCTCTCCTCGGCGGTGGGCGAGATGGGCGCGGCGCTGGGGGTGCGGGTCGAGCTCGAGCGGGTGCCGCTGAAGTACCCGGGGCTCGAGCCCTGGGAGATCTGGCTCAGCGAGGCTCAGGAGCGCATGGTGCTGGCCGTGCCCCCGGAGAGCTGGGAACGCTTGGCCGAGCTGGCCCGGCTCTACCGGGTGGAGGCGGTGCGCATCGGCCGTTTCGAGGCGAGCGGCCGCCTCGTCGTCGAGGCGGGGGGACGGGCGGTGGCCGACCTGGCCATGGACTTCGTCCACGGCGGCTGGCCGCGGCGGGAGCGCCGCGCCGAGTGGCGGCCGCCGCGGCTGGCGCGCGCCCGCTTCGAGCCGGGTCCGGAACTGCTGCCCGCGCTGTTGGCGCACCCGAACCTGAAAAGCCGCGAGCCGCTGCTGCGCCGCTACGACCACCTGGTCCAGGGGGGCACCGCCGAGGGGCCGCTCGTGGGTGCGGCCGACCACGGCCCCGCCGATGCGGCGGTGCTGGTGCCTCAGGAGGTTCAGGGCGAGGACCCGCCGGCGGCGGCGCTCGCGGTGGGGCTGGCCACCGGGCTGTTCGAGGTGGACCCCTACCTGATGGCCTTCATGGCCCTCGACGAGGCGGTGCGCAACCTGGTGGCGGTGGGCGCCGACCCCGACCGCATCGCCGCGCTCGACAACTTCTCCTGGGGCGATCCGGACCTGCCCGACCGCCTGGGAAGCCTGGTGCGCGCGGCTCAGGGGCTCTACGATGCGGCGCTGCGCTACGGCACCCCCTTCGTCTCCGGGAAGGACAGCCTCAACAACGAATACACCGATCGCCGCGGCGTACGCCACAGCATCCCCGGCACCCTGGTGGTCTCGGGTCTGGGGCGGCTCGCCCGGGTGAGTGAGGCGCGCAGCCTCGACCTCAAGCAACCCGGCGACCCCGTCTGGCTGGTGGGCGTGACCGGCCGCGCGCTCGCGGGGAGCCACGCCGGGATGGTGCTGGGCCTGCCCGAGACCGCAGGCGGCCTGCCCGTCTTCGACGAACGCGCGCCGCACTGGATGCGCGCCCTCCACCGGGCCATCCGCGCCGGCTGGGTGCGGGCCGTGCACGACCTTAGCGAAGGCGGTTTGGCGCTGGCCGCCGCCGAGATGGCGATCGCCGGGCGGCTGGGGCTGGACCTCGATCCGGCGCGCGCGCCGGTGAGCGAGCCGTTGGGTGAAGCCGAGCTGCTCTTCTCCGAGTCGCCCTCACGCTTCTTGGTCGAGGTGGACGCGGAGCACGAAGCGGCGTTCGCCGCCCTCTTCGAGGGCCTGCCCGCCGCCCGGCTGGGCCGGGTGACCCCAGAGCCGGAGCTGCGCCTGGGCGGTGGACGCTGGCCGCTGGAGGCGCTGGAGCGGGCCTGGCGCGGCGAGCTTGCCCCCGACCCGCGCCCCACCCGCCCCGCGCCCGAGCCCTACGCCGCCGCGGCGGTGCGCCGCACGCGGCCGCGGGCGGCCGTTCTCTTCGCTCCCGGCACCAACCGCGACGGCGACGCCCGGATCGCTTTGGAGCGCGCGGGGGCGCGGCCGGAGCGGGTGCTCCTGAGCGAGCTGGAGCCCACGGACCTCGCGGCCTTCGACCTGCTGCTGCTCCCGGGCGGCTTCTCCTATGGCGACGACCTGGGGGCGGGCAAGGTTTGGGCGCTGGAGCTGCAGGACCGCTTCGGCGAGGCCGTGGACGCCTTCGTGGCTTCCGGCAGGCCGGTCCTGGGCATCTGCAACGGCTTCCAGGCGCTGGTGAAGGCCGGCTTCCTGCCGGGCTGGGCGGGGCCGACTGCGGTCACGCTGGCGCCCAACGCCAGCGGCCGTTTCGAGACCCGCTGGGTCTGGCTCGAGCCCGAGCCGGGGGCCGCCTGCCCCTTCGTCGCCGGCCTGCAAGCGCCGCTCTACGTCCCCGTGGCCCACGGCGAAGGGCGGCTGGCCGTGCGGGACGCGGAGGCGCTCGCACGGCTCGAGGCCGCGGGTCAGGTGGCGCTGCGCTACGCCCTGCCGGGCGGCGGCGAGCCCGGCTACCCCGCCAATCCCAACGGCTCGGCGGGCCACGTCGCGGGGCTTTGCAACCCTGCGGGCAACGTCCTGGGGTTGATGCCTCACCCCGAGGACCACGTCTTTCCCTGGCAGCATCCGCGCTCGCATCGGGGCGAGCGCGGCTTCGACGGCCTCGCGCTCTTCCGGCGCCTGGTGGAACACGCATGAGGGAGGGAAGCATGTTCGACGAAAAGGAATGGAACGAAGCCTGGAAGCAACCCCTGCTCGAGGCCCGACTCGAAGGCCTGGGGCCGCGGGAGGCGGGCAAGGTGCGCGACATGTACCGCGTCGGGGATCTGCGGGTGCTCGTGGCCACCGACCGCATCTCGGCCTTCGACCGGGTGCTGGGGGCGGTCCCCTTCCGCGGGCAGGTGCTCAACCAGCTCTCCGCCTGGTGGTTCGAGGCCACCCGGGACCTGGTGGCGAACCACGTCGTCCGCGTCCCCGACCCCAACGTAACGATCGCGCGCGAGGCCGAACCCCTGCCCGTCGAGGTTATCGTGCGCGGCTACATCACCGGCAGCACGACCACGTCGCTGTGGTACCTCTACGAGCGCGGCGAACGCGCCCCCTACGGGGTGCCGCTGCCCGAGGGGCTCGCCAAGAACGACCCGCTGCCCGAGCCGATCGTCACCCCGACCACCAAGGCGGCCCCCGGGGAGCACGACGAGCGGCTCACGGCCGCCGAGGTGACCGAACGCGGCCTGGTCGAGCCCGCCCTCTGGGCGCGGGTGCAGGAGGTGGCCCTGGCGCTTTTTGCGCGCGGTCAGGAGGTGGCCCGGCGGGGCGGCCTCGTGCTGGTCGACACCAAGTACGAGTTCGGGCTCGCGGACGGGGAGCTGGTGTTGATCGACGAGGTGCACACCCCCGACTCGAGCCGTTACTGGGACCTCGCCGCCTACGAGCGCGGGGAGATCGTCCACCACGACAAGGAGCACCTGCGCCTGTGGTACGCCGCCCGCGGCTTCCGCGGCGAGGGCGAGCCGCCGCCGCTCGCGCCCGAGCTGGCGCGCGAGCTTGCCCAGCTTTACGTTGGCGTCTTCGAGCGGCTTACCGGCGCCCGTTTCGAACCCGGGGCCCGGCCCGCCGGGCCGCGCATTCAGCGCAATGTGGACCGGGCGCTGGCCGACCTGGGGGTGGGCCATGGCTGAGGGGCGCGTGATCGTGCTGATGGGTTCGGCCTCCGACGCCGAGCACGCCGGCCGGGCCACCGCGCTGCTGGACCGCCTGGGGGTGCCCTGGTCCCTGCACGTGGCCTCGGCCCACAAGACGCCGGCGCGGCTGCTCGAGGTGCTGGCCGAACACGAACGCCGCGGCGGCGCGCGCGTCTACCTGACGATCGCGGGCCGCTCCAACGCCCTCTCGGGGCTCGCCGACGCCCAGGTGGCCGCCCCCGTGATCGCCTGCCCGCCGCTGGGCAGCGGGCCCTGGGCGCCCTACGACCTGGCCTCTTCGCTGCGCATGCCTTCGGGGGTCGCGCCGCTCGTCGTTCTCGACCCCGAGAACGCCGCGCTGGCCGCGGTCAAGATCCTGGCCCTGGCCGAACCCGCCCTCGTGGAGGCGGTGCGGTCGTACCAGACGGCCCAGCGGGAGAAACTCGAGCGGGCCGACGCCGCTCTGGGCGGAGGTGCGGTGGAGTGAGGCTGGGCGGGATGCACGAGGCCTGCGGCGTCGCCGGGGCGGTCACGCCCGGGCGGCAGGCGGCGAGGCCCGTCTTCTTCGGCCTCTTCGCCCTGCAGCACCGCGGCCAGGAGGCGGCGGGCATCGCCAGCTCCGACGGGCGCGCGGCCTACATTCACAAGGGGCTGGGGCGGGTGGCCCAGGTCTTTGACGAGGACAACCTGCGCCCGCTCGCAGGCGAGCTGGCGATCGGCCACAACCGCTACTCGACGACCGGGGCCACGCAGCTGCGCAACGCCCAGCCCCACCTCGTCGAGACGGTGCTGGGGCCGCTGGCCGTGGCCCACAACGGCAACCTCACCAACGCCCGCGCGCTGCGCCGCGAGCTCCTCGAGGCGGGCATCGGCTTTTCCAGCGGCAGCGACACCGAGGTGATCCTGCGTCTGCTCGCCCTGCCCGCGGAGGGGGAGGCGGATCCCTGGATCGCCCGCATCGGTCGCCTGATGGCGCGGGCCGAGGGGGCCTACGCGCTGGTGCTGCTCACCCGCGAGGCCATCTACGCGCTGCGCGACCCCTGGGGCTTCCGTCCGCTGGTGGTGGGCGAGCTCGAGGGAGGGGGCTGGGCGGCGGCCTCGGAATCGAGCGCCCTCGCCACGATGGGAGCCCGCCCCGCCTTCGAGGTGGAGCCCGGCAGCGTCGTGCGCATCGACCGCGAAGGGTACCGCGTCCACGAGGTCGCCCGCGGCCGTCCGCGGGCGCTCTGCGTTTTCGAGTACGTCTACTTCGCGCGCCCCGACACCGTGCTCGCGGGGCGCGAGGTGCACGCGGTGCGCCGGCGGCTGGGGGCCGAGCTGGCGCGCGAGGCCCCTGCGGACGCCGACGTCGTCGTGGGGGTGCCCGATTCGGCCACGGCCCACGCGCTCGGCTACGCCGAAGCCGCAGGGCTGCCCTTCGCCGAGGGGCTGATCAAGAACCGTTACATCGGTCGCACCTTCATCGAGCCCGACGACGCGCTGCGCAAGACCGGGGTGCGGCTCAAGTACACCCCGCTCGCCAGCGTGCTGGCGGACCGGCGGGTGGTGCTCGTGGACGACTCGATCGTCCGAGGCAACACCGCGGGACCGCTGGTGCGGCTCCTGCGCGAGGCGGGGGCGCGCGAGGTGCACCTGCGGGTGGCCTCGCCGCCGGTGCGCCACCCCTGCTTCATGGGCCTCGACATGGCGACCCACGACGAGCTCATCGCCCACCGGCTCGAGCTCGAGGCGATCCGCGCGCACGTCGGCGCCGACAGCCTCGCCTACCTGAGCCACGCCGGGATGCTGCGGGCGGTGGGGGCGCGCACGGGCCTGTGCGACGCGTGCTTCAGCGGGCGGTACCCGCTCGCGGTGGAGCCCGCGGCCCCCGAGGGGGACGCGCTGGTAGGGGAGGGGTGAGGATGGCCGAAGTGCTGGTGGTGGGCGGTGGGGGGCGCGAGCACGCGCTCGCCTGGGCGCTGGCTGGGAGCCCCGAGGTGACGCGGGTCTACGTGGCCCCCGGCAACGCCGGTACGGTCGGGCCCGCAGGGGACGGCCGCGCCGAGATGGAGCGGGTGCCCCTGGGCGCGGACGACCTGGAGGGCCTGGCGGCGTTCGCCGCCGAACGCGGCGTGGCGCTCACCGTGGTGGGGCCGGAGGCTCCACTTGCGGCGGGGCTGGCCGACCGTTTCGCGGCGGCGGGGCTGGCGGTCTTCGGGCCCCGGCGCGAAGCGGCGCGCATCGAGGCTTCCAAGGCCTACGCCAAGGCGCTGATGGACGAGGCGGGGGTGCCCACGGCGAGCTGGCGCGCTTTCGACCGCGCGGAGGCCGCGCTTGCCTACCTGGAAAAGGCCCCCGCGCCCTGGGTCGTCAAGGCCAGCGGGCTGGCCGCGGGCAAGGGCGTGCTCGTCACCGACGACTACGGGGAGGCCCGCGCCTTCGTGCAGGGCCTGTTCGCGGGGCGGTTCGGCGCGGCCGGGCGGCGGGTGGTGATCGAAGCCTACCTCGAGGGCCCCGAGCTCTCGGTCTTCGCGGTGGCCGCGGGCGAGCGCTTCGTCCTCCTGCCCCCGGCGCGCGACTACAAGCGGATCTACGAAGGCGGCCTGGGACCGAACACCGGGGGGATGGGGGCGCTCGCGCCGGTGGCGCTCCCCCCGGGTCTGCTCGAGGAGGTGGGGCGTACGGTAATCGCCCCCACGCTGGCGGCGCTGGCCGCCCGGGGTACGCCCTACCTGGGGGTGCTCTACGCCGGGCTCAAGCTCACCCCCTCCGGCCCCAAGGTGCTCGAGTTCAACGCCCGCTTCGGCGACCCCGAGACCCAGGCGGTGCTGCCGCTCTTGCAAAGCGACCTCTACCGCCTGCTCATGGACGCAGTGGAGGGGCGGCCCGACGCCGTGCCGCTACAAAGCGAGGGCACGGCGGTGGCCGTGGTGCTGGCCGCACCCGGCTACCCCGGGGCCTACCCCAGGGGTCTGGTTGTGGAGGGGCTCGAGCAGGCGGAGGCCCTGCCCGCGGTGCACCTCTTCCACGCGGGCACCGAGCGCGAAGGCGGCCGCGTCGTCAGCACCGGCGGCCGGGTGCTGGCCCTCGTGGGCCGGGCCGACACACCCGAGCAGGCGCGTGCGCGCGCCTACGCCGCGGTGCGGCGGGTGCGCTTCGAGGGGATGCACTACCGCCGCGACATCGGTACGGAGGCGGTGGGGTGAGGTACGAGGACGCGGGGGTGAACCTGGACGCCGCCGAGGAAACCACCCGGCGCATCAAGGAGGCGCTCGCCCCGGCGCGGCATCCCGGCGTGATTGCGGGGGTGGGGGCGTTCGCCGGCGCCTTCGACGCCGCTCGGCTCGCGGGGCTGGAGCGTCCGGTGCTGCTCGCCTCCACCGACGGCGTGGGCACCAAGACGCTCGTCGCCGCCCGGGTCGGCCGCTGGCGCGGCCTCGGCGCCGATCTGGTGAACCACGGCATCGACGATCTGCTGGCGGCGGGGGGGTGGCCGCTCTTCTTCCTCGACTACCTGGCCGCGGACCGGCTCGAGCCCGCGGTCGCCTTCGAGGTGGTGGCGGGGCTGGCCGAGGCCGCGGCGGCCGCGGACCTGGCCGTCCTCGGCGGCGAGACCGCGGAGATGCCCGGCGTCTACCGTGAGGGGGCGCTGGACCTCGCGGGGACGATCGTCGGCTACGCCGAACGGGCCCGCCTCCCCGATCCGGCGCGGGTGCGCCCGGGCGACGTGCTGGTCGCTCTACCCAGCTCGGGGCTGCACACCAACGGCTACTCGCTGGCGCGGCGGGCGCTGGCGGAGCTGGACTGGGAAGCGCCGCGCGAAGACCTGGAGGGACGGAGTGTCGCGGACGCCCTGCTCGAGCCCCACCGCAGCTACCTGCCCGAGTGGCGGCGGCTCGAGCGCGCGGAGCTCCTGCCCAAGACGGCCGCTCACGTCACCGGCGGCGGCGTCTACGGCAACCTGCCGCGGGCGCTGCCCGCGGGGCTGGGGGCGCGGCTGCAGCGCGGCCGCTGGCCCGAGCCGCCGATCTTCGACCTGATCCGGCGCTCTGGTGGGGTGGAGGCGCGCGAGATGTTCCGGGCCTTCAACATGGGCCTGGGGATGCTCCTCGTCTACGATCCCGACGCGGCGGTAGCGGCCCTCGAGGTGCTGGAGGAGGGCCACCACGTCGGCGCGGTGGTGCAGGGCGAAGGGGTCTTCGTGGAGGGCGTGGATGGCTGAGCCGGCGCGGCTGGTGGTGCTTGCCTCCGGCCGGGGCACGAACCTGCAGGCCGTCCTCGACGCCTGTGCCGCGGGTGAGCTTCCGGCGCGGGTGGTGCTGGTGGTCTCCGACAAGCCCAGCCCGGCGCTGGAACGGGCGCAGAGGGCGCGCACGGCCGCGCTCTACCTGCCCAAGCCGAAGAACGCTTCGCGCGCGGACTACGACGCCGAGCTCGCCCGCCACGTGGCCGCGGCCCGGCCCGACCTGGTGGTGCTCGCGGGATGGATGCGCATCCTCTCGCCGGCCTTTCTGGACCGTTTTCCCAAGCGGGTGATCAACCTGCACCCGGCGCTGCCGGGCGCTTTTCCCGGAACCGACGCCATCCGCCGCAGCTACGAGGCCTTCCGCCGCGGCGATGTGAAAAGCGGCGGGGTGATGGTCCACCACGTCGTGCCCGAGGTCGATGCCGGTCCCGTCATCCTTGCCGAGCCGGTGCCTATCGAGCCCGAAGACACCCTCGAGAAATTCGAGGCGCGGGTGCACGCGGTGGAGCACCGCTTGCTGGTCCGCGCGATCGCCCGCGTGCTGCGCGCCCGGCGCTGAAGCCCGGCCTCCGCGCGGTGCGCATTAAACTACGGTCATGAAACTCTACCTCGTCACCAACGTCCTGCGTTCGGGTGCCGGCCCCGTTGTCGAGTCGGTCTACGTGGTCGCGGCCGAAAACGAAGAGGAGGCCCGCGGCAAGGCCCGCGGAAAGGCCAAGACGGAGCTGCTCGAGCAGCGCGTGCGCTCCGTGGTCTTCGATCACGAAGGCACCGCGCTCGTCTGGATGGGCGCACCGCAAACCGGGGAGGCCGAGCACCGGACCGGGCGCGCCAAGAAGGACAGCGGCATGCGCGACGGCCGCTAGGCAATTGTGACGCCCGTAGCTGCCCGCGCTCCCGGAGAGGGCTAGGCTGAGGCCGCGGAGCGACCGGGACGAATGGGCCTCCTGGGCCACCTGTGACCGGGTTAAACTTATGAAGACTGCGTTTTTCATCGTTCGCTCACCCCTAGGGCCGGTCAAGTGAACGATGGCACAAAAGGAGGGGATACGTTGCAAGCCACGACGGAGTACATCAACATCCTGATCTACCTGGGCATCGCCGCCGGGATCGGTGTGGTCATGCTGGCGATGGGGGCGATGCTGGGGCCCAAGAAACCCAGCCCCACCAAGCTGATGCCCTACGAGTCGGGCAACGACCCGGCCGGTGAAGTGCACCGATTACCGGTGCATTTTTACGTGGTGGCCATGCTCTTCATCATCTTCGACGTCGAGGTGGCCTTCCTCTGGCCCTACGCCGTCAACGCCGGAAAACTCGGCATCGCCGGATTCTGGGCGGTGACGACGTTCACCCTGATCGTGCTCGCGGGCTTCGTCTACGAGTGGAAGAAGGGGGTGATGAAGTGGGATTGAAAGACCTGTTCGAACGCGACGTGCAGGAGCTCGAGCGTGAGGGCATCCTCTTCACCACCCTAGAGAAGCTGGTGGCCTGGGGCCGGTCCAACTCGCTTTGGCCCGTCACCTTCGGGCTGGCGTGCTGCGCCATCGAGATGATGGCCTCTTCCAACGCCCGCAACGACCTCTCCCGCTTCGGTTCCGAGGTCTTCCGCGCCAGTCCGCGCCAGGCCGACGTAATGATCGTCGCCGGCCGCCTCTCGAAGAAGATGGCCCCGGTCATGCGCCGCGTCTACGACCAGATGGGGGACCCCAAGTGGGTCATCGCCATGGGCGCCTGCGCCGCTTCGGGAGGAATGTTCAACAACTACGCGATCGTCCAGTCGGTCGAGAGCGTGGTGCCGGTGGACGTCTACGTGCCCGGCTGCCCGCCGCGCCCCGAAGCGCTCATCTACGCGGTGATGCAGCTGCAGAAGAAGATCCGCGGACAGGCCTACGACGACTCCGGGCGCAAGCTGCCGCCCATCGAGGCCTGGGTGAGGGGGTAGAGCGTGCGACTCGAACGTGCCAAAGCCTACGCCGCGGAGCACGGTTACGCCGTGGAGGAAGCGCGCGGCCTCGTCTGGGTGGACGTTCCGCGGGAAACCCTCGGCGACTTCTTCCAGGCGATGCAGGAGCTGGGGTTCAACTACCTGGCCAACGTCATCGGTATCGACTACAGCACCTACCCCGAGCCCCGACCTGAGCGCTACGCCGTGCTGCACGAGCTGGTTTCGATCAAGGGCTGGAAGGACGGCGACGGCTCGCGCTTCTTCGCGCGAATCTGGGTTCCCGAGCGCGACCCGGTGCTCCCATCGGCCGTCCCCTTCTACGCCAGCGCCAACTTCTTCGAACGCGAGATCTTTGACCTGCTGGGGATCCGCTTCGAGGGGCACCCCGACCTGCGCAAGATCCTGACCCCCGAGGACCTGGAGGGCCACCCCTTGCGCAAGGACTACCCCTTGGGGGAGACGCCCACCCAGTTCAAGGACGGCCGCTACATCGACCCTGCCTCGTTCCGGGCGGGGCTCAAAGGCGGGGATCCGGGCCTGACCGGGCGCCGTGGCGGGGCGCGCCGCGGCTACGCCGAGATCTATGAAGACGTGCGGCGGGCGCAGGCCGCCGAAGGGGAGGAGGCATGAAACCGCACACCGACGTTCCCCCGCGCGAAGAGCCGCGCGAGCTGCGCAGCGAGTTGATGGTTCTCAACGTCGGCCCGCAGCACCCTTCCACCCACGGCGTGCTCCGCGTCGTGGTCACGCTCGCCGGTGAGGAGATCGTCGACCTGGTGCCCCACATCGGCTACCTGCACTCGGGCTTCGAGAAGACGATGGAGCACCGCACCTACACCCAGAACTTCACCTACACCCCGCGCATGGACTACGTGCATTCCTTCGCGCACGACCTTGCCTACGCGCTGACGGTGGAGAAGCTGGTGGGGGCGCAGGTGCCCGAGCGCGCCGAAACGATCCGCATCATTCTCAACGAGCTCAGCCGCATCGCCAGCCACCTGATCTTCGTGGCCACGGGTCTGCTGGACCTGGGCGCGATGACCCCCTTCTTCTACGCCTTCCGCGAGCGCGAGGCCATCCTCGACCTCTTCGAGTGGGTCACCGGCCAGCGCTTCCACCATAATTACCTGCGCGTGGGAGGGCTAAAGGAGGACGTCCCCGAGGAGTTCGTCCCCGAGCTGAAGAAGTTCCTCTCGGGCTTCCTCGCCAAGGTGGACGACTACCAGGGGATGTTCGACGGCTCGCCGATCTTCGCCTCGCGGGCCCGCGACATCGGGGTCATTCCTCCGGAGGTGGCCATCAACCTGGGGCTGACCGGCGGCAGCCTGCGCGCCAGCGGCGTCAACTACGACGTGCGCAAGGCGCATCCCTACGGCGGCTACGACAAGTACGACTTCGACGTGCCCCTGGGCACGCGCGGCGACGTTTACGACCGCATGATCGTGCGGCTCGAGGAGATGCGGCAGTCGCACCGGATCCTCGAGCAGGCGGTCCAGCGGCTCGAACCCGGTCCGATCCGCGACCCCAACCCGCACCTCTCGCTGCCGCCGCGCGAGATGCTCGGCCGCAGCATGGAGGCCCTGATCTTCCACTTCAAGCTGGTCACCGAAGGCTTTCACCCCCCACCGGGCGAGGTCTACGTCCCCACCGAGTCGGCGCGCGGCGAGCTCGCCTACTACATCGTCTCCGACGGGGGCAGCATGCCCTACCGCGTCAAGATCCGCACCCCCGAGTTCGTCAACATCCAGTCGCTGGCCTACGCCAGCAAGGGGCACCAGTTCGCCGACTTCATCGCCATCCTCGCCACCCTCGATCCGGTGCTCGGGGGCATCGACCGCTAACGGAGGTAACGCATGGGCTTCTTTGACGACAAGCAGGAATGGCTCGCCGAGGTCTTCGCGCAGTACCCCGAAGACCGCCGGCGCTCCGCGCTCATGCCCCTCCTGCGGCGGGTGCAGCAGGACGAGGGCTACGTCGACTTCGAGCGCATGAAGGAGATCGCCGAGCTGGTGGGCACCACCGCCACCGAGGTGGCCGGGGTGATGAGCTTCTACAGCTACTACCAGGGGCTGCCCACGGGCAAGTACCACATCCAGGTCTGCCGCACCCTAAGCTGCAAGCTGGCCGGGGCGGACGAGCTGTGGCACACGCTCACCGAGCGCCTGGGCATCCTGCCCGGTGAGGTGACCCCCGACGGTCGATTCAGTCTCCAGGCGGTGGAGTGCCTGGGCAGCTGCCACACCGGCCCGGTGATCCAGGTGGGGGACGAACCCTACGTTGAGCGCGTTACCAAGGCGCGGCTCGAGGCCCTGCTTGAGGGCTTGATGCAGGACAAGCCCCTCGACGAGGTGCGCAAGACGCTGCCCGACGAGGACAAGATGGGCAAGGCCACGATCGAGCTCGACGGAGAAGGGGGTGCGTCGTGAGCGAAGGACCCATCACGAGCGGCCACGACCCCCGGTTCACCCCCACCCTCTACGCCCACGTGGGCCGGCCGAACAGCTGGACCCTCGACTACTACCTGGGCCACGGCGGCTACGAGACCGCCCGCGCAGTGCTCACCGGCAAGCAGCCGGAGGAGGTGGTGGAGGAGGTCAAGAAGAGCGGCCTACGCGGGCGCGGCGGCGCCGGCTTCCCCACCGGCGTAAAGTGGAGCTTCATGCCCTCAGACGGGCAGCAGCACTACCTGATCGCCAACGCCGACGAGTCGGAGCCCGCCTCCTTCAAGGACCGTTACATCATGGAGGACGACCCCCACCAGCTGATCGAGGGCATGATCCTCGGTGGGTTTGCGATCCGCGCCACCAAGGGCTACGTCTACATCCGCGGCGAGTACAAGAAGGCCTACGACCGCCTCACCGCCGCCATCCGCGAGGCCTACGAGCGCGGCTACCTGGGCAAGAACCTCTTCGGTTCCGGCTTCGACTTCGACCTCTACGTGCACCGGGGCGCGGGGGCTTACATCTGCGGTGAGGAGACGGCGCTGATGAACTCGCTCGAGGGCTTGCGCGCCAACCCGCGGATGAAGCCGCCCTTCCCGGCCCAGTCGGGCCTCTACGGCAAGCCGACGACGATCAACAACATCGAGTCGCTGGCCAGCGTGGTGCACATCCTGCAGCGCGGCGCCGACTGGTTCGCGCAGATGGGCACGGATCGCTCGAAGGGCATGAAGCTCTTCCAGGTCTCGGGTCCGGCGCGCCGGCCGGGGGTCTACGAGCTGCCGCTGGGGACCCCCTTCCGCGAACTCATCTACGACTGGGCGGGCGGGCCTACCGAGCCGATCAAGGCTTTCATTCCCGGCGGCTCCTCGACGCCGCTCTTGCCCTTTACCGACGAGTACCTGGACCTGCCCATGGACTACGAGTCGCTCGTGGCCGCGGGGTCGGCGCTGGGCACGGGCGGGGTGATCCTCATCCCCGAGTCGGTCTGCATCGTGGACGCGATGTGGAACCTGATCCGCTTCTACGGCCACGAGTCTTGCGGCAAGTGCACCCCCTGCCGCGAAGGGGTCTCGGGCTGGCTGCCGCAGCTTTTCGAGAAGTTCGAGCGCGGAAGGGCCACCCAGGAAGACCTGAAGACGATGGAGGACCTGCTCGACCAGATCGAGGGCCGCAGCTTCTGCCCGCTCGCCGACGCCGCGGTCTGGCCCATCCGCGGGGCGCTGCGGCACTTCCGCGACGAGTTCCTGCACCACATCGAACACGGCACCTGCGCCGTGAAGTCCGGGCCGAGGTGGAGGTGAGCATGCCGAAAGTCAAGGTCAACGACCGCACCGTCGAGGTCCCCCCCGGCACCTCGGCGATGGACGCGATCTTCCACGCCGGCTACGACGTGCCCCTCTTCTGCGCCGAGCGCCACCTGAGCCCCACCGGCTCCTGCCGGATGTGCCTGGTGCGCGCGGGCGCGCCGCGCAAGGGGCCCGACGGTGAGTGGATCACCGACGAGTCGGGGGAGGTCAAGATCTTCTGGTTCCCCAAGCTGATGGCGAGCTGCACGCTGGCCGTCAGCGAGGGCATGGTGATCGACACCCTCTCGGACGAGGTGCGGCACGCCCAGTCGGGGATGGTCGAGCTGACGCTCGCCAACCACCCGCTCGACTGCCCCACCTGCGACAAGGGCGGCGCCTGCGATCTGCAAGACCGCGCCTACGAGTACGGGCTCGACGCCAAGTTCTACACCGGCCCCGCGGGCGAGCCGGTCTACACCCGCTACGCTTTCACCAAGCGCCACGTCGACAAGCACCATCCGCTCAGCGAGTTCATCGTCCTCGACCGCGAGCGCTGCATCCACTGCAAGCGCTGCGTACGCTACTTCGAGGAGATCCCCGGCGACCAGGTGCTCGACTTCATCGAGCGCGCGGTGCACACCTTCATCGGCACCGCCGACGATGGGCTGCCCTCGAACTTCAGCGGCAACATCACCGACATCTGCCCGGTGGGGGCGCTGCTCGACCGGGTGGCGCGCTTCCGCGGCCGCAACTGGGAGTTCGAGCAGACCCCCAGCGTGAGCACCGACGACGCCTCGGGTCAGTTCATCTGGATCGACGCCCGCAGCGGGCGCATCGAGCGCATCCGCGCCCGCGAGAACCCCGAGCTCAACGACATCTGGATCTCCGACGCGGCGCGCTTCGGCCACGAGTGGGCCGATCAGGATCGCATCACCACCCCGATGGTGCGCAAGGGCGGCTCGCTCGAGCCGGCGACCTGGGAAGAAGCGCTGGCGGCGATGCGTCAGGGGCTCGAGGGCGTGGAGCGCGGGCGCGTGGGCATCGTACTTCCCGGCGACGCCACGGTCGAGGAGGGGTTGGCCGCGGCGGAGCTTTCGAAGCAGCTGGAGAGCGGCTTCCTCGACTTCGAAGGGCGCACCGCGGTGCCGGCATCGAACTTCCCGGCGGCCTCCTTCGCAAGCGTGCTCGAGGCCGACTACCTGCTCGTGGTGGGCGACCCCACCGAGGAACTGCCCATCGCGCACGTCTGGATTCACAAGCGCCTGCGCGGGGTGCCGATGCCGCCGCGTTTCAACCACGGCACCCCGATCGCTGACCTCGCCATCCGCGAGCACACCCCGCCCGACCCCCGACTCCTGGGCGCCTTCGCGCCGCACCCCACGCGAGTGATGGCGTGGGCCGAGGCCAGGGGGGTCTTCGAACCCGGCCACGCAAGCGCCTTTTTCGCCGCTTTTGAAGCCGTGCTCGCCGGGCGCGAGCCCACCGAGGTGGCCGGTGTCGAGCCGGAAGCGATCCGGCGCGCCGCCGATCGCTGGCGGGCTGCAGAAAAGCGGGTTCTCTTCCTGGGCGCCGAGGTGCTGATGGACCCCGAGGCCGCGAAGCTGGCCGAGAAGATCGCCAAATCGCAGGGCGCCGGCGTCTTCGCCATGACCCCGGCGGCCAACGCTCGCGGGCTCGAGGCCATGGGCGTCTGGCCCACGGGCGATCGCGAGGGGCCGCGCGTGGCCTTCATCGCCGCCGAAGCGCCCCCGCAGAAGTTGCTCGAAATGACCGAGTTCCGCGTCTTCCACGCCGCGCGCATGAGCGACGTCGTCCGGCGCCGCGCCGACGTGGTGCTGCCCGCCAAAACGCCTTACGAGAAGCGCGGTACCCTGCTCAACGCCGAGAGCCGGCTCGTGGGCCTCGAACCCGCCCATGTCGACGCCGGCGAGGCCGAGGGCCTGACGCAGGCGCTGGGCCTCTTCGCGGACGCGCTGGGGGTGCAGGCGCCGGTGCGCTTCGTGCATCAGGCGCGCAAGCGCTTCCAGGAGCGCTACCGGATCGACTTGGACAAGCTCGAGCCCTACGGAACCCTCTGGCGTCCCCGCGTCAGCCTCACCCCGCGCCCCGTAGCTCCGGCCGAGGGCAACCTTTACCTGCGGCCGAGCATGTGGAAGGCGCGCCACCGCCTGGGCGCTGTGGTCCAGCGGGCGCTGGGCGCGCTCGAGCTGGCCGCCCACCCCGAAACCGCCCTGGCCGAGGGGCTCGACGAGGGCGCGACGCTTGAGGTGGAAACCCCCCTGGGGACCCTTGGGGCGCGCCTCGTCTTCGACCCCGAACTGCCCAAGGGCTGGTTCTTCCTGCCGGCGGGAACGCCGGCGGCCCGGCTTCCCTTCCGGGCCCTGGTGCCCCAGGGAGGTGAAACCTCATGATCTACCTGATCGCTGCGATCAAGGGCCTGGTCCTGATCCTGCTGCTGCTCTTCGCCTTTGCCTACCTTACTTGGGGCATGCGCCGCGGCCTGGCGCGCTTCCAGGTCCGCCTCGGTCCCAACCGCGTCGGGCCGTTGGGGCTCTTGCAGCCGATCGCCGACGCGGTCAAGGCCATCTTCAAGGAAGACATCTCGGTGGCCAAGGCCGACCGCTTCGTCTACTGGCTGGCGCCGATCATCTCCTTCACCTTCGCCCTCGCCGCCTTCGCGGTGATCCCGTTGGGGCCCGAAGGCAGCCTTTTCGGCCTCGACCCCTGGATCGCCGACCTGGACGTTGGCATCCTCTACATCTTCGCCGTCGCCGAGCTGGCCGTCTACGGCATCTTCCTCTCCGGCTGGGCCTCGGGTTCGAAGTACAGCCTGATGGGCGGCATGCGCTCAGCCGCGGGGCTGGTGGGCTACGAGCTGGCCTTGGGCGTCGCGTTGCTGGGTCCGGTGCTGGTCGTGGGTTCGCTCAGCCTGCGCGACATCGTGGACTGGCAGGGCCAGTACGGTTGGTTGATCGTTTGGCAGTTCCCTGCCTTTGCGATCTACTTCGTCGCCTCGCTGGCCGAGATGGGCCGCACCCCCTTCGACTTCGTCGAGGCCGAGCAGGAGCTGGTGGGCGGCTTCTCCACCGAGTACAACAGCATGAAGTTCGTGGCCTTCTACATGGCCGAGCTGCTGCACTGGATCACGGCGTCGGCCCTGATCCCGACGCTGTTCCTGGGCGGCTGGCACGCCCCCTTCGGCCTGCCGGAAGTCCCGATTTTGTGGCTGTTCGTCAAGTGGCTGGCCTTCATCTTCATCGTGATGTGGATCTGGGCCAGCTGGTTCCGCACCCGTTACGACGTGATGATTCGCTTCGCCTGGGGGGTGCTCTTCCCGGTGGCGCTCGCCTGGTTCCTGGCGACGGCGTACTGGGTGGCCAGCAAAGGAGGAGCCGTATGAGCGTGTTCGCATTGGCCAAGGCGATGGGGATCACCCTCAAGCACCTGTTCTCCAAGCCGGTGACCATTCCCTACCCGAGCGCACCGGTGCCCCTGAAGCCGCGGTTCCACGGCCGGCACGTGCTCACCCGTCACCCGGACGGCCTGGAGAAGTGCATCGGCTGCAGCCTTTGTGCCGCGGCCTGCCCGGCCTACGCCATCTACGTGGAGCCCGAGGAGAACGATCCCGAGCATCCGGTCTCGGCGGGGGAGCGTTACGCCAAGGTCTACGAGATCAACATGCTGCGCTGCATCTTCTGCGGGCTCTGCGAAGAGGCCTGCCCCACCGGGGCGATCGTGATGGGCAACGAGTTCGAGCTGGCCGATTACGTTTACTCCGACTTCGTCTACGGCAAGGAGGACCTGCTGGTGGACACCGTGGGCTCCAAGCCGCAGCGGCGCGAGGCCCAGGTGACCGGCAAACCGCTGAAGCTGGGCTTCGAGGTCCCCTACGTGCGACCCGAGCTGGAGGGGGTGAAGTACGAGTGAGCGCCTTCGACCTGATCGCCGGGGTGCTGCTGGTCGCCAGTGCGCTGGCGGCGGTCACCCTCAAGAACGCGGTGCACGCGGGGTTGGCGCTGGTGGGCAACTTCCTGGTGCTGGCCACCGTCTACTTCGCGCTCGAGGCCCAGTTCCTCGGTTGGATCCAGATCATCGTCTACGCCGGCGCGGTGATGGTCCTCTTCCTCTTCGTGATCATGCTGCTTTTCGACGCCCGGGCCGACGTCAGCACGGGGCGCATGCCCTGGATGAAGTGGGTGGCCGGTGGGTTCGCCGCCGTCTTCTTCCTGACCCTGGCCTATGCCTTCTCGGCGCTGGGGCCGGTTCACCCGCTCGCCGAGATCAAGCTGGCCGGGGGGTTGCCGGGGCCGCTCGGGCAGCTGCTCTACGGCCCCTGGCTCTACGTCGTGCTGCTCATTGCGGTGTTGCTCTTCGCGGCCACGGTGGCCGCGGTGGTGCTGGTGCAGCCGGGGGTGCGCGGGGCGCGCAAGAAGCCCCAGGTGCTCGAGCGGGAGCGGGAACAGGGGGAGGTGGGCCGGTGAGCTATTACCTGCTGCTTTCCGCCCTGCTCTTCGCCATCGGCCTCTACGGCGTACTGGCGCGGCGCACGGCGATCCTCATCTTCATGTCCATCGAGCTGATGCTCAACGCCGCCAACCTGGCCTTCGTGGCCTTCGCCCGCGCCTCGGGCAACCTCGACGGGCAGGTGATGGCGTTGGTGGTCATCGCGCTCGCGGCCGCCGAGGTGGCCGTGGGCCTCGGCATCATCGTCGCGGTCTTCCGCGCCCGCAGCTCCACCTCGGTGGACGACCTCGCGGAGCTTAGGGGGTGACCATGCTGCTCCTACTCATCCTTCTCCTGCCGCTCCTGGGCTTCGTCTTCCTGGGGCTCTTCGGCAAGCACCTGCGCGAGCCCGCGCCGGGCGTGATCGCCTCGGCGCTCACGGGGCTCAGCTTCCTGCTGGTGCTCTACGGGGTGCTGACCGGGGGCGCCGAGTGGGCGATCAAGGACTGGCTGCCCGGCATTCCCTTCAGCCTCGTTCTCGACCCGCTCTCGGGCTACATGGGGCTGGTGGTTACGGGCATCGGCTTCCTGATCCACGTCTACGCGATCGGCTACATGCACGGCGACGCGGGGTTCAGCCGCTTCTTCGCCTACCTCAACTTCTTCATCGCCATGATGATGACCCTCGTCCTCGCCGGTAGCTACCCGGTGATGTTCATCGGTTGGGAGGGCGTGGGTCTGGCCAGCTTCCTGCTGATCGGCTTCTGGTACACCGAGAAGGTCAACGCCGACAGCGCCCGCAAGGCCTTCATCACCAACCGCATCGGTGACCTGGGGTTCCTGCTGGGCATGGCCCTGCTCTACAGCCTCTTCGGCACCCTCTCGATCGGCGAGCTGCGCGAGGCCATCGAGGGCAGCACGGTGCTGCCGCTGGCGCTTGGCACCGCGGGGCTGCTGCTCTTCGTGGGCGCGGTGGGCAAGAGCGCCCAGGTGCCGCTGATGGTCTGGTTGCCCGACGCCATGGCGGGCCCCACGCCGGTCAGCGCCCTGATCCACGCGGCCACGATGGTCACCGCCGGCGTCTACCTGATCGCCCGCAGTTCCTTCCTCTACGCCAACCTGCAGGACGTTTCCTACTTCATCGCCGTCATCGGCCTGGTCACTGCGGCCTACGGGGCGCTCTCCGCCCTGGGGCAGTGGGACATCAAGAAGATCGTCGCCTACTCGACGATCAGCCAGCTGGGCTACATGTTCCTGGCCGTGGGGGTGGGGGCGTACTGGATCGCGCTCTTCCACGTCATGACCCACGCTTTCTACAAGGCGCTGCTCTTCATGGCCTCGGGCTCGGTCATCCACGCCCTCGGCGGCGAGCAGGACGTGCGCAAGATGGGCGGGCTCAAGAAGTACCTGCCGCGCACCCACCTGCACGGCCTCGCGGGCGCGCTCTCGCTCGCCGGCTTCCCGCTGCTCGCTGGGTTCTGGTCCAAGGACGCGATCATCACCGCGACGCTCACCTACCCCTTCGGGGGCACGGGCTTCTACTTGGCCGGCCTGGCCGTGGCCTTCCTGACCGCGGTCTACGCGATGCGCTGGTACGTGCTCGTCTTCCTGGGCGAGTACAAGGGCAGCGGCCACCCTCACGAGGCCCCTCCGGTGATGACCGTGCCCAACGACGTGCTCGCGCTGGGCGCGGTTTTCGCGGGTTTCCTGGCCCTCCCCGAGCCGCTTTGGAACCTGGTGGAACCCTACCTGGCCCCGGCGCTGGCCCACGTCGAGAAGCACCACATGACGCTCGGCCTCGAGTGGGGCTTGATCGCGCTCTCGGCGGCGGTGGCGCTGGTCGGCCTCTACCTGGGCTACCTGGCCTTCCGCCGCTGGACGTTGCCGGGGTGGTACCTCACCTTCCAGACCTGGTCGACCCAAGCCTTTTACGTGGACCGGGTGTACAACGTCCTGATCGTCAACCCCCTGAAGGAGCTGGCCCTGGTGCTCGCGCTCTTTGACGGCTTCCTCGACACCGTCTACCTCGCCGCTGCCGGCGTCGGTTCGTGG
>JALSIA010000055.1 GCA_026981865.1 Thermaceae bacterium
CTGTCCAGCCCCTTGCCGCCGGCGGCGTTCTCGCCGTTGACGATGACCCAGTCGTAGCGGTCGCGCACGTCGGGCAGGTGCAGGGCGACGGCCCGAAGCCCGGGCCGCGCCACCACGTCGCCGACGAAGAGTACCCGCATGCGCCGCCTAGACCGCCGCTTCCAAACCGGCCATCAGCAGGCCGATCTGCTCTTCGGTCACCTCGTCCGGGCGCACCTCGCCCACGATCCGCCCTTCGTACATCACCAGGATGCGGTCGGAGAGGCTCATGACCTCGTTGAGATCGGCCGAGACGAGGAGCACCGCCATGCCCTGATCGCGGGCCTCGATGATGTTCTGGTGGATGAACTCGATGGCGCCGATGTCGACGCCGCGCGTCGGCTGCGCCGCCACCAGCAGCTTGGGGTTGCGCGCCAGCTCGCGGCCCACGATGATCTTCTGGGCGTTGCCGCCCGAGTAGCGGCGTCCAATCAGGTGGATGCTGCGCGGCCGCACGTCGAAGCGCTCGACCACCTGCTCGGCGTAGGCGTTGATCACCCCGTCGTTGAAGAAACCCAGGAAGCCCGCGTAGGGCTCGCGGTAGTGGTCCCCGAGGATGATGTTGTAACGGGTGGGAAACTCGAGGATCAAGCCGCGGTCGTTGCGCTCCTCGGGAATGTGGCTCACGCCCCACTCGCGCACCTTGCGGGCGCTGGGGTGCACCGCTTCGCCGTTGTACCGCAGCGTCCCCTGGAAGGGGCGCAGACCGGTGATCACCTCGACGAGCTCCGTCTGGCCGTTGCCCTCGACGCCCGCGATGCCCACGACCTCGCCGGCGTGCACCCGGAAGGAAACCCCGTCCAGCCGCGGCCGGTGGCCGGTCCCCTCGACCCGCAGGTCCTCGGCCTCGAGCACCACCTCGCCGGGCTCGGCGGGTTTTTTCTGTACGGTCAGGATCACCTCGCGCCCCACCATCATGCGCGCCAGCTCGGCCACGCTGGTCTCGGGCGTGTTCACCGTGCCCACCACCTTGCCGTCGCGGATCACGGTGACCCGGTCGGAGACCTCCATCACCTCGTCGAGCTTGTGGGTGATGAGGATGATCGCGTGGCCTTTCTCGGCGAACTCGCGCAGGAACTTGAACAACTCCTCGACCTCCTGCGGGGTCAGCACCGCAGTGGGCTCGTCGAGGATGAGGATCTTGGCGTTGCGGTAGAGGGTCTTGAGGATCTCGACGCGCTGCTGCGCCCCCACCGGCAGATCTTCGATGATCGCGTCGGGGTCGAGGTCGAAACCCAACTCCTCGATCAGCTCGACCACGCGCTTGCGGGCGGCGGCGTAGTCGATGGCGGGGCCGGCCTTGGGCTCCATGCCCAGAATCACGTTGTCGAGCACGGAAAGCGTGTCCACGAGCATGAAGTGCTGGTGCACCATGCCGATCCCCAAGGCGATGGCGTCCGACGGGGTGTGGATCTCGACGCGCTGCCCGTCGACGAAGATCTCGCCCTCGTCGGGGCGGACCAGTCCGTAGACGATCTTCATCAGCGTGGACTTGCCCGCGCCGTTCTCGCCCACGAGCGCCAGCACCTCGCCCCATTTGACCCCAAGGCTGATGTGGTCGTTGGCCAGCACCAGCGGGTAGCGCTTGGTGATGTTGTTCAGCTCCAACGCGAATTCGCTCACGCACGCAGTATACCAACCGAAAGGGCCGCCCCCGAGGGAGCGGCCCGCGTGGTTTCGCTAAGACTTTAGCGCGAGGAAGGAACCTTGATCTCGCCGCTGAGGATCTTGCGCTTGATGATCTCGAGGCGGGTCACGACCGCCTGCGGGATCAGGGCCTTGTTGTACTCGTCGAGGGCGTAGCCCACGCCGTTGTTCTCGAGCCCGAACTCGTGGATGCCGCCGCTGAAGGTGCCGTCCACGACGCTCTTAATAGTGTCGTAGGTGGCCACGTCCACGCGCTTCATCATCGAGGTGAGCACGAAGTTGAGGGTGGCGGGGTTGTTGTCGGTGTCGCCCAGGTAGTTCTGGTTGGCGTCGACGCCGATCAGGAAGATCGGGCGCTGGTCCTTACCGCAGGGGTTGCCGGGCACGTTGCGGAAGGGGTCGCGAATGAACTTCTTGCTGCTGATGCACTGGGTCTGCTTGATGTAGTCGAGCACGCCCAAGCCCGAGCCACCGGCCGCGGCGTAGATGATGTCCGCGCCCTGCGAAACCTGCGCCTGCGCGATCTCCTTCGCCTTGGCCGGGTCGTTCCAGGCGGTGGGGGTGTTGCCCACGTAGTTGATGATGACGTTGCAGTCGATGCCGTCCTCGGCACAGGCGTACTCCACGCCGGCCTTGTAGCCCTGCTCGAACTTGTGGATCAGCGGGATGTCCATGCCGCCCACGAAGCCGACGGTGCCGGTCTGGGTCAGCTTACCGGCGATGTAGCCGACCAGGAACGAACCCTCGTGCTCACGGAAGACCAGGCTGGCCACGTTGGGAAGGTCGACCACCGAGTCGATGATCGCGAAGTTGATGTCGGGGAACTCCTTGGCCACCGCCTCGATCGCACCCTGGTTGGCGAAACCGACGGCAATGATCAGGTCGAAGTCTTCCTCCGCGAAGTTGCGGATGCCCTGGATCACCTGGCTGGGATCGGAGGGCTCGAAGTCGAACAGCTCGATGCCCAGGTCCTTGGCGGCCTTCTGCGCGCCTTCCCAGGCCGACTGGTTGAAGCTGCGGTCGTTCTTACCGCCCGCGTCGAACGCGATGCCCACACGAACCTGTGCCATCGCCAGGCCCATGAAGGCCGCCAATACCATGCCCAACACTGCCCATCGTTTCATACTCGACCTCCTTCAAGGTTTGCGTTCCTATGGCTCATCGCCAGCGCCATTATATGCCAGGGATGCGTGAAGGTCATGTACGCGGCCGGAGGGGGCGGCCTCATCCGGGTCCGAAGCGGCTTCCTATACTGGAAACCGTGACGAGGGATGAAGCCGCGCGGCGGGTGGCCGAGCTGACCTGGGCCATCCGGCGTCACAACCACCTTTACTACGTGCTCGACCGGCCCGAGATCTCCGACGCCGAGTACGACGCGCTGGTGCGCGAGCTGGCCGAGCTGGAGGCCGCCTTTCCCGAGCTGCGCTCGCCCGCTTCGCCCACGAACCAGGTGGGGGCGGGGGGGCTGGGCGCCAGCTTCGAGCCGGTTACGCACCCGACCCCGCTCTACTCGCTGGACAACGCCTTCGGCCCCGAGGAGATCGCCGCCTTCGAGGAGCGCGTCGCCCGGGCGCTGGGAACCGAGCCGCCGCTCGAGTACGCGCTCGAATACAAGATCGACGGCCTCTCGATCAACCTGCTCTACGAAGGCGGCCGCCTCGTCTGGGGCGCCACCCGCGGCAACGGCCGCGTGGGCGAGGAGGTAACCCAGAACCTGCTGACCGTCCGGGACGTCCCCTCGCGGCTCGAGGGTGCCCCTCCGCGGCTGGAGGTGCGCGGCGAAGTCTACATGCCGCGGGAGGTCTTCC
The DNA here is from genome assembly GCA_026981865.1 of Thermaceae bacterium. Lineage (GTDB taxonomy): Bacteria > Deinococcota > Deinococci > Deinococcales > Marinithermaceae > Oceanithermus. The sequence continues at coordinate 3,495 of JALSIA010000055.1, forward strand.
TGGAGCTCAACCGCGCGCGCGAGGAGGCCGGGGAGCTGCCCTTCAAGAACCCCCGCAACGCCGCCGCCGGCGCGGTGCGGCAGAAGGACCCGCGCATCGCCGCCGAGCGCCGGCTTGCGGCCTACTTTTACGGCGTGGGCGAGGGAGCGGCGGAACTGGGGGCGCGCACGCAGCTCGAGCTGCTCGACCGCCTGGAGGCCCTGGGCCTGCCGGTGGAACCCCACCGCACCCGCGCCGTGGGGGCAGCGGGGGTGGAAACGGCCTACCGGGAACTGCTCGCCCGCCGCGGCGCGCTGCCCTTCGAGGCCGACGGGGTGACCGTCAAGGTGAACGACCTGGAGGCGCAGCGCCGCCTGGGCCACACCGCCAAGTCGCCGCGCTGGGCCGTTGCCTACAAGTTCCCCGCCGAGGAACGGGAAACCCGCATCGAGGAGGTCGTCTTCCAGGTGGGCCGCACCGGTCGCATCACCCCGGTGGCCCACCTGACGCCGGTCCAGCTCGACGGCACCACCGTGAGCCGCGTCACCCTGCACAACAAGGCCTTCATCGAAGAGCTGGACGCCCGCATCGGCGACGCGGTGCGCCTGCACAAGTCGGGCGGCATCATCCCCGAGATCCTGCGGGTCGTGAAGGAAAAGCGGACGGGCGGGGAAACGCCGATCGTCTTCCCCGAACGCTGCCCCGAGTGCGGTACCGAGCTGGTGGAGGACGG
>JALSIA010000056.1 GCA_026981865.1 Thermaceae bacterium
AGCGCTGCCCGCGGGTGCGCGCGTCTGGGCGTTCTCCACCAAGGCCGAGACCCCGCTCTTTGAAGCCCGCTTCCACCCCGGCGACTACCTGCTCTTCGGCCCCGAGACCCGGGGGCTGCCCGATGCGGTTCTGGACCGGTTTCCCGCGCTGCGCATCCCCATGACCGGGCCGGTGCGCTCGCTCAATTTGGCGGTGAGCGTGGGGGTGGCGCTCTACGAGGCGCTTCGACAAGGCGGCTCCTTGCATTGAAAATAAGGAAGGCGTTGGCTATAATCAAACCAGCCTATTCCTGCTCTTGTGCGTCTTCACCGGGCGGCCGGACCCGTTGCGGCGTTTTCCATCTTCCCGGTACGCCGCGGGGGTCGGGTGGGAGGTACGCCATGTTGCGAAAGCTGGTCGTGGGGTTGGGGTTGCTGGTCCTGGTTTCGCCAGCGCTGGCGCGGGTGACGGTTACGGACCGCTGGCGGTACACGCCCTTCGCAGCGAAGGACGCGGTGGCCGCCGAGCATCTGCTGCGCTACACCTTCGCCGCCGCCGGCGAGCGGCTGCGCTTCGAGGTGCGCGTCGACGGCCAAGTGGTGGCGCGCTTCGCCAAGCGGACGCGCGGAGAGCTGGCCTTTGCCTTCCGGGTTCGGCCGCAGGTAAAGCGGGGTTCGGGCTTGGTGGTGGCGAGCCACACGATCGAAGACGACGAGGCCGGCACGGCCACGCTGTCCCGCACGCGTCGGCGCGAGGGCGCGCGCACGGTCACCGCCACCGAAGTCGTCGAGGTCCGCGCGCCGCGCACGCAAGTGGAGGTCGCGCTCGAGCTTCCCTTCGCGGGCGTGCGCGCGCCGCTGAAGCTCACCCCGCGCCTGGCGCTCTTCAGTGAACTGGAGGCCGGACGGAGCTACGAGCTGCTCGCCGGCCGTTGGGGCGCGGGGCACGTGCTCGTCGTTTACGTGACGCCGCTGGCGGACTAGGCCGCGGGAACCGCGCTGCGGGCCAGGTGCGCAAGCGCCGCCCGCAGCGCGGCCACGCCCTTTTCGAACTCCTCGAGCAGCACGTGCTCGACCGGGGTGTGGTCGAGGGTGCTGTCGCCGGGGCCGTAGGCCACCATCGGCACCGGCCAGTGGGGGGCGAGGACGTTCATGTCGCAGGTGCCGGTCTTCAGCTTGAAGACCGGGCGGCCCCCCACCTTGCGGATGCCCACGCGCAGCGCCCGGGTCAGCGGGGTGTCCTTGGGGCCCTGGTAGGGCACCTCGCGGCCGGAGAAGTCAAGCTCGAGCGTCGGCGGGGCGTAGGCCAGCAGGTGGGCGATCGCCTCCTCCGGCGGCAGCCGCGGCGGCAGCCGCAGGTCGAAGAAAAGCTCGGCGCGCTGGCGGGTGTCCACCGGGTGGATCTTGAAGTCGCGCAGCGAGTACTGCACCTGGTCGAAGGCGCGCATGCCGGTGTTGAAGCCCTGCGTCCAGGCGCGGATCGAGTTGAAGTAGTCGATCAGCTCCTCGGCGGCGTTGGGTTCGTGGTGGGCGGAGTGGAAGTTGTCCTTCTCGCGCCGCACCCGCACCAAGAGCCGCCCCTTGTACCCCAGGGTGATGCCCTCCCAACCCGAGGGCTCGCCGATGACGGCGAACTGCGGGGTGATCTTGTCGGCCACGTAGCGGGCCCCCTTCGAGCTCGGGGCCTCCTCCTCGGTCGCGCCCACCAGGTGGAGGGTGAAGACGTCCGCGAGCTCCTGCGGCAGCCCGGCCGCAGCCAGGATGAAGGTCACGAACGGCCCCTTGGCGTCCACCGCGCCGCGGCCGAAGAGCTTGCCGTCCTCCACCCGCACCGGCACCTCGCCGGGCACGGTGTCGATGTGGCCCACCAGCGCCACCTGCAGCGGACCCCGCCCCCAGACGCCGCGGGCGTTGTCGGCTTCGTCCACCCAGGCCTCCATCCCCAGCGCCTTCATCCCGCGCACCAGGTACTGGGCCACCAGCCGCTCCTGGCCCGAGGGGCTGGGAATCTCCAGCGCCCCGGCCAGAAAGCGCACCGGGTCGGCCAGCGGTGAGTACTCGAGCGGCGGCAGGGTCACGCGAGCACCTCGCGCACCGCCTCCACCACCCGCTCCAGGTCGGCCTTTTCGATGACGAGCGGCGGGAGGAAGCGGATCACCGTCGGTCCGGCGGCCAGCGTCAGCACGCCGTGTTCACGCTCCAGCCGGGTGATGTAGGGGGCGGATTTTTCCTTGAGCTCCACCCCCACCATCAGCCCCTTGCCGCGCACCTCGCGCACGCGCGGCGAGCCGATCCGACGCAGCGCCTCCATGAACCACTCGCCCAGCTCGGCGGCGCGCTCCCAGAGTCGGTTTTCCTCGATGTACCTCATCGCCGCCACCCCGGCGGCCATCGCCAGCGGGTTGCCGCCGAAGGTGGTGCCGTGGCCGCCCTTCGGCATGCCGTCGGCCACCGCGTCGGTCATGACGATCGCCCCCATCGGCATGCCCCCGCCGATGCCCTTGGCCAGCGTCAGGATGTCGGGCACCACGCCGTAGTGCTCGAGCGCGAACAGCCGGCCGGTGCGGCCGAAGCCGGTCTGGATCTCGTCGAGGACGAGAAGCGCGCCCTTCTCGCGCGTCACCTCGCGGGCCGCCTGCAAAAACTCGGGCCTCGCCGGGCGCACCCCGCCCTCGCCCTGCACCGGCTCGATGATGACCGCGGCCGTTTCCTCGTCCACCGCCGCCTTCAAGGCCTCCGCGTCGTTGTAGGGCACGAACTCCACCGGCCCCACCACCGGCTCGAAGGGCTGGCGGTACTTCTTCTCCCAGGTCAGGCTCACCGAGCCGAAGGTGCGGCCGTGGAAGGCGCGCATGGTGCTGATGAACTTCTTGCGGCCGGTGGCGGCGCGGGCGAACTTGAGCGCCCCCTCCACGCTCTCGGTGCCGGAGTTGGTGGGGAAGACGCGCACCAGGCCCTCCGGCGTCAGCCGGGTAAGCGTCTGGTAGAACTCGGCCCGCTTGGCCGAGGGCAGCGTCTGCGGCAGGATCATCAGGGTCTCGGCCTGTTCCTGGATGGCCTTCACCACTGCCGGGTTCGAATGCCCCACATTGGCCACCCCGTAGCCGCCCACGCAGTCGATGTATTCGCGGCCCTCGACGTCCCACACGCGCGCCCCCTTGCCGCGAACAATGACCAGCTCGTGCTTGTTGTAGACCCCCGAGTCGTGCCGCTTTTCGATCTCCAGCCAGTTCTGCATGTTTATTCCCCCTTAAACGCAACTCGGCCCGCATACGCGAGCCGAGGGAACCGGTGAGCCAACGGGCGGCTACGGCTTCCCCCGGACCTCCGGTTTGCGCGGTTTCAAGGCCTTCATCTCCCCGAGCCTACGTTCCCGACCGGCGTTTTGTCAACGCACCACCGTACCGGCGCCGGCAAGCGCATTGGATATCGGGGCTTCCACCCGGGCGTCGCCGAAGACGACCCGGCCCACGCCGCCCTTCACCGCGTCGGCCGCGCCCAGCACCTTCTTCTTCATCCGCCCCTGGGCGAAGTCCATGAAGTCTTCCACCCGGTCCGCGGGAATCTCGGCGATCAGACTCGACTCGTCGGGAAAGCTGCGCAAGAGGCCGGGTACGTTCGAGAGCAGCAGCAGCGCCTCGGCCCGCATCTGCACCGCCACCTGGGCGGCGGCGGTGTCGCCGTCGGTGTTCATCGCCTCGCCTTCGTAGCTGATCGCCGGCGGGGTGAGCACCGGCAGGTAGCCCGCGCCAAGGAGCAGGTGGAGGAGCTCGGTGTTGACCTTCTCCACGCTGCCGGTGAGGTTGTCGCGCCGCACCTTGAGCTTGCCGTTTTCGATGTACTTGACCGCCTTCTTGCGCCGCCCCTCGAAGACGCGGCCGTCGATGCCCGACAGCCCCACCGCGTTCACCCCTTCACGCTGCAAGAGCTCGACGATGAGTTTGTTCATCTTGCCGGCGTAGACCATCTCGAAGATCTCGAGCGTCTTGCGGTCGGTCAGCCGGCTGGTGAGGCCGCCGGGGTGCTCGAGGAAGACCGGCGGGTGCCCCAGGGCTTCGGCGATGCGGTTGGTCTCGGCGCTGCCGCCGTGCACCAGCACGAGCCGCCGGCCCTGTTTCCATAACGCCGCGGCGTCGCGCGCCACCGCCGCGTAGTCGATGCCCTCGGAACCCCCCACCTTTACGACGATCAGCCCGT
>JALSIA010000057.1 GCA_026981865.1 Thermaceae bacterium
GCCCACCTTGGCGCCGCGCCAGGCCAGCGCCCGCGCCACCGCCTCGCCGATGCCGCGGCTGGCCCCGGTGACGAGCACCGCCTTGCCGCGCACCACGCTAGCCACCGAACTTTTCCAACAGGTCGGGGCGGACGGGGCTGAAGACGTCGAGGACCACGCTGGGCTCGAGCGCCCGCACCGCGTGCGTCGCGCCCCCGGGAACCCAGACGGCCTCGCCGGCGGCCACCTCGCAGACCTCGCCCTCGATCTGGAAGGCGAGCCGCCCCGAGAGCACGTAGGTGATCTGTTCCTCGGGATGGCTGTGCTCGGGCACGGTCACGCCGTGGTCGAGCACCACGTGGTTGAGCATGGTCTGCCGGCCCCCAAAGGCCGCGGCGCGGGCTCCGGGGAAGAGTTCGCCGTGAGGGCTTCCTTCCAGGTCCTTGCGTTTCATGACCACTCCTTGATGGGCACCAGTTCGCCGCCCTCGACCGCCTTGCGCACCACACGGGCGCGGCGGTCGAACCAGATCTCGAGCACCGCCCGGTCGAGGCTCTCGGGGGCGACGATCACCTTGCGCACGTAGTAACCCTCGGCCGTGGGGCTGAGCTCGCTGGCGCGGGAGATGCGCAGCGGCACGACCTCACCGCTCTTTTCGGTGCGCACCCGCACCCAGTAGGCCATGCCCTCGGGTTTGACGTGCGGATCGGATTTGCGGAAGAACATCTTGCCTCAGTCTACTAGGCGTCGCGCACCAGGCGGGTGAGCAGCTCGGCCAAAAGCGCCATGCGCCGGGGCAGCTCGGCGGTGACGATGCGCTCGCTGTGCTGGTGGGCGTCCGCCCCCGCCGCCCCCAGGCCGTCGAGGGTGGGCACCCCCAGGTTGGCGGTGAAGTTGCCGTCGGAGCCGCCGCCCACCTTCCCGGGTTTCGAGTCGAAGCCGAGGTCGCGGGCCACGCCGCGGGCCAGCTCGAACAGCGCCAGGCTCTCGGGGGTGGGCTCCATTGGCGGGCGGTTCAGACCGCCCTCGAGCTCGAGGCGCGCCCCCGGGTGCACCGGCTCGAGGGCCCGCATGAAGCGGTCCACCCGCTCGGCCTCCTCGAGCGTCCAGGCGCGCAGGTCCACGAGCACCTCGGCGTAGTCGGCCACCACGTTGCCGGCGGTGCCGCCGCGGACCACGTTGGGGCCCAGGGTGGTGCCCTTCTCCAGGTCCTGGGCCTCGACGACGCGCAGCACCTGGTGCGCCGCCTCCACGATGGCGTTCACGCCCTTCTCGGGCTCGACCCCCTGGTGGGCGGCCTTGCCGTGAACGCGCAGCTTGTACCAGCCCACGCCCTTGCGGTGCACCTTGAGGTCACCGGCGCCGGTGGGGGGCTCGAGCACCAGCGCGTAGTCGGCGCCGCGGGCGGCGTCCTCGATGAAGATGCGCGAGGTCACCGAGCCCACCTCCTCGTCGGGGGTGAGCAGCACCTCCAGGTTGGGGTGTTCGGCGCCCGAGGCGCCCAGGTAGCGCAGCGCCCAGAGAATGAAGAGCAGCCCCGCCTTCATGTCGTAGACGCCGGGGCCGTAGATCCGGCCGCGCTCCTCGCGCCACAGCTTCTTCCACGAGCCCACCGGGTGCACGGTGTCGTAGTGGGCGAGCAGCAGCACCCGCGGCCCGCTGCCGCGGCGGAAGAGGCGCAGCACCGTGCCGGCCTCGGTCTCGAAGCGGCGCAGTTCGCCCAGCCCCGCGAACTGGGTCTGCAACCACAGCGCCGCCTTCTTGATCCCGGGCAGGTGGTGGGTGGGCGACTCGATCGCGACCAGCTCGCGCAGGTCGGTCAGGTAGGCGTCCAGGTGGCGTTCGAAGTACGCGAGGGTGTCTTGGGCACGTGCCTGCGCTGACGTCACGTCTTCACGATACCGCAGTTCTCAGGCGATGTCCCGGAGCGTTTCCTCGATCAGCCAGTCCACCACGGCGCGCAGGTCGCCGGTCTCCTCGTAGATGGCCAGCTGCCGGTCGGCGGCGGTGCCGCGGTCGAGGATGGTGTAGACGTGCTCCACCGCCCAGCGGCTGTCCAGGTCGTCGAGGACGTCGTCCACGAACTCGACGAGCTCGACGAGCAGGTCGCGGGCCCATTTCTCGCGGCGCTCGCCGAAGTCGATCAGCTTGCCGTCAAGGCCGTAGCGCGCGGCGCGCCAGACGTTCTCTTCGATCAGCGGGGTGGGGTACCGGCGGAAGGTGACGTTGTCGCGCCGCATCAGCCAGTGCTTGTAGATCAGCGCCTGGGCCAGCGCCGCAATGGCGATGGCGTCGCGCGGGTGGGTGGCCAGGTCGGTGGCCCGGAACTCGATCGTCGGGTAGCGGTGGTGGGCCCGCATCGCCCACCAGATGCGCGAGGCGTCCTGGATGGAGCCGGTTTCGATCAGGATCTCGACGAAGTGCTGGTAGTCGGAGTAGCTGGAGAAGGTGGCGGGGATGCCGGTGCGCGGAAGGCCGCGCCAGATGAGGCTGCGGTAGCTCTTGAGGCCGGTGACGCGGCCGCGCCACAGCGGGCTCGAAACCGAGAGGGCCAGCAGGTGCGGAAGCATGTAGCGCAGGGTGTTGATGGCGTCGACGCGGAACTCGTCGTCGTCCCCCGCCCCCACGTGCACGTGGGTACCGAAGATGAGCAGGGCGCGTACCGCGTCCTGGAACTCGCCGAGGAGCTCCATGTAGCGGTCCTTCTGGGTGATGGGCACGTCCTCCCAGAGCGCGAAGGGGTGGGTGCCGGCGGCAACGATGCGGGCCCCCTTGGCCGCGGCCAGCTGAGCCACCTCGCGCCGCATTTCCACGAGCATGCCGTAGGCCTCGCGGATGTTGGCCGCGGGCGGGGTGCCGATCTCGACCATTGCCTGGTGCAGCTCGGGGTTGAGCAGCTGCTTGAGCGCGAGGGGGGCCTCCCCCAGCACCTCGGAGGCCACCGGGGCCAGGCCGCGGGTCTCCGGGTCGATCAGTTGGTATTCTTCCTCGATCCCCACGGTCAGGGGCGGTGCACCCTCATGCATAACCATTCCTCCAAAACGGTTGGAGCATTTTACGACAAAGGGCCAGGTTTGCGCAAACGCGTGCCCCCACCCTGCGCGTTGCACTGAATAGCTATGCACCGTGGGGTGGGGTAAGCTGGGGCCGTCATGCCGGGAGTCGCGATCATAGGGGCCCAGTGGGGCGACGAGGGTAAAGGGAAGGTCACCGACGCGCTGGTGGCCCAGGCCGACTACGTGGTGCGCTTTCAGGGCGGGGCCAACGCGGGGCACACGGTCGTCGCCGGGGGGCACACCTTCAAGCTGCACCTGCTGCCGACGGGGGTGATCCACCCGCACGCGACGAGCGTGCTCGCCGATGGGATGGTGGTCGACGCCGAGGCGTTCGCGGAAGAGCTTGCCGAGATCCGCCGGCTGGGCTTCGAGCCCCGGGTGCGCGTCTCCGAACGGGCGCACCTGGTGCTGCCGCACCACAAGTTCGTGGAGAGCAAGGGCAACTTCGTGGGCACCACCGGGCGCGGCATCGGCCCGGCCTACGCCGACCGCGCCCGACGCGTGGGCATCCGCGTCGGTGACCTGCTCGAGCCCGAAGTCCTCGCCGAGCGCGTGGAACGCCTGCTCGCGGCCAAGCCCAACTCCACCGCGGGCGCCGGCTGGACGAGCGCGGCGCGGGCGCTCGAGGACCTGGCGCGGATGCGCGAGGTGCTGGGGCCCTTCGTGGCCGACACCGGCGCCGAGCTGCGCGCGGCCTGGAAGGCGGGGAAGAAGATCCTCTTCGAGGGGGCCCAAGGGACGATGCTCGACCTCAACTACGGCACCTACCCCTACGTGACCAGCAGCCACCCCAGCGTGGGCGGGATCGTCGTGGGCACCGGGCTATCCCACAAGGCGGTGGGCAAGGTCTACGGCGTGGCCAAGGCCTACGCCACCCGGGTGGGGCACGGCCCCTTCCCCACCGAGCTCACCGGCGAGCTGGCCGAGACGCTGCGGGAGAAGGGCGGCGAGTTCGGGGTGACCACCGGCCGCCCGCGGCGGGTGGGCTGGCTCGACCTGGTGGCCCTCAAGTACGCCGTAGACGTCAACGGCATGGACGGGATCGTACTCACCAAACTCGACGTGCTCGCGGGCTTCGAGGAGGTCAAGGTGGGCGTCGCCTACCGTGAGGACGGGGCCGTGGAGTACCGCACCATGAAGGGGTGGGGCGACCTCGCGGGGCTCGCCCGCCGCGAGGACCTGCCGCGGCCGCTGCTCGACTACATCGAGTTCATCGAAGACGCGCTCGAGGTGCCGGTGGTGATGTTCTCGACCAGCCCCCGCCGCGAGGACACCTTCGGCAGCGTGAGCTGGGTGTAAAAGCCTGTAGCCCGTAGCGTGTGGCCTGTGGGCTTATTGGAAGCGGAGCAAGGTGAACGCCTCGCCCCGTTCGGCCGTAGACTGAGGCCATGTACGACAGCCACGTGCACACCCCGCTGTGCCGGCACGCCGAAGGCGAGCCCGCAGCCTACCTGGCCGCGGCGCGGGAGCGGGGCCTCATGGGCCTCGTCTTCACCGACCACAACCCCATGCCGCCCTGGTTCGACCCGGAAAGCCGCATGCCCGAGGCGCAGCTGCCGCTCTACCACCGCCTCGTCGAGGCGGTGCGGGCCCAGGCGCCCGACGGTTTCTACGTGGGGCTGGGGCTCGAGGCCGACTTCCACCCCGGCACCGAGGCCTACGTGCGGGCCCAGCTCGAGGCCTACCCCTACGACTACGTGATCGGCTCGGTGCACTTCATCGGCGCCTGGCCGTTCGACCACCCCGACTTCGCCGACGAGTTCGAGCGGCGCGACCGGCTCGAGGTCTACGCCGACTACTACGCCCTGGTCTACGCCGCTGCCGAGTCGGGCCTCTTCGACGCCATCGGCCACCTCGACCTGCCCAAGAAGTTCGGCCACCTCCCGCCGGAGGAGGCCTGGGACCTGGTCGAGGGGGTGCTGGGCGCCGTCCGCGACGCCGGGCTTGCCCTGGACGTGAACACCGCCGGCTGGCGCAAGCCCGCCCGCGAGCTCTACCCCGCCCCCGAGATCTTGAAACGCGCCCGCGAGCTCGGGATCCCCGTGGTGCTCGGCTCCGACGCCCACGCGCCGGACGAGGTGGGGGCGCGCTTCGCGGAGGCGGCGGCGCGGCTGAGCGAGGCGGGCTACCGCGAGGCCTGGGTCTACAAGAACCGCAAGCCCGAGCCCTACCCGCTGGAGGCGCCGTGACCACCAAGGACCTGGCGCGGATGCTCGGCGAAACCGCCGATCTGATGGAGGTGCTGGGCGAGAGCGGCTTCCGCGTCAGCGCCTACCGCAAGGCGGCGCGGGCGCTCGAGCGCTACGAGGGCGAGCTGCCCGAGCTGATGGCCGCGGGCTTCGACCGCCTGCCCGGGATCGGCAAGGGGCTTGCAGGGGCGCTCGCCGAGATCGTGCAGACCGGAGAGTTCGACTACCTCGAGGAGCTGCGCGGCCAGGTGCCCCCGGGGGTGGCCGAGCTCTTCATGGTACAGGGGCTGGGGCCCAAGCGCATCCGCGCCCTTTGGCAGGCGGGGATCGACAGCCTCGAGGAACTGGTGCGCGCCGCCGAGGAGGGGCGGATCGCCGCCATGCCGGGCTTTGGCAAGAAGACCCAGCAGACGTTCCTCGAGGCCGCCCGCTTCGCGCTCGCCAACCTGCGGCGGGTGCACCTGCCGGTGGGGCTCGAGGCCGCCCGCTTGCTGCTCGCCGACCTGGAGCGGGCCGGCGTCTACGCCGCGCTGGCCGGCAGCCTGCGGCGGCGGCTCGAGACCGCAGGGAACGTGGACCTGGTGGCGCGGGCCGCACCCGAGGCGGTGCTCACGGCCCTCGGAGAGCACGCCATCGAGGTGCGCGGCAGCGTCGTGCACGGCCGCCTCGAGGGCCTGCCGCTCAGGGTCTTCTGCGCCGGGGAGCGCGAGTTTGGAACCGTGCTGCTGCGGGCCACGGGCTCGGAAGCCTGGGTGCGGGCGCTGGGGGCGCTGCCCGCCGGTCCCGACGAGGCCGCCGTCTTCGCCGCGCTCGGGCGCGAGCCGGTCCCCCCCTGCTGGCGCGAGCCCGAACACCTGGGGCTCGCGCCCCCGGCCCGCCTCGTCGAGCGCCGCGACCTTGTGGGCCTGGTGCACCTGCACACCGCCTACTCCGACGGCAGCGCCAGCCTGCGCACCATGGCCGAGGCGGCGATCGCCGAGGGGTACGCCTACATGGTGGTGACCGATCACTCGCAGACGGCCGCCTACGCCGGCGGCCTCACCCTGGAGGACCTCGAGCGCCAGTGGGCCGAGATCGACGCTTTGAACGCCGAGCTCGCCCCCTTCCGCATCCTCAAGGGGATCGAGTCGGACATCCTCCCGGACGGCAGCCTCGACTACCCGGACGAGGTCCTGGCCCGCTTCGACGTGGTGCTGGGCTCGCTGCACTCCCACTTCCACCTTCCGCCCGAGGAACAGACCGCGCGGCTCTTGCGGGCCGTCGCCAACCCCTACCTGACCGTCCTGGCCCACCCAACGGGCCGGCTGCTGCTGCGGCGCAAGGGCGCGGAGGCCGACTGGGAACGGGTGCTGGCGCGGGCCGCGGAGCTGGGGAAGATCGTCGAGATCAACGCCAACCCCTGGCGGCTCGACCTCGACTGGCGGCGGGCGCTCGCGTGGCGCGAGCGGCTCGTCTTCTCGATCGGTCCCGACGCCCACGCCCCGGAGGGCTACGCCGACGTGGCCTACGGTTTGTGGATGGCGCAGAAGGTCGGCCTGCCCCCCGAGCGGGTGGCCAACACCTGGCCCGCGGAGCGCTGGCTAACCCTGCGCGAGGGCGTCTAGCGCGGCGCGGACTTCGTCCTCGGGGGCGCGTGCGACGAAGACCACCCGCTCCCCGCGGCTCCAGGTCTGCGCGGCGTGGACGATCTCGGCCTCCTCGCCGCGCAGCCGCACCAGCGGCAGCAGGAAGTCGGGCAGCTCGAGCTGGCCCACGGCCCCGCCGGCGAACCCTTCGGGGACGGGCCACTCGTAGGTGACCACGGGCTCGTAGCTGAGGGCGTGTTCCCATTCGCGGATGTCGATGGGGCGGCCGAAAGCGATCTGCCCGCCGATCTGCTCCACCGTCTCGGCGCGGACGCCCTTGGCGTCGACCACGGGGTAGGCACGGGCGGTATGGAATTCCTCGCGGGCGATGGCCACGGCCAGCACGTTGACCTCGGCGTTGGTGGTGGCGGCGAGCAGCGTTTCGGCTTCGTCGGCGCCCACGGCCGCAAGGGTGTCCTCCTCCAGGGCGTTGCCCAGCACCGCCTCGAGTCCGGCGCGCCGGGCGGCCCAGACCAGGCTCTGGTTGCGGTCGACGAGGACGACCTGGCGGCCGTGCTCCTTCATCAGCTGACCCACCTTGCGCGCCAGCGGTCCGGCGCCTACGAGGACCGCGAGCTTGCCGCCGCGGTGGGTGAGGCCGAGGAGCCGCGCCACCCAGGGGGCCGTAAGCCCCGCGAGGGTGACGGTAACGAAGATGGTCACGAAGACCGCGGCCAAGAGCGCGTCGCCCCCGGGGATGCCCGCGCCCCGGAGCGCCAGCGCGAAGAGCGAGGCCACCGAGGCGGCCACGATGCCGCGGGGGCCGATCCAGGCGACGAAGAACTTTTCCCGCCAGGAGAGCGGCGAGCGCCAGGTCGCCGCGGCCACGGCCAGGGGGCGCACCACCAGCGCCAGCACCAGAGCGGTCCAGACGGCGGGCCAACCGGCCTCGCGCACCACCGTCAGCGGCAGGTCGGCGGCCAGGAGGATGAAGAGCACGCTGATGCCCAGCACCGTGAGCTGTTCCTTGAAGTGGCGCAGGCGGCGCTCCTCGGGCACCTCGCTGCGCTGGAAGACCAGGCCCATGGCCACCGCCGCCATCAGGCCCGCCTCGGGCAGGAGCGCCTCGGCGGCGGCGAAGGCGACCCAGACGCCCGCGAGGGCGACCAGGTTGCGCAGCTCGAGCGGTACCCAGTCGTGCCGGCGGAAAAGGCGCGAGAGCAGCAGCGCCCCCACCGCTCCGACCGCACCTCCGGTGAGCAGCCGGCCGAAGTAGGCCCAGACCGCGCCGTACCAGGTGAGCGGATGGGCCCCGGAAAGGCCGAGGACGACGTCCATCACCGCGACGGCCAGCACCGCGCCCACGGGGTCGACGAGGATCGCCTCCCCCTCGAGGATGGCTTTGAGCTTGCGCGGCACCCGCACCCTCCGCAGCAGCGGTTGCACCACGGTGGGGCCGGTCACGGTCATCAGGGAGCCGAAGAGGATGGCCAGCGGCCAGGTGAACCCGGCCAGCGCGTAGGCGGCCAGCGTGGCCAGCACCCAGGTGACGACCACCCCGGTGGTGATCAGCCCGCGCACCTCGGACGCGGCGCGGCGCAGGTCCTCGAGGCGCAGGCTCAGCGCGCCCTCGAAGAGGATGACGGCCACGGCCAGCTTGACGAGCACCCCGAGGCCTTCGCCCATGTACTCGGGGTGCACCCAGCCGAGGACGCTCGGCCCCGCGAGCACCCCGGTCACCAGCAGCAGGACGATTGCCGGGATGCGCGTGCGGTGCGCGACCAGCTGCGCCGCCAGGCCCAGGCCCACGGCCCAGGAAACGGTGAGGAGCAACGCTTGTTCGTGCGGCACGGGGGGTCAGGCCTCTTCGTCTGCGGCTTCGCCTTCGCCCGCGCGGCCCAGCAGCCGGTCTTCGAGCTCGCCCAGGTAAGCGGCCAGGGTGTTGCCGGTGCGTTCGACGTCGGAGGCGAGGCCGCGCTCCAGGCTCTCCAGCCGCGCCAGCAGCTCGCCCTTGAGCTGCTCGGTCTTCTGGTCCACGCGCCCGGAGATCTCGGCGTGCTGCGACTTGAGGGTGTCGTGCTCGAGGGAAAGGGCCTTGCGCGCCTCTCCGGCCTCGAGGCTGACGTGCGCCTTGAGGTCGGACTGGCCCTGGGCCAGCGCGCTCAGTTCCTGTTCGAGGTAGCGCTTGAGCTCGGCGAAGCGGCTGGCCTCGGCTTGGTCGGCGAGCTTGCGCGCCTGCTCCACCTGGCGGGCGTAACGGCGAATCTCGATGAGGGCTCCGGTTTCGATCACGGCGATGAAGAGGAAGTAGAGCAGGCTGAGGAGCGCGATCACGGCCAGCAGGATCAGCCCTAGCGGCGCGGAGACGCGCGTGAAGAGCAGGTTGATCTCGCTGGGTGCGGTGAAGAGCGGCCAGTTCAGGCCGGCGAAGAGCGCCACCAGCAGCAGGATGACCAGCACGGTCAGGTTGCGTAGGTTCATGGAACCCCCTTTCCCCGGCGGGCCGGGAACGTCGTCTGCGATTATACTTCGCGCGAGATTTTTTCTGGAACGATGCGGGTTCCCAGCTTGCCCGAGAGCAGGCGGGGAAGGCTGCCGGCCTCGCCCGGGGCGATCATCACCCAGGGGGCGCCGAACTCGAGGGCCGCCAGCGCCGCCCGCACCTTGGGGATCATTCCCCCGGCGATCGTGCCATCTTGGATGCGCGCCTCTGCTTCGGCCCCGTCGAGCACGGGGATGCGGCTCTCGGGGTCGGCGGGGTCGGCGAGCACCCCCGGTACGTCGGTCAGGTAGACGAGCGGCTCGCCCAGGCAGCCGGCGACCGCCGCGGCCACCTCGTCGGCGTTGACGTTGAGCGGCCCCCCCTCGGCGCTCGCGATCGGACTGATCACCGGCGTCAGGTGGCGGCTCATCAACGCGAAGAGGAGCGAGGTGTTCACCGCGGTGATCCGCCCCACGCGCCCCAGGCGCTCGTCCAACGGCTCGGCGCGCAGCAGCCGGGCGTCCCGGCCGCTAAGGCCCACGGAGAGCCGCCCCAGCTGCGAGAGCCGGTCGGCCAGCTCCTTGCCGAGCTGCGTCAGCACCTGTTCCACCACCGCCATCTGTTCGGGCGGGGTGACGCGCAGGCCGCCTTCGAACCGGGTCTCGAACCCGCGCGCCTCCAGCTCGGCCCCGATGCGCGGGCCCCCGCCGTGCACCACGATCAGTTCGCCCTCGTGGTGCGCGAGGTCGCGCACCAGGGGCTGGGCTCCATCCAGGCTTCCGCCGATCTTAACCACCAGCATGGTTTTCCTCCAGCGCGGACCCGGGCGCCGCGTCGTCCTCGACGACCCAGACTTCCTCGGGCAGCCCGCCTTCCTCGTCGAGTTCCAGTAGGTCGCTGAACCCGATCACGGCGTGGTCGGGAAAGATCCCCAGCATGCCCGCCAGCGCGCGCACCGCCGCGGTCTTGGGTTCCCCCTGCTGGGCGGCGGCCACCGCCGCGGGGTCGAGGCCCGCGGGCAGGCGCCCGAAGGGCCCCGACGGCGCGCCCTCCAGCCCCTCGCAGAAGCGGTAGCGGTGGCGCCCCCTCTCGGCCATCCCCCAGCACAGCCCCTCGTCTTCGTAGACGGCGAAGAGCGCCGCCCGTCCCAGGCGCGAAGCCGCCTCGAGCGCCGCCCAGAGCCGCGCCGGGTCCTCGTCGGCCTCGAGCGCTTCGTCGTAGAGGCTGTACCAGGGTGGATCGGGCGCCACGTAGAGCGCGAGCCCCGGGGTGCGGAGTTCGCGCGCCAGGGCGCGCACCCCGTCCGCGTCCTGCGTGCGAACGTGCAGGCTGGTGAAGCTGCGCACGCCGCAATCTTACACGACCGCCCGCGGGTGCGGGTGAGGTCGGGGCGCGCCTAGGGCTCGAGGCGGAAGTTGACCTGACCCTTGAGCTCACCGTTGAAGAGGAAGTAGACCGTCCACTCCCCCGCCTGAGCACGGGCCTTGGTGGGGTTCAGCTTGAAGTGCCAGAAGGTGGGCTTGACCCGGCCCTCCCAGCTCTTGGGGACGTCGAAGCTGTACCCGGCGCGTTCCACCTCGCCGCGCGGCGGGATCAGGTACATCTCGAAGGCCTCCTCCCCGGCGTCGCCGGGCTCGAAGCGCCAGTGGGTGACGAAGACGATCGCCCCGTCGGCGGCGTGAAATACGTGCGCGGGGCGGGCGATCTTGTAGGTGTGCAGATCGGCGGGATCGAAGCCGGGCGCGGGCGGGCCCATCTCCACGCGCTCGAGCTGGGCGGCGAAGGCCAGGCCGAGGGCCAAGGCCAGCGAAAAACCGATCCGGAGCATACCCAAGCATACCGCGCGGCGCCGTGCCATAATGCGCGCGTGCGCTACGCCTGCCCCTCCTGCGGCCGCTGGGTGCGCCCCGGCGTCGAGGTGATCGCCGTCAGCTGCACCCGTTGCGGCGTCTACGCCCGCCGCGAGGAGGAAGGCCAGGACCCCCTCTTCGCCCAAAGCGAGGCGCCCGAGGAGGGGGCCGCAGAAGAGGAGGGCTAGCGCCGCCCCTGCCCCAGCACGGACACCCCCACCCCCAGGAGCAGCACCGCCGCCCCCGCGAAGACGAGCGGCGCCGGCACCTCCCCGAAGAACAGGTAGGCCAAGAACCCCGAGCCCAGGGGCTCGAAGAGGATGGCCAGCGTCACCATCACCGGCGGGATCCAGCGCACCGCCCAGTTGAAGCTGGTGTGGCCGACGAGCTGGCTGGTGAGCGCCATGGCCAGGGCGTAGCCGTAGAAAGCGGGCGGCCAGCCGGTGTAGGGGGTGCCGAAGAGCGCGGGCAGCGGCAGCAGCGCCGCTGCGGCGGTGGCGTAGGCCACGGCGACGTACTGCCCGATCGAGAGCCCGCGCCGCTGAGCCTCGCGGCCCAGCAGGAAGTAGCCGCTCACCGTCCAGGCGCCCACCAGCGCCAGCGCGTCCCCCAAAAGGGGCGCGGAGCCGGCCGAGCCCCCGGTGGCGTCGCCCAGCCCGATGAGCACGCCGCCCGCGGTGGCGAGCAGGATGCCCCCCAGGGTGAGGCGGCCGACGCGCTCGCCCAGCCAGAGCCAGCCGAAGAGCGCCACCCAGATGGGGTTCGTCGTCACGATCGTGACCGAGGCGGCCACCGAGGTGTAGGCCAGGCTGGTCACCCAGGTGCCGAAGTGGGCGGCGAGGAAAACCCCGGCGAGCACGGCCATGGCGAACGCCCCGGGCCGGGGGCGGGCGCGCGCCAGCCCGGGCCAGGTTGGCGCCAGCAGCAGCGCCGCGATGCCCAGGCGCACCCCCGCAAGCAACAGGGCCACCCCGGGTCCGGCGCTGCCGGCGCTGGCGAAGGCCAGGCGAATGAAGATCGCGGCCGCGCTTACCGCGGCCACGCCCACGACCAGCACAGCGACCACCGTGCCCGAACCCGGACGCGTCCCCATGGTTCGATCCTACTCTGCAGGGAGACGCGTCCCCGGGTGCCTTGCCTATAATGGGCTCACCATGAAACTACCCTCGCTCTTCGGCGGCACCCGCGGCCTGGAGGCCCAGATCGACCTCTACTTCGACAAGGTGCAGGAGGCCGGTCTGGTCTTCGGGCGGGCGATGGAGATCTACCTCGACCGCGGCGTCTCCGACGAGTTCGACGAGCTCGTGCGGCGGGTCACCGAGGTGGAGGAGGAGGCCGACGACCTGCGGCGCGAGATCGAGACCCAGATGACGACCCACACCCTCATCCCCGAGCTGCGTGAGGACGTGCTCTCGCTCATCGAGCAGGTGGACGAGGTGACCAACCACTACGAGGCGGCGGTGTACAGCTTCTACATCCAGCGGCCCGTCATCGCCGCGGCCTACCGGCCCGACTTTGCCGAACTGGCGCGAATGGTGCAGCAGACCGCCGAGGAGATGGTCACCGCTGCGCGCGCCTTCTTCCGCGACCTCAGCGCCGTGCGCGACCACGTCAAGAAGGTGCAGTTCTACGAGTCCGAAGCGGACAAGATCACCACCCGCGTGGGGCGGCAGATCTTCGAGAGCGACCTCGACCTAGCCCACAAGATGCACCTGACCTCCTTCCTCGACCGTCTCGACAGCATCGCCGACACCGCCGAGGACATCGGCGACAAGCTCTCGATCCTGACGATCAAGCGGATGGTCTGATGAACCCGGGCCTCTTCGCCTACCTGTCGAGCGGCCTCTTCCTGGGCTGGTCGCTGGGGGCCAACGACGCGGCCAACATCTTCGGCACCGCCGTGGGCACCCGCATGGTGCGCTTTGCGACCGCCGCCCTGATCGCCAGCGTCTTCGTCATCCTGGGGGCGGTGATCAGCGGCGCCGGGGCCTCGCACACCCTGGGCAAGCTGGGGGCGATCAACACCCTGCCGGGGGCGTTCATGGCGGCGCTGGCGGCCGCGCTGAGCGTCTACCTGATGACCCAGCGGGGACTGCCCGTCTCCACCAGCCAGGCGATCGTCGGCGGCATCATCGGCTGGAACCTCTTCATGGGCCGGCCCACCGACCCCGCGGTCGTCTCCAAGTTCGCCTTCGCCTGGGTGGCCTCGCCGATCATGGCCGGGATCATGGCGGCGGCGCTCTTCATGCTGACGCGCGCGGTGCTGCGCCGCACCAAGATCCACCTCCTGCGGCTCGATCACTACACCCGCGCAGGGCTGATCCTGGTGGGGGCCTTCGGGGCCTACAGCCTGGGGGCCAACAACATCGCCAACGTCATGGGGGTCTTCGTGGGGGTCGCCCCCTTTCGCGACCTGCAGCTGGGCCCGATCGTGCTCACCTCGGCGCAGCAGCTCTTCCTGATCGGCGGCCTCGCCATCGCCGTGGGCATCTACACCTACTCCGAGCGGGTGATGCTGACCGTGGGGCAGGACATCGTGCGCCTCACCCCGGTGGCGGCGCTGGTGGTGGTGCTGGCGCAGTCGCTGGTGCTCTTCCTCTTCGCCTCGCAGTCGCTGGCTTCCTGGTTGATCCAGCACGGGCTGCCGGCGCTGCCGCTGGTGCCGGTCTCGAGCTCCCAGGCGGTTGTGGGGGCGGTGATCGGGCTGGGGCTGATTACCCCCGGCGAGCGCGTCCGCTGGGACGTGGTGCGCAACATCGCCATTGGCTGGCTGCTCACCCCTACGGTGGCGGCGATCATCTCGGTGGTGGGGATGTTCGTGCTGCAGAACGTCTTCAACCTGCCGGTGCGGCCCTAAAGCAGTTCTAGTACCTCGTTTGCGGCGAATAGGCGGTTCCTGCGATGCCCGGTAAGCTCGGTTAGGATCCCGGCTTGCGTTAACTGGGCAACAGCTTTGTTTGCAGTGGCAAAACGTATTTCAAGCTCGCTTTCCAGTTGCCTCACGGTAAAAATTGGTCGCGCAAAGAGGTGGTCCACTACCCTCAGCAAGGTGCCGCGAGCACGCGCGCCCTGGAGCGTCTTACGGTAGCGCTCGCGCAGCTCAACCAAGCGTGCAGAACGCTCGAGTGCGTCTAGGGCCTGAGTGTGGACCCCATGAAGGAAGTAAGCGACCCAGGACCGCCAGTCCCCGCCGGTGGAAATTCGATGCAGTAGGCGGTAGTACTCGTCACGTGTTTGCTCGAAATAGGAACTTAAATAGAGCAACGGCTGTTCGAGCAGTTTCTTATCGAGCAGCATCAGAGCAATGAGTAGCCTCCCCATGCGGCCATTGCCGTCCCAGAACGGGTGGATGGCCTCGAATTGGTAGTGCACCAGGGCCAGGTCCACGAGCGGATGGTGGGGGCTGCGTTCCCGGTTAATATAATGCTCGAGCTGGGAAAGCAGGTCGGGAACGAGATGGTGGGGTGGGGGGACGTACACCGCCGAGCGAAGATCGTAGCCCCCTATCCAGTTTTGACCCCGCCGCAGCTCTCCCGGCGCTTTGTTCCGCCCCCGCACCCCTTCCATGAGTACGGCATGCATTCTTCGGAGCAAACGAACGCTGATCGGGAGTTCGCCGAGCAGTTCGAGGCCGAGCTCCAGGGCGCGGACGTAGTTTCTTACTTCAATAGCGTCGTCGCGCACCTCGCTTGGAGGAAACAGGGGCACTTCGGCCTCGGCCGCGTAGAGATCAGCCAGCGACGCCTGGGTCCCTTCGATGCGGGAAGAGCCGACGGCCTCGATGCGCGCAAAGGGTCGGATCAAGAGGTGCGGGTTAGGCAGTGTGTGTCCTAGGCCGTCCAGCCGACCGAGCGCCAAAGATGCATCGGCAAGCAGCAGGGCCAGTTCATGATCGAGTTCGAAGCGTGGCGGCAGCGGATGAGGAACAAAGGCGAAAATACCATCTCCCAGCGGGAGTAGATCGCCCGGGCTTCGTTCGGAAAACAGGTCGCGCCGCACGCCTTATTTTACATACGCTAAATTTTTAAAACAACAAGTGCCTGTATTTGCGTTCGTAAAACAACGCCTCCTCGGGTATCCTGACCCCGTGCACCCGACCCCCGAACCCGAGTTCGTGCAGATCTTCACCACCGGCGGCACGATCGACAAGGTCTACTACGACGCCAAGGACGACTACACCGTGGGCGACCCGCAGATCGGCAAGCTGCTGGAGGAGGCGCGGGTCAACTTTCCCTACGCCGTCGAGCCGCTTTTCAAGAAGGACAGCCTGCAGATGACCGACGCCGACCGCGCGCGCATCCGCGCGGCGGTGGCGGCCGCGGAGGCGCGGCGGGTGCTCATCACCCACGGCACCGACACAATGGTGGAGACGGCCCGGGCGCTCGAGGGTATTCCCGGCAAGACGATCGTGCTCGTGGGGGCGATGCAGCCGGCGCGCTTTCTGGGCTCGGACGCCGAGTTCAACATCGGCTACGCGGCCTGCGCGGTGCAGTTGCTGCCGCCTGGCGTCTACATCGCCATGAACGGCCAGGTCTTCAGGAGCGGGAAGGTGCGCAAGAACCGCGCGAAGCTGCGGTTCGAAACCGTCCCCTAGCGGGGCCGCCAGGCCAGGAGCCTGAGGGCGTTGGCGGTGACGAGCAGGGTCGCGCCGGTGTCGGCCATGACCGCGAGCCACAGCCCGGTGTAGCCGAGCAGGGTGGTGACCAGGAAGACCGCCTTGAGCCCCAGGGCCACCGCGACGTTGGCGTAGATGTTGCCGAGTGCGGCGCGGGCGAGGTTCAGGAAGTGGGCGAGCCGGTTCAGGTTGGGCTCGACCAGGGCCACGCCCGCGGCCTCGAGCGCCACCTGGGTGCCGCTGCCCATGGCCACGCCCAGGTCGGCGGCGGCCAGGGTGGGGGCGTCGTTCACGCCGTCGCCAACCATGCCCACCGGGTGGGGAAGCCCCTTGAGGGCCTCGAGCTTGTCCTCCGGGCGCAGTTCGGCGCGGTAGCGGACCCCGCCCAGCTGCCCGGCGAGGCGGCGCACCGCCGGTTCGCGGTCGCCGGAGAGGATGACGGTCTCGATGCCTAGGGCCCGCACCCGCTCGAGCGCCTCGGCCGCTTCGGGCCGCGGGGCGTCCTCGAAGAAGAGGACGGCGACCGTACGCCCATCGAGCTTCACGACGCTCGCGGTCTCGCCGTTTTCGCCGGCGCCCTCGGGCAAACCGCCTGCGGCGGCGGGGCTGCCCACCCAGACCTCGCGGCCCGCCACCCGCCCTTTCACCCAGGCGCCGGGCAGGGCGTCCAGGTCCTCGGCTTCGGGCACCGGGAGCCCCACCTCCTCGGCGCGCGCGAGGATGGCTTCGGCGATGGGGTGGGCGCTCGAGCGCTCGAGCGCCGCCACCAGCGGCAGGACCTCGCGCTCGTCCAGGCCCCAGACCCGCACGAGCCGCGGCCGGCCTTCGGTGAGCGTGCCCGTCTTGTCGAAGGCGAGGGCGCGCAGGCGCCCCGCGGTCTCGAGTACGTCGCCTCCTTTGACGAGGACGCCCATCCGCCCCGCGCGCGCCAGCGCCGAGGTGACGGCCGCCGGCGCCGAGAGCACCAGCGCGCAGGGGCAGCCGATGAGCAGCAGGGCGAGCCCGCGGTAGACCCAGACCTCCCAGGGCTGGGCGAAGAAAAGCGGCGGCACCGTGGCCGCGAGCGCCGCCGCGACCACCACGAGGGGGGTGTAGTAGCGGGCGAATCGGTCGATGACGCGCGTCGTCGGGCTCTTCATCGCGTCGGCGCGCTCGACCAGCTTCTGGATCTGCGCCAGTGCGCTGTCCGCGGCCGGCGCGGACACCCGCGCCACCAACTGCCCCTCGAGGAGCACGGTGCCCGCGTAGATGGGGTCGCCCGCGCGTTTGGGCACCGGAGCGGACTCACCGGTGAGCATCGACTCGTCCACCGCCCCCGCGCCCTCCAGGACCACGGCGTCGGCGGGGATGCGCTCCCCGGCGGGGACCTGGACGCGTTCGCCCACCGCCAGGAGCTCCACCGGCACCTCGCGCACGCGGCCGTCCGCCTCGAGCCGCCGCGCCTTGGTGGGGGCCAGCTTGGCCAGCTCCCGCAGGGTGCCGCGGGCGCGCGAGGCCGCGAGGCCCTCGAGCACCTCGCCGATCAGGAAGAGGAAGACGACGACCAGCGCCTCGGGGGCGGCGTCGATGAGGATCGCGCCAAGGACCGCGATCGAGACCAGAGCGTTGATGTCGAGGCCGCCGCCGCTTCTCAGCACCGCCCAGGCCTTGCGGGCCAGCGGGGCCACGCTGACCAGGGCGCCCGCGCTCCAGACCCAGCGGGCTGCGGCGGGCCACAGCAGCTGGGTGAGCAGCGCCAGCACGATGAAGCCCGCGCTCACACCCAGCATCTTCACCTTGGGGTTCTGCCACCAGGGCGCCTCGCCGGCCGGTTCGCGCTCGGGACGCACCTTGTAGCCCAGCGGTTCCACCGCCCGGGCCACCGCCTCGGGACGGGCCTGGGCGTCCAGTTTGACGAAGAGCTTGCCGCTGCCGTAGGCCACGACCACTTCCTTGGCGCCGGGCAGTCGACGAACGGCTTTCTCGATCTTGACCGCGCAGTCGGCGCAGTCCAAACCTTCGACGTCGAAGGTGAGTTCACGTACGGGGGCGTTCATGGGTCCATCTTATGCTAATATGAGCAGACATTCAAGTATTGCTTACCTTCCGGGGCGGCGGCCGCAAAGGAGAGCGGCGCGCCGTTACTCTCCGGCGTGCTCGAGCGCGTCTTCCAGAATCTCCTCGACGTGCCGGTCGGCGAGCCGGTAGAAGACCTGGCGCCCCTCGCGCCGCCAGCTCACCAGCCGGTTGTCGCGCAGCACGCGTAGCTGGTGGCTGATCGCGCTCTGGCTCATGCCCAGGAGGTGCGAGAGGTCGCAAACGCACAACTCCCCCTGCTTCATGGCCAGCAGGATGCGCATCCGCGTGGGGTCGGCCAGGGCCTTGAGCAGAACCGAGGCCCGCGCGATCGTGTCGGCGCCGGGGAGGGCGGCCCGCGCGCGCTCGAGCGCCTCGGGATGCAGTGTCAACGTGGTGCAGACGGCGACGTCGTCTCGAGCCACGCCCTTATTCTAGCCGAAGCTGCCCTTTTGGGCAGGGACATATAGCCATGGTACATTGGACAAGCAAGGAGGGGAAAGATGAACCATGCGACGAGTGCGGACGGCACCCGGGTCGCCTGGACCGCCGAAGGCTCGGGGCCGGCGGTCCTGCTGGTGCACGGGATCACCGAAAACCTGCGGGTCTGGGACCCGGTGGTGCGGCGCCTGACCGGAGAGCGCACCGTGGTGCGCCTCGACCTGCGTGGCCACGGGGCCTCGGGGCGCGCGGACGGCTACGGGCTGGCGGCGATGGTCGCGGACGCGATCGCGGTCATCGAGGCCGCGGGGATCGAGCGGCCCGACGTGGTGGGGCACTCGCTGGGGGGCATGGTCGCCTCGGCGCTCGCAAGCGCCTACCCGGTGCGTTCGGTGGTGAACGTGGACCAGCCGCTGGCGCTCGCCGGCTTCAAAGCCATGCTCGAGCCGCTGCGGGCGCCGCTGGAAGACCCCGCGACCTTCGGGCCGGTGATGGAGCAGCTGATGGGCCAGCTCGAGGGCGAACGCCTGGACCCCGCCGAGCGTACCCGCCTGCGGGCGCTGCGGCGGCCGTTCCAGGAGGCCGTACTGGGCATCTGGCACGACGTCTGGGTCCTCTCGGAGGACGACCTGGCGGTGCTGGTGAACGAGCTGCTCGAGGGGTACCGGACGCCCTACCTGGCGCTCCACGGCATCGATCCGGGGCCGGCCTACGTGGACTGGCTCGCGGCGCGCATTCCCGGCGCGGTCGTCGAGGTCTGGCCCGAGTACGGGCACTACCCCCACCTCGTCGACCCCGACCGTTTCGTGGAGCGGCTGCGTGCGTTCTGGGCCACGGCCTGACGGGAGGGTTTTGTGAACCCCTTGCGCCATACTGAGGTATGGCGCGGATTCTGATCGTCGAAGACGACCGCGAGATCGCGGCGCTGGCCGCCGCCCAGTTGGAGCGCGCCGGCCACGCCGTGCACGTCGTGCACGACGGTGAGGCGGGGCTCCGTGAGGCGCTCGAGGGCGGGCACGACCTGCTCGTCCTCGACGTGATGCTGCCGGGGGTGAGCGGCTTCGAGATCGTCGAGCGCTTGCGCCGCCAGCCCGGCTACCCCCGGGTGTTGATGCTCACCGCCCGCGCCGAGGAGGTGGACCGGGTGCTGGGGCTCGAGCTGGGCGCGGACGACTACCTGACCAAGCCCTTCTCGCTGCGCGAGCTCGAGGCGCGGGTGCGGGCGCTGCTGCGGCGCGGCGTCTTGGGGCCGGTGCCGGAGCCCGTGGGCCCGCTCGTCTTCGGCGCGCTTGAGATCGACCCCGCCGCCCGGCGGGTGCGCGTGGGCGGACGGGCGGTGAACCTGACCGCACGCGAGTTCGACCTGCTCTACGAGCTGGCGCGCCACCCCGGCCGCGTCTACACCCGCGCCGAGCTGCTCGAGCGCGTCTGGGGCGCGGGGTTCGAGGGGTACGAGCACACCGTCAACTCGCACATCAACCGCCTGCGCGCCAAGATCGAACCCGATGCCCGGAGGCCCGTCTACGTCGAGACCGTCTGGGGCGTGGGGTACCGCTTCGGGGGCGGGGAGGCGTGAGGAGCCTGGCGGCGCGGCTGGCGCTGGCGTTTTCGCTGCTGGTGCTGCCGTTGGGGGCGCTCTTCGTCTGGGGGGCGCTCGACGCCGCGCGCCGCTACCACCAGGAGATTGCCCAGAACCAGTACCGCGGTCTGGCCGCCAACCTGCTCCACAAGAGCCCGGACCTGATGGTCGGTGGCGAACGGGCCGGAGCGCTCGACGCGCTGGCCGCGGAGCTGGCGATGACCAACCCCGGTGTCGAGGTCTACCTGCTCGACGCGGAGGGCCGCATCGTCGGGGCCTCGCCCCCCATGGACGCGCTGGTTCGCAAGCGGGTGGACCTGCGCCCGCTCGAGCGCTTCGTGCGCGGCGAGGGCCGGGGGCCCCTGCTGGGCGACGACCCCAAGCGGCTGGGGGGTCGCCAGGTCTTTTCGGCCGCGCCGGTGCCCGGGGGCGGCTGGGTCTACGTCCTCCTCTCCGACCAGGCCCTCGACTCGGTGGCCGAGGCCGTGGCCGGCAGCACGGTGCTGCGGCTCGCCTTCTGGGCGGGGCTGGGGCTGGTGCTGCTGGCGGCGCTGGTGGCCGCGGGCACCGCCTGGGGGCTGACGCGCCGCCTCACCGCCCTGGAGGCGGCGATGGAGCGCTTCGACCCCGCGGCCGAGGCCGGCCCGCCCGACCCGCCCGCGGGCGAGCGCGACGAGATCGACCGCCTGCACGCCCGCTTCGCCGAGCTGGCCGCCCGGGTGCGGGCGCTCCTCGCCTCCGAGCGCGAGGCCGACCGCCACCGGCGCGAGCTGGTGGCCGGGGTCTCCCACGACCTGCGCACCCCGCTGGCGGTGCTCTCGGGCTACCTGGAGACGCTCGAGCACGAACGCGACCGCCTGGGCGAGGACGAGCAAACCCGCTACCTGGCCGCGGCCCGGGCCCAGGCCGAGCGTCTGGGGCGCATGATCGACGACCTCTTCGCGCTGGCGCGGCTGGAGTCGGGGGCCTGGCCCTTCCGCCCCGAGCCCCTGGCCCTGGCCGAGCTGGTGCAGGACGTGGCGCTCGAGTGGAAGCCGCGCTTCGGGGCCGCGGGGGTGGAGCTCGAGCTGCCGCCCCCACCGGGCCCCGTGGAGGTGCGCGCCGACGCCGGACTGGTCGAGCGGGCGCTCGTCAACCTGCTCGCCAACGCCCTGGCCCACACCCCCGCCGGCGGCCGCGTTCGCGTCGAGGTGGGCGAAGAGCCGGGCCGGGCCTGGGTGGCCGTGGCCGACAGCGGCCCCGGGATCGCGCCGGAGGACCTGCCCCGGCTCTTCGAGCGCGCCTACAACAAGCGCGCCGGCGGCTCCGGTCTGGGCCTGGCCATCGCCCAGCAGGCCGCGCGCCTGCACGGCGGCCGCATCGAGGTGGAGAGCGCCCCGGGCGCGGGCAGCCGCTTCGTGCTGCACCTCCCTGCCGAGGCCGCGCAGGCGCGGTAGCCGAGGGCGCACGGCTCCCGGGCTTCAAGCGGCGCCGGCCAACGTACCCCGGCTCACCGCGACCGCTCCCGGCGGCGGGTAGACTTCGGTATGGGTTTCGATAAAACCAGGCTCCGCGTCCTCGACGACCGCGACCTGGAGGGGGCGCTCGTCCGCGCCCTTGAGGTCGCCCTGGTCGCCGTGCGCGAGGCTCTCTTCGCCCACGCCGAGGGGCGGCTGCTCGCCCCGCCCCGGTTCGCCCTCGAGGCGGAGCGGGGCCGCCTCGTCTTCACCGCGGGCGCCGAAACCCGAAGCAGCCAGGCGCTCGGCTTCCGGGTCTACGAAACCTACCCCGAACGCACCCCCGACCACGCCCAGCTGGTCGCGGTCTGGGACGCGCGCGACGGCCGCCTGCTCGGACTGGTGGTCGGCGACCGGCTGGGGGCCCTCCGCACGGCGGCGCTGAACGCGGTGGCGCTCGAGCGCCTGGCCCCGCCCGACGCCCGCGTGCTCGGGGTGCTGGGCACCGGCTTCCAGGCGCGCCACCACACCCTCGCCGCCCTCCTCGTACGCCCCTTCGAACAGGTGAGGGTCTACAGCCGAAGTCCGGAAAACCGCGCCGACTTCGTCGGCTGGCTGGCTTCGCACACGCAGACGCTGGTGGAAGCGACGAGCTCGGCCGAGGCGACGGTGCGCGCCGCCGACGTGCTGCTCGAGGTCACCAGCGCCCGCACCCCGGTCTTCGACCCCGCCTGGCTGAAACCGGGGGCGCACGTCAACACGGTGGGTCCGAAGCTTCGGAACGCCCACGCGCTGCCCCTCGAGGCCGCCCTGGCCGCCGACCTCCTGGTGAGCGATTCGCCGGCCCAGCTCGAGGCCTACGGGGACCACTTCCTGCCCCCCGAGGCCCGGCGGCGGGTGGTCCCGCTTTCCGCGCTGGTCGCGAAGCAGCACCCCGGACGCCGGCGGGCCGACGAGCGCACCGTCTTCCTCTCCGCCGGCCTGGCCGGCACCGAACCGGTGGTGGCCCGGCGGCTTTTGGAGGCGCTTGGGGGCGGCGTCGACGGTTGAGGTGCAAAGGGCCCGGCACCTGGGCTTCTGAGCCGAAACCGCGACGCTGCCCCGGTTGCCGGGGCTAGCGGCGGGGAACCTCGGCTCAGCAAAGGGGTTCTGGGCCCGGAACCCGCCGGCTTCGCGGCGCCGGACCGGGCCTCGCGGCGGCTTTCGGGCCGGGTCGTGCCCGACCTGCGGAGCGCGCGTGAAAGCCGCCCGGCGCTGCGCCGGGCGGATACGGAGCGGTAGCCGGGGTTACTTCACCGGCGTGATCGTCACCTTGATCACCGGGCCCGTGAGCTCCGCGCCCATTACGTCGTGAACGACGCCGCCCTCGTCGGCCCCGTAGTTCTTGCCCATCTGCCGCGGCGCCTGGTTGGGGCCCTCGCCGGCGGGCTCGTTCATCTCGGTGCCGGCGTCCCAGAGCTTGAAGTACATCGTCACCTCGCCCTCGAGCGGGTGGTCCATGGGGAAGAGCTCGATGCCCTCGGGGCCGGGGGCGTAGAACCAGTCGTTCGACTGCACAAACATCGTGGCCAGCGAAAGCCGCGCCCCCGGGGCGGCGGTGACCGTAAAGGTGTAGGCCTCCCCGGGGAAGATCGGGGCGGGGCCGTCCTTGCCTGCGGGCACCGCGAAGACCCCGGCGGAGGCGACGCCCGGCTTCATCTCCAGCTCGGCGGCCAGGGCCGCGGGGTCGCCGTCCTCGGCCAGCCGCTCGAGCCCCAGCCCCGCCGCCTTGCCCGGCGTGAAGAGGGGGTTCGCGCCCTCGTGCACCGCCCACACCCCCGGCGCCAGAGGCACGGCCACCGCGCCCGCCATCGTCTTCAGCGTTCCCGGGGTGCTCACGTTCTCGACGCGCACCTCGAAGGTGTAGCTGCCCATCATCGTGTCCGTCCCCATCTTCTCCTTCTCGCCCGACATCTGCGCCGAAGCGGCCAGCGTCAGGGCGGCCAGTCCCAGGGTCCACGCTCGTTTCATTCCGTTCTCCTTTCGAGCCCGTAGCTCCCCCGAAGGGTAGGGCCGCGGCCTCACGCAGGCCTCCCGAAAAGATCACGCCTTCGTCACGGCGGCCGGGTGTCGCCTGGACGACACGACGGGGCCGCGGATCGGGTAAAATCCCATGGGCTGTATATGAAACGGTTACGAACCAGTGTATACCACCTTTGGTTCGTAGCGATCTGGAGCAAGGTTTCTTAAAGCCCGGGAAAGGACCGACATGAGCAACCCACCCGTTCAGCTGCTGTACAAGACCCTGGTCTTCATGGGAGCGGCGGCGCTCTTGGCCGCCTGCGCGCCGGCCGAGCCACCCCCACGCTCGGGTTTCGCCCTGAGCCTTAGCCCCGACCAGGTGGCCCTGGCCCCCGGGACCACCGCTTCCCTCACGGTCACCGTCACGCCCCGCGAAGGCTTCACCGGCACCGTCGCCTTGGGTCTGAACGGTGCTCCGGCGGGCCTCCGCCTCGAACCCGCCAGCCTGGAGGTCGGGACCGGACCCGCGAGCGCGGAGGCCGTCCTCGTAGCCGACGTTTCCGTGGCCCCCGCCCGGCTCGACATGCAGATCGTCGCCACGAGCGGCGATCGATCTGCAAGCGCTGCGCTCGGCGTGGCCGTGGAAAGCGGCCGCGGGCAGCGCTGGACACCGCGCGCGGCCCACCTCCAGGACCTCGCCTACGGCGGCGACGGCTTCGTGGCCGTGGGCGAGGGCGGCACCGTCCTCACCTCCCCCGATGGCGTGGTCTGGACATTGCAGGACCTCGGGATGGACCGCTACTTCGCCACCGTGGTCCACGGCCCCGGGACCTTCGTCGCCGCCGGCGCGGGCGGGGCGCTGTTCACCTCCCCCGACGGCGCGGTCTGGACGGAGCGGAGCTCCAACACCCGGAAGTGGATCCTCGGCCTCGCTTATGGAGGCGGCCGCTTCGTGGCCGTGGGCGAGGGCGGCACCGTCCTCACCTCCCCCGACGGCGCGGTCTGGACGGTGCAGATTTCTGGTACGGATCGGCACCTCTTCGACGTCGCTTACGGAGGCGGCCGCTTCGTGGCCGTGGGGGACGG
>JALSIA010000058.1 GCA_026981865.1 Thermaceae bacterium
GCGGTATTTGGCGGGCACGCGTTTGGCCGCTTCACCAATCACCTCAAGGGCGCGAACGATCGCGTAAAGCCGCAGTTCGTCGCGCTGCAATGCTTCCGGGCCTTCGAGTTCGCCCAGGAACCGCCGCGCCTTTTCGGCGTTCTCGTAGATGTCCTCGAGGTAAGTGCGTACGGGTTTGCTGCCGTTCAGGGTTCACACCTCCACGAGGTCGCGTTCCATAGCAGGTCTAAGCAGCGGCTTGATCGCGCCGGGCGTGATGACTTGCACCCGAATCCCCAGGTCGTCCGCGAGCTCTTGCTCGAGCCGCACCAGGTCGAGGAGGGTGGGAACCCGCTCGAACTCGACCAGGAGGTCGAGGTCGCTTCCTGCATGCGCGTCGCCGCGGGCGCGCGACCCGAAGAGGAAGAGCCGCCTCACGCCGTAGCGCGCGCGAAGTTCGGGGAGCCGCTCTCTAAGCTCCTGGCGGTAGTTCACCTTTGCGGCCACGTTTTTATTATGCCAGAGCCCTTACCGCGGCGCGCCCGACCCGTTCCGCACGACCGCCGGGCGGCGTGCGCCGCCCGGCGGGGTTCGGCCCGGTTCAGAACCGCTCGGTGACCGACTTCATCTGCACGAAGTGGTGCAGGTAGTCGGGGCCGCCGGCCTTGGAGTCGGTGCCCGAGAGGTTGAAGCCGCCGAAGGGCTGGACGCCCACCAGCGCGCCGGTGATCTTGCGGTTGAAGTAGAGGTTGCCCACGTGGAACTCGTACCGGGCACGCTCGAGCCGCTCGCGGTTCTTGCTGAAGACGCCGCCGGTGAGGCCGTAGCGGGTGGCGTTGGCCACCTCGAGCCCCTCGTCGAAGTCCTTCACCCGGATGGTCGAGAGGACCGGCCCGAAGATCTCCTCCTGGGCGATGCGGGCGTGCGGCTCCACGCCGGTGAAGACCGTGGGGGCGATGAAGAAGCCCGGACCCTCCAGCTTCTCGCCGCCGAGGACGAGCTGGCCCTCGTTCTTGCCGATCTCGATGTAGCGCAGCACCTTGGCTTCCTGCTCGGCGTTGATGACCGGGCCCAGGTCCGGGTTCTCCTCGGCCGGCCCGACGACCAGCTTCTCGCTGCGTTCGCTCACCTTTTCCATGAGCAGGTCGTGGACCTCGTCCACCACGATCAGGCGGCTCGCCGCCGAGCACTTCTGGCCCGAGAAGCCGTAGGCGCTGGCGACGATGTGCGCCGCCGCCAGGTCCAGGTCGGCGGTCTCGTCCACCAGGATGGCGTCCTTGCCGCCCAGCTCGGTGACGACGCGCTTGATCCACTTCTGGTTCGGAATCCGCTTGGCCGCCGTCTCGGTGATGATCAGGCCGACCTCGAGCGAGCCGGTGAAGGTGACGAAGCGGGTGTCCGGGTGGGCCACCAGGTGGGCGCCCACCTCCTCGCCGATGCCGGGGAGCAGGTTGGCCACGCCCGGCGGCAGCCCCGCCTCCTCGAGCACCTCGAAGACCTTGTAGGCCACCACGCTGGCGTCCTCGGCAGGCTTGGCCACGACGGTGTTGCCCACCGCGATGGGTCCGGCGAGCATGCCGGTGAAGATGGCGACGGGGAAGTTCCAGGGGCTGATCGAGACCCCGGCGCCCAGCGGGACGTAGAAGGCCTCGTTGTCCTCGCCCGGGTAGGGGTGGAGGGGCACCGCCTCGGGCCCCTTGAAGTTCAGGGCGATGCGGCCGTAGTAGTCGAGGAAGTCGATGGCCTCGGCGACGTCGGCGATGGCCTCGACCCAGTTCTTGCCCACCTCGTAGACCATCCAGGCGGCCAGCTCGAACTTGCGCCGGCGCATGACGTGCGCGGCCTTCCACAGCACCCGCGAGCGGTGCTCCTGGGGCCAGCGCTTCCAGGTCTCGAAGGCCTTCCAGGCCGCCTCGAGCGCCGCGTCGGCCTCGGCGGGGCCGGCCTTCGCCGCCCGCCCCACCAGCCGGGAGGGGTCGGAGGGGTCGTGCGAGGGCAGCCAGTTCCCGGTGACCAGCGCCTCGCCGCCGATGAGGAGCGGGTAGTCGCGGCCCAGCTGGGCCTTCACCTCGGCCAGCGCCGCCTGCATGGCTCTTTGCTCCGCCTCGTCCTTGAACAGCAGAATGGGTTCGTTTCTGAAGGGTTCGACCGTCATAACCGCCTCCTTTTCCCTAGCCCTGCACCAGGCCGCGCAGGACGAAGAGCAAGTTCTCGGGCCGCTCGGCGAGCCGGCGCGAGAAGTAGGGGTACCAGTCCTCGCCGTAGGGCAGGTAGTCGCGCACGGTGTAGCCCTGCAGGGCGAGGCGCTGCTTCAGCTCGCGGCGGATGCCGTAGAGGAACTGGAACTCGTAGCGTTCGCGCCCGATCCCCTCGGCTTCGGCCCAGGCGCGCACCTCCTCCACCAGCGACGCCTCGTGGGTGCCGGTGGCGGTGCGACCGCCGGCGGCCAGGTTGGTGCGCACGAGTTCGAGGAACTGCTCGCGGATCTTTCCCCGTTCTTGCCAGGCCACCTCGGCGGGCTCCTTGTAGGCGCCCTTGACTACGCGCAGGTTGGGCTTCAGGTGCAAAATCGCCCGCAGGTCGGCGGGGCTGCGCTTTAGGTAGCTTTGCAGCACGATGCCGACGTTTTCGTAGCCCTCTTCCTCGCGCAGCGTCCGCCAGACCCAGAGGGTGGCGTCGGTGCGGGGGCTGTCCTCCATGTCCACCTGGACCACCCCCTCCACCGCCCGGGCGGCGTCGAGGATGCGGCGCAGGTGATCGCGGGCCAGCTCGCGGCCGAGGTCGAGGCCCAGCTGGGTCAGCTTGACCGAAACCCAGCGGGGGTAGGGCAGCGTGCCCAGCGCCTGCACCAGCCGCACGATCTCGCCGGTGAAGGCCGCGGCCTCCTCCTCGCTCGTCACCATCTCGCC
Organism: Thermaceae bacterium; assembly: GCA_026981865.1. GTDB lineage: Bacteria > Deinococcota > Deinococci > Deinococcales > Marinithermaceae > Oceanithermus. The sequence continues at coordinate 2,889 of JALSIA010000058.1, forward strand.
GAGCAGATCCACCAGGGCGTGGACGCCCTCGTCTTCGAGCCGCTTCACGACGTCCAGGGCTTCTTCGAGGGTGTGACCGGCCACGTAGCGGCGGGCGAAGCGCCACCCGTGGGTGCGCACCAGGCGCTCGAGCCACTTCTGGTTCGCGACGCCCAGCACCAGCGAACGGTAGAGGGGGTTCAGGTCCATGCGGCCTCCTGAATGCGCCGGGCCACGGTGGCTTTGAAAGCCTCTACGTGGGCCTCGGCGGCCGCGCGCGCGGCCGCGGCGTCGCCGGCGCGGATGGCGGCGACGATGGCGCGGTGCTGCGCGCGGGTCTCGGGGGTCTGGTTGAGGTCGCGCGAGAACTGGCGGGTGAGGGCCAGCGCGGCGTCGAGGTCGTGGAAGACCTGTTCGAGCACGCGGTTGCCGCCCGCGGCCACCAGCCGCGCGTGGAAGCGCTCGTCGGCGGCGATCTGGGCGGCGTAGTCGGTCGGGTCGGCCGCCTCGAGCGCGTCCAGTGCGGCCTCGAGCCGGCGCACGCCCGCTTCGTCGCAGCGCTCCGCGGCGCGCGCCGCGGCCTCGCCCTCGATGAGCGCCCGCACCTCGTAGACCTCCTCGACCTCGCGGGGGCTGAGCACCCGCACCCGCGCCCCCTTGCCCGGGCGCAGTTCCACCAGGCCTTCCTGCGCCAGGCGCTGCAGCGCCTCGCGCACCGGGGTGCGGCTCACGCCCAGCGCCCCGGCGAGCGCGGGCTCGCTGAGCCGCGCCCCCGGCTGCAGAACGCCTTCGAGGATGCGACGTTTCAGCCGCTCGTAGGCGGCTTCCCGGACCAGGTTGGGGCGTTCGATGCGCACGGGCGACCTCCTCAGATGTATACAGTATACACCTTAGGTCCGCAGCGAACGGCCGCAGCGCCCCGGGGTTTCCGGTGGGTCAGCCCCGTTCCCAGGTTCCGGACTTGCCGCCCGACTTGTAGAGCAGGCGCACCCGCTCGATCTCCAGCTCCTTGCTGGCGGCTTTGAGCATGTCGTAGACGGTCAGCGCCGCCATGCTGGCGGCGGTGAGCGCCTCCATCTCCACGCCCGTCTCGGCCTTGGTCTTGACCTCGCAGACGATGCGCACCTTTGCTGCGGCCTCGTCGAAGCTCACCTCGACGGACACCTTGGAAAGGGGCAGGGGGTGGCAGAGCGGGATCAGGTCGCTCGTCTTCTTGGCGGCCATGATGCCCGCCAGCTGGGCCACCACCAGCGGGTCGCCCTTGCCGACCCCGCCCTCCTTCAGGGCCGCCGCCGCCTCGGGGGTCAGCTTCACCGCGGCCTCGGCGCGTGCGACGCGCACCGTGGCCTGCTTGTCCGATACGTCGACCATCCGGGGTTTTCCGTCTTCGAAATGGGTCAGCTTGCCCACGGTTCCTCCCTTACACGTCCTTGCGTTCGAAGAGCAGCACCGCCAGCAACCCGAAGCCAACGGTGTAGATGAAGAGCAGGCTGAGCCCCATGGCCCAGTCCGCGGGGTGCAGGTAGAGGTCGAGGTAGGTGGTCAGCAAGAGCGGCTTCAGGCCGGGGAAGGCGATGAGCAGCCGCATCAACAGCACCGTGGCGATCGCCCCCAGCGCCGCGGCGGTGGTGGAGCTGAATCCGACCGCGAACATCAGGCTCAGCGCGGCGATGGGCAGCAGCGTGAGCGCGGCGAAGACGTAGGCCCGCAGCACCTCGGCGAAGGCCGCCCCCGCGCTCAGGAAGCCCAGTCCGGCGAAGCCGCCCTCGCCCAGGCCGGTGCCCCCGAAGAAGCCGCCCAGGCCGTGGGGCAGGCCCGCGAGGATCGAGGCGAGCAGGCTCACCCCCAGCACCATGAAGGGGTAGGCGAGCGCGGCGATCAGCTTGGCTGAGATGAAGCGGGTGCGCGAGAGCGGCCTGAGCAGCAGGGGTTTGAGCGTGCCCATGCTGATCTCGGAGCCCAGCACCTCGGCCGCGGCCATGGCGATGAGGAAGGGGTAGAGGAACTCCATACCCGCGAGGAGCGAAAGCGCCGGCACCTGCCAGCCCGAGACCAGGACCAGGCCGTAGACCTGTTTGAGCCCCGGCGCCAGCGTCCAGATGATGGGCAGCACGAAGGCGGCCGCCAGCCCCAGCCGCACCGAGCGCAGGTGCAGCATCTTGACGATCTCCCAGCCGACGAACCTAAACATGCTTGATCCGCTCCCGGTAGTACTCGTAGAGGTCGAAGTAGTCGGCCGTCACCTCGTAGACGCGGTGGCCGTCGTCCACCAGCGCCTTCACGACCGCGTCCACCGGCCCGCGCACCACCAGCACCTCGCCCTTGCGCTCGGCCGCCTCCACGAAGGGCAGGGTCTGCAGCACCGCGAGCGCCCGTTCGGGCTCGCTGACGCGCAGGCGGTGGCGCTCGGAGGCGCCTTCCATGACGACCTCGTCGATGAGGCGGCCGCCGCCGAGGATGCCCACGCGGTCGGTGTAGGCCGAGACCTCGCGCAGGTGGTGGGTGGAGAGCAGCACCGAGACGCCGCCGGCGGCCTGCTCCCGCAGGATCTCGTGCACCTTCTGGATGCCGTCGGGGTCGAGGCCGCTCGTGGGTTCGTCGAGGACGAGCACCTTGGGCCGGGCCAGGATGGCCGCGGCCAGCCCCAGGCGCTGCCGCTGCCCCAGGGAGTAGCCGGCCACCGGCTGGTCGGCCACGGCGACCAGCTCGAGCGCGAAGAGGACGTCGCGGATGCGCTCGGCGGCGCCCGCGAGCCCCGAGAGCCAGGCCAGCCGTTCCAGGTTGGCCCGCCCCGTCAGGTAGGGGTAGAAGGCCGCCGGCGCTTCGACGACCGCGCCCAGGTGACGACGGACGGCGTAGCCGCCCTCGTGGATGTTCTCGCCCAGCATCAGCACCCGGCCGCTCGTGGGGAAGGCCAGACCGGTGACCATGCGGATCAGCGTCGTCTTCCCCGAGCCGTTGGGCCCCGCCAGGGCGTAGACCTCCCCGGGCGCCAGGGAAAAGCTCACCCCCTCGAGCACGGGCTTGCGCCCGTAGCGCTTGCTGACGTTTTCCACCACCAGGTGGGCGGCGGCTTCCCCGGTCCCGGACATGGCCCCAGTATACGGTCTGGTTCCCGGAGCTTTTCATCCGCGCCTGGGGTAACGTAAGCGTAATGCGAAGCCTCGCCTGGTTTTCCGTGCTGCTGCTCCTCGCAGCCGGCTGCGCTCCCGTGCTGCAGGGCGGGGAGCGCACCCTGCCCCCCGCCGAAGCCGCCCCCGGGGTGCTGGTGATCGCCGGCCCGGACGGCGTTCCGCTCCTCAGCGCCTACCTGCCGCTGGCCGCGCCGCCCGGGAGCGTGGTCTACGAGCAGAACTACACCGGCAAGCTCAGCTTCAGCCGCTTCAAGAACCCGCAGGACTTCGACGCCTTGCGCCGCTACCTGCTTGCGGCGCTCGAGGACGCGGGCTGGCGGGTGCTCGAGGCCGCCACCTGGGAGAAGCCCCCGAGCCTCTACCAAACGACGGTGCGTGTGGAGAAGGACGGGGAGCAGAAGGTCGTGATCCTGCGTTACGAGAACGGCCGCTACAGCGTGGAGGTTCGCGAAGGATGATCGGCAGGCTGGAACGCTACTTCCTGACCGGGGTCGTCGTGCTGCTGCCCCTGGTCGTCGTCCTCTACCTGGGCGTCTGGATCTGGAACACCTCGGACGTCTTCTTCCTGGCGCTGCTGCGCCTCTTCGGGGTCACGCCCCCCGACTGGCTGCACCCGGTCCTGCCGGTGCTGGGGCTTTTGTCCACCGCCGCGGTCATCCTCTTCGTGGGGATGATCGCCGGGCACTGGGCAGGGCGGCAGCTGCTCGCCGCTTTCGACCAGCTCGTCAACCTGGTGCCGCTGGTGCGCGACGTCTACAACGCGGTCAAGCAGATCTCCACCAACTTCTTTACCCGGCCCGAAGTGCACTTCTCGCGTGCGGCCCTGGTGGAGTACCCGCGCCGCGGCAGCTACGCGCTCTGCTTCGTGGTGCAGAAGGTGGAGGACCGCCTGAAGCCCCTGCCGGCGGGGCACACCGTCGTCGTCGTTCCCACCAGTCCGGTGCCCGCCTCCGGGTTTGTGATCATCGTGCCCGAAGACGAGCTGATCCCCCTCGACATCAAGGTCGAGGACGCCCTGCGCTTCGTGGTCTCGGCCGGATTCCTGCTGCCCGGTAACCAGGTGAACGGCGGCGTGCCGGCCGCAGGGGGTAAAATCGAACCGGCTTTGCCGGAAGGAGGGAAACGATGAAGAAAGTTGCGATGCTCGTTGGGGTGCTGGCGCTCGGTGCGCTCGGGCTGGCCGCCAGCGGGGAGCAGGTCTACGCGCAGTGCGCCGGCTGCCACCAGGCGACCGGCCAGGGGGTGCCGGGCGCCTTCCCGCCGCTCGCCAAGGAGTTGCCGCGGATCGTCGCCACGGGCGACGCCGGCCGCCAGTTCCTGATCCAGGTGGTGCTCTTCGGCCTCCAGGGCCCGATCGTCGCCCAGGGGAAGACCTACAACGGCGCCATGCCGCCCTACGGCCACCTCTCCGACGCCGACGTGGCCGCGGTGCTCAACTACACCCTCACCGCCTGGGGCAACGACAAGCTGCTGCCCAAGGGGTTCAAGCCGCTCTCGGCCGACGAGGTCAAGGCCTTGCGCGCCAAGAAACTGAGCCCCCAGCAGGTCTTCGAGAACTGGAAGAAGCTGGGCCTGAAGTAGCCTCTTCCGGTTCCGCAAACCCCGTGCTTCGGCGCGGGGTTTTCATCCTCTTAACAAGGTGTGTTTATACTGGGCCTCATGTCGGGAAAGACCCTGGTCGTGGTCGAGTCGCCCGCGAAGGCCAAGACCATCAAGAAAATTCTGGGCCCCCGCTACGAGGTCAAGGCCAGCGTCGGCCACGTGGCCGACCTGCCGCAGCGCGATCTGGGCGTGGACCTCGAGCGCGACTTCGAGCCCAAGTACGTGGTCAAGAAGGAAAAACAAAAGGTCGTGAGCGACCTCAAGAAGGCCGCGGGGAAGGCCGAACGGGTGCTGCTCGCCACCGACCCCGACCGCGAGGGCGAGGCCATTAGCTGGCACGTGGCCCGGCTTCTGGACCTCGACCCACAAAAGCCCCTCAGGGTGCATTTTCACGAGATCACCCCGCGGGTGATCAAGGAGGCGGTCAAGAAGCCCACCCCCATCGATCAGAACCTGGTCGATGCCCAGCAGGCGCGCCGGGTGCTCGACCGGCTGGTGGGCTACAACCTCAGCCCGGTCCTCTCGGCGCAGTTCCGTCAGCGGGCGCTCTCGGCGGGCCGGGTGCAGTCGGTGGCGCTGCGGCTCGTCACCGAGCGCGAGGCCGAGATCGAGGCCTTCGTGCCGAAGGAGTACTGGACCCTTACCGGCACCTTCGACGCGGGGGCGCGTTTCGCCGCCGAACTTTATGAGATCGACGGCAAGCGCGTGCTCGACAAGAAAAAGGAGAGCTTCCTCATCCCCTCCGAAGACGAGGCCCGGGCGGTAGAGCAGGAGGTGCGCGGTGTGGCCGCCTGGCGGGTGGCCGCGGTGGAGCGCAAGGAGAAGCGCCGCCACGCGCTGCCCCCTTTTACCACCTCGACGCTGCAGCAAGCGGCCTCGAGCCGCCTCGGCTGGGGCGCGGGGCGCACCATGCGCGTTGCCCAGCGGCTCTACGAGGGCGTCAACCTGGGCCCTGAGGGGCCGGTGGGTCTGATCACCTACATGCGCACCGACTCGGTGCGCATCGCCCCCGAGGCGATCGCCGAGGCGCGCGCCTTTATCCCCAAGCAGTACGGTCCCGACTACCTGCCCCCGAAGCCCAACCACTTCCGGGGCAAGAAGCAGGGCGTTCAGGACGCCCACGAGGCGATCCGTCCCACCTCGGTGCAGCGCCGCCCCGAGCAGGTAAAGCCCTTCCTCTCGGACGAGGAGTACAGGCTCTACGACCTGATCTGGCGCCGCTTCGTCGCCAGCCAGATGACGCCGGCGGTCTACGACCAGACGGTGATCACCGTGACCGGGGGGCGGTTCAGCTTCCGCGCCGCCGGTTCGATCCTCAAGTTCGACGGCTTCCTGCGGGTCTGGGGCCGTGACCAGCAAGAGGAACAACCTCTGCCCGAGGTGGACGCCGGAGCGCCCGCGCGGCTGCTGGAACTCGAGTCCGAACAGCACTTCACCCAGCCCCCGCCCCGCTACACCGACGCCAGCCTGGTCAAGAAGATGGAGGAGCTGGGCATCGGCCGCCCCTCCACCTACGCCCCCACGATCGACACCCTCGAGCGCCGCGCCTACGTGGAGCGCCAGGGGCGGGCGCTCGTGCCCACCGAGCTGGGCAAGCGCGTGATCGGTTTCTTGGTCGAGCACTTCCCGCGGGTGGTGGCCTACGAGTTCACCGCCCAGGTGGAGGACCGCCTCGACGAGGTCGAAGAGGGCAAGCAGCCCTGGCCCGCGGTGGTGCGCGAGTTCTACGAACCCTTCACCGAGGAGCTGGCGCGGGTTCCGCGCAAGACCTGCCCGGTCTGCGGGCGGCCGCTGGAGATCAAGGTGAGCCGCTACGGCCAGTTCCTCGGCTGCACCGGCTACCCCGAGTGCAGCTACACCGAGCCCCTGGAGGAGAAGAAGGAGGCCGAGCCGATCGGCGAGGACTGCCCCAAGTGCGGCGCCCCGCTGGTGCGCAAATGGGGCCGCTACGGTTCTTTCATCGCCTGCAGCGCCTACCCGAAGTGCGACTACACCCGCGACGAGGCGCCCTCCACCGGCATCACCTGCCCCAAGTGCAAGGAAGGCGAGATCGTCCAGAAGACGAGCCGACGCGGCAAGCCTTACTGGCGCTGCAACAAGCAGGGGTGCGACTTCCTGGTCTTCGACCCGCCCACCGAGCAGACCTGCCCCAAGTGCGGCTGGATCATGGTCAAGAAGGGCAAGCGCGAGGTCCTGAAGTGTTCCAACCCCGACTGCGAGGACTACGCCTACCCCAACTTCAAGAACCGTCCGCCGCGCGGCAAGGCGGGCGGTGGACGCAAGAAGGCCCGCAAGAAGGGCGCGGCGAAGAAGAAGACCGGCCCCAAGGCCACCTGGGCCGACCTGGAACCCTTTACCGCCGGGCTCGAGGAGGCCGAACGGCGGCTGGTGGTCCAGGTCGAGGGCGAGGGGGTGCCGCTCGAGCGGGCCGCGGCCAACCTGGGGGTGACCGCCGAGGAGGCCGCCAAGCTGCACAAGCGGGCGATGTTCAAGCTGCGGATGGCCTACGGCCGGGCCAAGAAAGAGACGAAATAGGGTAAAATCTTCTTAAGGGTTACTAAGGGATGGGGGTCGTGCGGATGGTCCATTCATTATCCGGCAAAATTGACGAGCCTCTATACACATTTGCTGAAGCGGCCCGTTATCTCCACATCCCCATCAGCACAGTAAGGTGGTGGACCACGGGAGGGAGCTACGCTACTGCTGAGGGACGCAAAGCGTCCGAGCCGATCATCCAAATATCAGGGACGGCGCATGGTCCTCGCCTTAGCTTCAGCAACCTTATCGAGCTTTTCGTGCTGCGTGCGTTGCGCGAAAGGCACAAGGTTAAGCTCGGTGACATCCGTAAAGCCGTCGCTTACGCCGAGCGCAAACTGGGGATCGAGCGCCTTCTAATCCATCCCGAACTTTCGACTGGGGGCGGCGATCTGCTGATCGATTACTACGGGGAGCTCATCAGCCTCAAGCGCAGTGGCCAGATTGCGCTAAAAGCTATCCTGAAGGATGCTCTAAAGCGGGTCAGTTGGGAAGACGAGCTTCCGGTGCGGCTTTTCCTGAGTGTGCCAGAGCGCGGAGACAGAAAAACTGTATTCGTAGATCCTAGAATCCGCTACGGTAAACCGGTGGTGCGGGGGATTGAAACGTCCATTCTTTCCGCGCGTGTTGACGCGGGGGAGGCGTTGGAAGACATAGCTCGAGATTATGACCTTCCCCTGGACCTCGTAACGGACGCGCTGGTTTTCGAGGTTGGCTTGGCGAGGGCGGCTTGACCGTTTTCCTGACGGACCGGAACCTTGGCAAGCGTTTCCCTGGCATTTTGGTCGAGGCTGGTCTGATTGTCGAAGCTCACGATGACCACTTCGAACAAGCCGCACAAGATGACGAGATTCTTGAACTTGTTGCGAATCGGGGCTGGGTCTTGCTCACGGCTGACGCCAGGATGCGTTATGTGCCAGCCGAGAAGCAAGCGGTTATCCGCTTCAGGGCACGCGTAATTCACCTTAAAGTTTCGGGGCGATGGAAGATCGATGTGCTAGCAAACGCTTTCGCAGCCAACATTCACCGGGTAGAGCTCTTCTTGTCGAAACACCAAGCTCCCCTGTTCGCGGTCTTCCGTGTCCGCCCCGATGGAAAAGCCGACATTAAAAGAAAGTTCTAGTTAGGGTCTGACGTGGATTAGGTCTGCACATCCCCGAAGGGAATGACCTCCACCACCTCGCCCGCCTCGACGTGGGTGTGCGGCGGGACGACGACGAGCGCGTTGCCAAAGGCCATGCTGCGCAGCACCCCCGACGACTGGCTGTCCACGCTGGCCGCGCGGTGACCGCCGGGGGCCTCGGGGTCGTAGCGGAGCACCGCGCGGCGGAAGGCCGTCTTCTTGCCGGCTCCCTTGAAGAAGTCCTCGGCCAGCGCCCGCACCTTGCGGTAGGGGGGGTCGCTGCGCCCCAGCATCTTGAAGAGCATGGGGCGGCCGTAGAGGAAGAAGGTGACCATCGCGCTCACCGGGTTTCCGGGCAGGCCGAAGAGCGGCGTGCCGGCGAACTCGGCGAAGATGGGGGGGCCGCCGGGGCGCTGCAGGATCTTCCAGAAGTGGATGGTGCCTTCCTGCTCGAGCAGGTGGCGGACGATGTCGTAGTCGCCCATGCTGACGCCCCCCGAGGTGAGGACCAGGTCGAGCGACCCCGCGGCGGCGAGCTGCTCCTTGACCGCCTCCACCCGGTCGCCGACCTTGCCCAGCAGCACCGGCTCGCCGCCGGCCTCGCGCACCAGCGCGGCCACCGAGTAGGCGTTGGAGTTGTAGACCCCGCCGGGGGGCAGCGGCGTGCCGGGTTCGACCACCTCGTCGCCGGTCGAGAGCACGCCGACGCGCGGGCGGCGCACCACCGGCAGGGTGCGGTGGCCCATGCCCGCGGCCAGCCCTACGCGGCCCGGCGTGAGCAGGTCGCCGCGTTTAAGGTAGACCCGGCCCTGCTGCAGGTCCTGGGCCTTCGGACGGATGTCCTTGGGCGTGGCGGGTTTGTAGAGCACGACGAACTCGCCGTCGCGCTCGGTATCCTCGACGGCCACCACCGCGTCCGCGCCCGCGGGCAGGGGCGCGCCGGTGTAGACGCTCACGGCTTCGCCAGGGCCGAGCCGGCCGGGGAAGGGCCGCCCCGCGGGCGACTCGCCGATCCAGCGCAGCCGCACCGGGTTTTCGGGGCTGGCGCCGGCGGTGTCCTCGGCGCGGGCAGCGTAGCCGTCCACGGCGGTGTTGTCCACGTCGGGGTGGTCGGCCAGGGCTTCGAGGTCGCGGGCGAGCACGCGGCCCAGGGCCTTTTCGAGAGGGACCTCTTCGACGTCCGCGAGCGGACGGGTGTGTTCCAGAACCGCGGCGAGCGCTTCTTCGACGGTCAGGGAGGTGCGCATGGCTCTAGTCTACCGCCCAAAAAAAGCGCGGGCCCGCGGGCCCGCGCCGGCTCGGACGGGGGTCAGTCCTTGCGTCCGGGAACGTCCTCGTCGGTCAGTCCGATGCCCACGATGTGGTAGCCGGCGTCCACGTAGAGCGTTTCGCCGGTGATGCCGCTGGCCAGCGGGCTGAGCAAGAAGACGCTCGCCTGGGCCACCTCCTCGTGGGTCACGGGCCGCTTCAGCGGCGCGACCGCGTTGACGTGGTCCCAAAGCAGGGTGAAACCGGGGATGCCCCGGGCCGAGAGGGTGCGCAGCGCGCCGGCCGACACCGCGTTGACCCGCCGCCCCTTCGGCCCCAGCTCGTAGGCGAGCATGCGCACGCTGGCCTCGAGCGCGCTCTTGGCGATGCCCATGACGTTGTACTTGGGCACCACCTTCTCGGCGGCGTAGTAGCTGAAGGTGACCATGCTGCCGCCTTCGTTCCAGTAGGGCTCCGCTTCGCGCGCGACCGCGACCAGGCTGTAGGCGGAGATCTCCAGGGCCAGCAGCCAGTCTTCCTTGGTCGTCTCGATGTAGCGGCCCTCCATGGCCCGGCGCGGGGCGAAGGCGATGGAGTGGACGATGTGGTCGATGCCGCCCCAGTTCGCGCCCAGGTCGGCCATGACCTCGCGCAGGCGGGTCTCGTCGGTCACGTCGAGTTCGTAGAGGCGAATGCCCGGCATGTGCCGCGTGGCTTTTTCCACCAGCGGGCGCACGCGGTCGCCTTGATAGGTGATGGCCAGCTCGGCACCGGCCTCGTGGAGTTTTTGGGCGGTGGCGAAGGCGATGGAGCGTTCGTTGGCCACGCCCATGACCAGCGCCTTCTTGCCCGATAGGTCGATGGCTAACATACGCTCCGCATTCTACTACCCCGGCCCCGCGGCCTCCGCGGTTCCTGCGGGCTCGAGCCGGACCGCCGCGAACTTGTACTCGGGGATCATCGAGGTGGGGTCGTAGGCGTCGAGGGTGAGCCGGTTGGCGGGCTGCTCGGCGAAGTGGAAGGGGGCGAAGACGACGCCCTCGGGGGTGCGGTCGGTGACCCAGGCGATCGCCTGGATGCGGCCGCGGCGGCTCACCACCCAGACGGGTTCGCCGTCCGACACGCCGTAGCGCTCGGCGTCGGCGGGGTGAATTTCCACCTTCATCTCCGGGTAGGCCCGCTCCAGGTCGCTGCGTCGGCTCAGGGTGCCGCCGTGCCAGTGGTAGAGGACGCGGCCGGTGGAGAGGACGAGCGGATAGTCGCCGCCCGGCCGCTCGGCCGGCGGCCGGGCGGGGGCGGGCAGCAGCCGCGCCTTGCCGCTGGGGGTGTAGAAACCGTCCGTGAAGAGCACGCTCACGCCCGGGGAGCGCAGGTGCGGGCAGGGCCAGCGCAGGTCTTCGCGCTCGAGCCGCGCGTAGCCGATCCCGCCGAACATCTGCGGCAGCGCCAGCCGGACCTCCTCCCACACCGCCTCGGGGCCCGCGTAGTTCCAGGCCTCGCTCCAGCCACGCTTTAGCAACCGGGCGAGCCGCTGGCCCATCTGAGCGGTGATCCACCAGTCCGGTCGGGCCTCGCCCGGAGGTTCGAAAACGGGGCGGATCCGCTGCACCCGCCGGTCGGTGTTGGTGAAGGTGCCGTGCTTCTCGGCGAACGAGGCCGCGGGCAGCACCACGTCGGCGTAGGGGTAGGTTTCGTTTTTGAGGATGTCCTGGACGATCAGCAGGTCGAGCTTCTCGAGCGCGGCGCGCACGTGGTCCTGGTAGGGCTCGGAGGTGATCGGGTCCTCGCCCATCAGGTAGACGGCGCGCACCCCGTCCGCCTCGCCGATCGACTCGAAGGCCTCGGTCATGGTGCGGCCCGGGTTTTCCGGCTGGGGCACGTGCCACAGCGCCTTCCAGCGTTTGCGCACCTGCCGGTCGGCCGTGGGCTGGTAGCCGGGGTAGACGTTGGGTAGCGCCCCCATGTCGCCCGCGCCCTGGACGTTGTTTTGACCGCGCAGCGGGTTGAGCCCGGAGCCGGGCTTGCCCAGCTGCCCGGCCACGAGGGCCAGGTTGACCAGCGCCTGCGCGTTGTCGGTGCCGTGGGCGTGTTGGGTGATGCCCATGGCCCAGTAGATGGCGGCGGCGCGCGCGCCGCCGTAGCGCTCGGCGGCCTCGCGGATCCTCTCGGCGGGAACGCCGGTGACCTCTTCGGCGTGCGCGAGGGTGTAGGCCGCTACGCTCTTCCACCATTCCTCGAACCCTTCGGTGCGCCGTTCCACGAAACCGCGGTCGAAGCGCCCGGACTCGACCAGATAACGCGCCATCGCCCCGAAGAGGACCGCGTCGGTGCCGGGGCGGAGCCGCAGCCACAGCTGGGCAGCCTCGGCCAGGCCGATGCGCCGCGGATCGGCGACGATCAGGAAGGCCCCCGCTCGCGCGGCCTTCTTGATCTGCGCGCCCACGACCGGGTGGGTCTCGGTGGTGTTGGAACCGGTGACCAGGATCACGTCCGAGATCCCGATCTCCTCGAGGGTGTTGCTCATCGCCGCACCGCCGAGGGAACGGGCCAGGGCGGCGGTGGAGCTGGAGTGGCACAGTCGCGCGCAGTGGTCGACGTTGTGGGTGCCCACGGCGGCGCGGGCCAGCTTTTGCATCAGGTAGTTCTCTTCGTTCGTCGCCTTGGCGCTGGAGACGAAGTAGAGGGCGTCGGGGCCCGATTCGGCGGCGATGCGGGCCAGCCGTCCGGCGGCGAAGTCGAGGGCCTCGTCCCAGGAAACGGGCTCGAGCTCGGCCCCCTTGCGGCGGCGGATGAGCGGCGTCCGGAGCCGGTCGGGGTGGTGCAAAAAGCCCAGCCCGAACCGCCCCTTGACGCAGAGCGCGCCGTGGTTGGGCGGCCCCTCGCGGGCCATCACCCGGTAGACCTTCGCGTCCTTGACGTAGAGGTCCACCCGGCAGCCGACGCCGCAGTAGGGGCAGACGGTGGGCACCACCCGGTCGGGCTGGAGGCGGAGGGGGATCATGGGTACCTCCTTGAGGCGGTGCCTGGTGCAGGGTTTGTGGTGCGCGGTAAAAAGCCCTGAGCGCAGCGTTGCCGCTGCACGGTCCTACCACGTACCACGTACCACGTACCACGTACGGCTCGTTTCATCGCTCCCCCTCCGCAAGCATCACTTCCTGCAGCGGAGCCAACGCCCCCGTCGGGCAGACCTGCACGCAGTTGCCGCAGAAGACGCAGGGGGTCTCGGGCAGCGGCAGGTCCAGCGGGGTACCGGGCACGGCGCCGTTCCCGCGACCGGTCGTGCTGTAGGCCCAGACGCCCTGAATGCCCTCGCCGCAGGCGTCGATGCAGCGCCGGCAGGTGTAGCACTTGGCGTAGTCGCGCACGAAGAAGGGGTTGTCCTGAACCGGTTCGCGTTCGCGCCGCGCCGCCAGCGGCGCCCCCCAGCGCTCGGGGTGGGCGGCGTAGCGTTCCAGCAGTTCCCGGGTGCCCGCGTCGTGCTCCAGATCGGTTTCGAGCGCCAGCAGCTCGAGCACCACCCGCCGCAGCGCGGCGAGCGCCTCGGTCTCGGTGCGCACGACCAGGTCCGGCTGCACCTCGGTGGCGCAGGCGGGCACCGGCCGCCCCCAGCCCTCCACCTCGACGACGCAGAGCCGGCAGAGGCCGCGGGTACCGGTGCGCTCGTGATGGCAGACCGTGGGCACCTCCACCCCGACGCGCCGCGCCGCGTCGAGCAGCGTCTCGCCCGGCTCGGCCTGGACCAGATAGCCGTCCACGACCAGCGGAACCTTGCTCACGTCCTCACCCCCTCGAAGCGCCGGATCAGGCTGCGCACCGCCCAGGGGGCGGCCTGCCCCAGGCCGCAGAGGCTGCCCTGCTCGAGCGCCAAAAAGAGCTCCTCCAGCTGCGGTCCGCGCTCGCGCCGGGCCACGGCCGCGTGCAGGTGGGGCGTGCCCAGGCTGCAGGGGAAGCACTTGCCGCACGACTCGTGGGCGAAGAAGGCGGCGATGCCCTCGGCCACCGCCCAGAGGTCGCGGCCCTCGGCGAAGGCCACGAGCGCCCCGGGTCCGATCGCATCCCCCGAGATTCGGGGCGCTTCGAAGTCGAGCGGCAGCTCGGCGGCGTCGGGCAGGCGCAGGAAGGTTCCCGCCGCCCCGCCCATCAGCACCGCCTGCAGGTCTTCCGGTGCGCCCCCGGCCGCCTTCAGGGCCCCGCCCAGCGGCGTGCCCAGCGGCAGCTCGTAGACGCCGGGCCGGTCCACGTCGCCCGAGATCGAGAACAGCTTGGGACGCCGCTCGCGGTAGGCCTCCGCACCGTGGGCGGCGATCCAGGCCAGGTGCGCCAGCGTTTCCACGTTGTTCACCAGCGTGGGTCGGCCGAACAGGCCCGCCTGGGCCGGGTAGGGCGGCTTGAGCCGGGGCTCGGCGCGCCTGCCCTCGATGCTTTCGAGCAGGGCGCTTTCCTCCCCGCAGATGTACAGCCCGCCGCCGCGGAAGGTGTGCGTCGCCAGTCCCGCGAAGTAGCCCGACGCCTCCAGCTCCGCCCGCGCCGCCTCCACGCGCGCGTGCGCTGCGGTGTACTCGCCGCGGACGTAGAAGTAGATCGCGTTCGCCCCCACCGCCCGTGCCGCCAGCGCCGCCCCCGCCCAGACCGGGCGGGGGTTGTGCTCCATCAACCAGCGGTCCTTGAAGTTGCCGGGCTCGGACTCGTCGCCGTTCACGACCACGTACTTCGCGCTGGCGGCCTCGGCACGCACCGCTTCCAGCTTGCGCCAGGTGGGGAAGAGTGCGCCGCCCAGCCCCCGCAGGCCGGCTTCGCGCACTGCGCCGATGAGGGCGTCGGCGCCGGGAAACTCGGGGAGCGGATCGAGCGGTTCGAAGAGGACGCCGTCCCCGCGGGCCAGCTCGGCGGGGAGCGTATCCAACTCGTGCGGGGGCAGCTTGCCCACGGCCAGCGCCCGCAGGTCGGCGGCCTGCACCGGCGCGAAGACGCGCCAGCGAGTCCCCTCCTCGATCACCAGCGCCGGGCCCAAGGCCTCGAGCCCCTGGCTGTACACCGTGCCCGCGTGGGCTTCCGCCCGCGGCGCGGCGTCCTCCAGCTCGGCCCAGAGCCGGGCGAAGCCGCGGGCGCGGACCACCGGGTCGTCCACCAGCAGGAAGCGTTTCTCGGGAGGCTCGGTACGGTAGCGGGGATAGAAGCGCACCGCCTCCCAGGCCTGGGCCAGGGGCACGCGTGCCTCGCGCGCGGCGGCCTCGACGTCGGCGGGCTCGAGGTGGCCGCGGGCTGCGAGCGCCGCGTCGAGCAGGGGAAGCAGCAGAGGGGCTGTGTCCACGGAGCACCGTCCCTTCGGTCGTGCTTTGGGTCCATTGTATGCGAAGAAGGCGCAGGCGCACCGTGCGGGCGGGCCCACGGATCCGCCGCAACGATAGGGCGGGATGCGGTGCAGCGCCTCTCCTCAAGAGGCAGGGCGCAGGGCGTCGGGGCGGGCCGCGAACCGGCGTCGAACGTTGGGACCAGGCTGCCCCCGCAACCCCCTCCCCAACCCTCCCCCGGGGGAGGGCGCTTCATCGCCGCGGCGAGCGAACCGCGGGTACCGGTTGCGGCATGCAGGACACGGCCCCGGGCCGCGTGCCGCTGCCTCCTGTGCGCCGGCTCGACGCGCGCTTCGGGGTTCCGGATCGCGGGAGCCTTGCGGTTCCCCGTTTGGAACTACCGCACTCCAGCATCCCCCGCCGGACGGTTCTCCCCCTTCGTCACCCCGGGCAAGCGCCCGCGGGGCGCGCGACCCGGGGTCTCGCAGGCGCTGCATACGAAGGCCTCCGGTTGCTCCTGTGTGCCCGTCGCTACGCTCCTGCACCCGACGCGACGCCGTCCCCTCCACAGACGGCGAGCTACAAACCCCAGGCCGTCCTGCACGCTTGCGCTGCGGCGCGCCACGTACCCGGCGCTTCTCTGGCGGGTGCGTGGGTCCACCCTTGCAACCCGGAAAGCAAGCGGGCGGGCCCGCGGGCCCGCCCCAACCGTGCACTACGCACGATGCACTACGTACTACGTACTACGTGCCACGCACCACGTACCACGTACCGCTCACACATCCAGCTCGGCGAACTTGGCGTTCTCCTCGATGAACTCGCGCCGCGGCTGCACGTCGGCGCCCATCAGGTCTTCGAAGATCTCGCTGGCGTAGAGGGCGTCTTCGATGGTCACCTGCTTGAGCACCCGGGTTTCGGGGTTCATCGTGGTCTCCCACAGCTGCTCGGGGTTCATCTCGCCCAGACCCTTGAAGCGCTGGATCTCGTACTTCTTGTCGCCCACCTTCTTGAGCGCGGCCTTCAGGGCCTCGTCGTCGAAGATGTACTCGCTCCTGCGGCCCACCTTGAGCTTGTAGAGCGGGGGCTGGGCGATGTAGAGGTAGCCGCGGTCGATGATCGGACGCATGAAGCGGTAGAAGAAGGTCAGCAGCAGCGTGCGGATGTGCGAGCCGTCCACGTCAGCGTCGGTCATAAGGATGATCTTGTGGTAGCGCACGCTGTCGACGTCGAAGTGGGCCTCGTCACCCGTCCCCTGGATGCCGGCGCCGATGGCGGCGATCATCGCCCGCACCTCGTTGTTCTTGAGCGCCTTCTGCAGGTTGGCCTTCTCGACGTTCAGGATCTTGCCGCGAAGCGGCAGGATGGCCTGGAAGCGGCGGTCGCGCCCCTGCTTGGCCGAGCCGCCCGCCGAGTCGCCCTCGACGATGAAGAGCTCGGCCTCGTCGGGCTCCTCGGTCTGGCAGTCGGCCAGCTTGCCCGGCAGGTCGTCGGACTCGAGCGGGTTCTGCCGGCGCACCAGCTCGCGCGCCTTGCGCGCGGCTTCGCGGGCCTGGGCGGCGCGCTGGGCCTTGTCGTAGATCGTCTTGGCGATGCGCGGGTTGGACTCGAGGAAGTCCATCAGCTTCTCGTAGACCACGCCGCTCACCGCGCGCTCGGCCTCGGGGTTGAGGAGCTTGCCCTTGGTCTGTCCCTCGAACTGCGGCTGCGGGATCTTGACCGAGATGACCGCGAACAGCCCCTCGAGCAGGTCGTCGCCCGAAGGTTTGGGCTGGCCGTTCTTCTGCAGCCCCGCCTTCTTGGCGTACTGGTTCATGGCGCGGGTGTAGGCGCCGCGGAAGCCCGAGAGGTGCACCCCGCCGTCGCGGGTGGGGATCATGTTGGCGTAGCTGAGCAGCTGGGTGGTGTAGCCCTTGGTGTGGATGAAGCCGACGTCCACCTCCACGTCGTCCACCTGGCCGC
The DNA here is from genome assembly GCA_026981865.1 of Thermaceae bacterium. GTDB lineage: Bacteria > Deinococcota > Deinococci > Deinococcales > Marinithermaceae > Oceanithermus. Next base: position 19,760 of record JALSIA010000058.1, read on the forward strand.
TGAGGCGCCCGGGCTTGTCGTAGAGCAGGTCCTCGCCCTCGGCCAGAGCCTTGGCGAAGCTCGCCACCCCGCCCTTGTCATGGAAGACCTCCTGCTTGCCGCTGCGTTCGTCGGCCAGCTCGATGCGCAGGCCGCCGGCCAGGTAGCTGACCTCGCGCACCCGGCGGCGCACCCGGCGGTAGTCGAACTCGAGCCCCTCCTCGAAGATCGAGGCGTCGGGCATGAAGTGCACCCGGGTACCCGACTTTCCCTTGGGGGCCTTGCCCACGACCTCCAGCGGCTTCTTGACCTCGCCGCGGGCGAACTCGATGCGGTAGTGCTTGCCGCCGCGCCACACCTCGACGACCATCCAGTCGGTAAGCGCGTTGACCACGCTGGCACCCACGCCGTGGAGGCCGCCCGAGACCTTGTAGGCGCCCTCTTCGAACTTGCCCCCGGCGTGCAGCTCGGTGTAGATCACCTCGACCGCGGGCTTGCCTTCGCCGGCCATCACGTCCACGGGGATGCCGCGGCCGTTGTCCTCCACGCTGGCGGAGCCGTCCTGGTGGAGCGTGACCTTGATGGTGTCGGCGTAGCCCGCCAGGGCCTCGTCGACGGAGTTGTCCAGGATTTCGGTGAGGAGCTGGTGGTAGCCGTCCGTACCGGTACCGGCGATGTACATCGCCGGGCGCTTGCGCACGCCCTCCAGCCCCTTGAGCACCTTGATGCTCGAGGCGTCGTAGTTACTCATTTTCCTCCTCTGTTTCGTGCAACGTCGTGCCTACCTCGCTCGTTCCATTATACCACCCGGACGCGGTTTCGTCGAAATGAGAGCGCACTGAGCCACGCAATTCTTTAGCAATGAAAAGCCCGGTTGTCGGGAACCCGTCCACTTAGAAGGCAAAGCCGAAGGCCACCGCCGCACCCAGTCCCTCGGGCCAGCCCAGGCTGAGGCTGACGTCGCCCACCACGTTGGGGAAGACCCGGTACTGCAGGCTCGCCACCGCTTCGACCAGCGGCCGGAATTGGCGGAGCTCCGCTCCGTGGACGTCGCGCAGCCGGCAGAGCTGGGCCCCGCCGCCGGCACCGTAGCGGATTCGGTAGGTCGTTTCGCGGGTCAGGGTCCAGCCCAGGTAGTCGAGGGCCGCGGTGTAGCACAGGCCCGCGGCCGGGGTGGGGCTCGACAGCGAAACTGCGCTCATCGCGAAGCGGCCGCGGTAGTCCCACAGGTCCAAAAAGCCGCCCGCGCGGGCGGCGGGATCGAGGCCGAAATCGAGCGCGCCCGCGGCCTGCATGGCGAAGACGCCCTGCACCCGGTCCATGGGGATGGGCGTGTGGAAGACGTGGGTCTGGGCCAGGGCGGGGAGGCTCAGTAGCGTCGCAAGCACGAACCAGCGCATGGGCTCAGTTTATTCCAGGAGGGTGGAAGGGCGTGCCCGGCGTGGCGCAAGGGCACCGGTGATAGAATGAAGGTGAGTCGCGTACATCCCATGGAGTCGTGCATACGTGTCGCGTTTCCCCGATCGACGGCGGAGGAGGTGAAGCGATGAAGCAACGATGGATCTTCATTGGCGCGGTATTGGCGTTAGTGCTGGCGGCCTGCGGAACGCAGAAAGCCGATGGCGGTTCGCAGGCGGTGGATCCGCGGGACGTAGCGGCCACGCTGAGCGTCGCCAACGAACAGCTGTATAAGATCTCGGAACCGCTTCAGCTGGCTGGAATGCCCGTGCCTCTGCTAATCGTACCTTTCTCCACGGGCGTGTTGCCGCTGGACGTGGCGAGCTGGGACTGCGGCTCCGTGACGGTGGCCGGCACGCTTACCGACGCCGACGGTGACGGCATCCCGGTGAGCGCCACCTACAACGGCCGCTGCACCTGGAGCTACAGCGGAACCGAGGGGTCGTTCAGCGGCTACTGGGAATACCGCAACCTCAAGGTTGAGGATCCCAACGACGCCGATTCCGAAGCGGGCATCAAGGTGAAGGGCGTGGTCGAGTGGGGCTACAGCGGCGGGGGGCAGTCGCTGACCTGGACCTGGACCCTCACGCAGCACGACTTCGTCAAGCAGGGAAGCGGTTACGCGTTCACCTACACGGGTAACTGGCAGATCGTGGTCAACGGCAGCGACAACTACACCTTCGACTACAACCTTAGCGGCACCTGGGTTCCCGACGATGCGAACAGCCCTTGGGGCGACGGCACGCTAAACGCCAACGGCAGCTTCAGTGGCAGCGGCACCGGCTGCACCGGTTGGAGCCTGCAGGCAACCTTGACGGACGTGCACTACAGTGCGGGAAGGATCGATGGGGGGAGTGCCAGCTTCAGTGGCAACGACTGCGACGGCAACCCCGCGTCCTTCCAGATAACCTGGTTGCCGACGCAGGTTTGCATCACCGCAGACGGCAACACGGTTTGCGTTAGCAACTAAGACCCGCAGTGCGCAGGGCAAGCAGACCGCCCGGTTAAACCCGGGCGGTCTATTCGCGGGTGCGCGTGGCCTCCACCAGCCGCTCGAGCACCTGGGCGGCCGCCCCCTCGTCGAGGATCCGTCCCGCGGCCTCGAGCCCCTCCTCCAGGCGGTCCACCTGGCCCGCGGCCACCAGCGCGGCCGCGGCGTTGAGCGCCACCACGTCGCGTTTGGGGCCCCGTTCCTCGCCCGAGAGGATGCGGCGGGTGAGCGCGGCGTTGTCTTCCGGCGCGCCTCCGGCCAGGGCCGCAAGCGGGGCCTCTTCCAAGCCGTAGTCGGCGGCCCGGAAGGTGAAGCGCCGCAGACGGCCGTTCCTCAGCTCCACCACCTCGTTTTCGCCCAAGGTGAGCTCGTCGGTCCCGCGCGAGTGCACCACCCAGGCCCCCACCGCGCCCAGCTCGCCCAGCGCGTAGGCCATGGGCTCGAGCAGGTCGGGGGAGTAGACGCCCAGCAGGAAGTACCGCGCCCGCGCCGGGTTGGTGAGCGGCCCCAACACGTTGAAGACGGTCCGGGTCTTCAGTTCGGCCCGCACCGGGGCGACGTGGCGCATGGCCGGGTGGTGGGTGCGGGCGAAGAGGAAGCCGATGCCCACCTCTTCGATCGCCCGGGCCACCCGCTCCGGTTCCAGCTCGATGTTGACCCCCAGGGCCTCGAGCACGTCGGCCGAGCCGCTTTTGGAGCTGGCCGCGCGGTTGCCGTGCTTGGCCACCTTGAGGCCCGCCGCTGCCAGCACGAAGGCGACGGTGGTGGAGATGTTGAAGGTGCCGACGCCGTCGCCGCCGGTCCCCACCACGTCCACCAGTTCGCCCTCGACCCGCACCGGCGTGGCCGCTTCGCGCATGGCGCGGGCGAAGCCGGCGATCTCGTCGGGCGTCTCGCCGCGCACCTTGAGGGCCGCCAGCAGCGCCGCCGTCCGCACCGGGCTCAGCTCGCCGGCCATGATCCGCCCCATCAGGGCCCGGGCTTCGTCCTGGGTAAGCGCTTGGCCGTCCAGCACCTTGTAAAGCTCGTTCATCGCTCCTCCTCCCGTGGGTGGGTCTTCCAGTAGAGCCCGACCTCAGCGAGCCAGTTGGCCAAAAGCTGCAGCCCCAGCTCGGTGAGGATGCTCTCGGGGTGGAACTGCACGCCGACCGTGGGAAAGCGCACGTGCCGCACCGCCTGCACGGTCTGCTGCCCCTCCTCGGGCGTCCAGGCCAGCACCTCCAGCTTGCCCGGTAGATCCTCGATGACCAGCGAGTGGTAGCGGGTGGCGGTGAAGGGGTTCGGCAGGCCCATGAAGATGCCCTGACCCGAGTGTTCGATGGGGCTGGTCTTCCCGTGCATGATGCGCGCCGCCGGCACCACCTTGGCGCCGAAGGCGGCGCCGATGGCCTGGTGGCCCAGGCAGACGCCGAGGATGGGCAGGCTGGGGGCGTATTCCTCGATGATCGGGATCGAAAGCCCCGCCTCCTCGGGGGTGCCCGGCCCCGGGGAGATGACCACGGCGTCGGGGGCCAGCGCGGCCACGTCCTCGAGCCGGAACTTGTCGTTGCGCCAGACGGTCAGCCGCGCCCCCAGCCGGCCCAGGTAGTCGGCGAGGTTGTAGGTGAAGGAGTCGTAGTTGTCGACGAGGAGGATGTGGGGTGTGGGAGGTGGGAGGTGGGAGGTGGG
>JALSIA010000059.1 GCA_026981865.1 Thermaceae bacterium
TGATCGTGCTTCCCAGCCTGGGCCCGCTGCACCTGACCCAACCCCGTTACAACGCCGTAAGCCTGCTGCGTCAGGTGGAACACCGCAACCCGCAGGTCGTCTATCTCGCTTCGTACAGTCCAGAGGGGCTCGAAGCCAAAGTCTGGCGTGACCAGCAGGACCTCGCGCTCTTCGAGCTCGAGCCGTGGGCGGCCCGCCGGGGGGTTGGCCTCGTGGCCCTGGGGGAGCGTGCGGAAGCCCTGCAAGCCGAAGCCGAGCACTTTCTCGAATACCTGGGCAGCATGCCACGGGGCGAGGAGGCCAAGCAGCGCTTTGCCGAGGCCGACCGCCAGATCGTCGAATACCTTGCCGTTCCGCGCCTGCCGGAGGAGTACGGGTCCGAAGGTTTCCTGTCCGGTTTACGCGAGCGCTTGGGCGCCGTGCGCGAGCTCGCGGGGGAGGGGCCCGCCACCGGTTTTCGCGAAGAGCGCATGGCGGCGGTTGCGGCCCGGCTCGCCCAGACGGACACGGACGCTGCGGTCGTTCTCGTCGACGTGCTCGACTACCCGGCCTTGCTCGAGCACCTTGGGTCGGCCGTGGGGCCGGTTCCGCTCGAGCCCAACGAGGCCGAACGCGCACGTGCGGTGATGGACAGGGCCTGGCGGCTCGAGGAAGACGACGCGTGGGGCAACCTCCTGGGGCAGCTGATGGAAATCGGGGAGCCGGAGGCCCGTTTCCTGGCGGCGCAGGTCTACCTGGCCGCCGGACAGGCCGAGGACGCGGTTCGGCTCATGGAAGAGGTTTCGCATGGTGACTTTTCGACCCCGGAGTACCTTCCGGGCTACCTGCTCGCCCGCCTGGGCCAGCTCTACGACCTGACCGGGCAGCGCGACCGTGCCCTCAGGGCCTACCGCGGGGTGCTCGCGCTCTCCTGGGCCCCGGCGGAGGCGCGCGAGATCGCCGCGGCTGGGCTGCGAGCGCCTTTCCGCCCGAGCCCGGAAGGCTAGCGTCCAAGCACTCGGGGAGCCGCTTCGATTCCAGTCGCGGTGTTCGTGCGGTCAACGGAACTTACGGGGTGTAAAACACCCTGCCGCTTCGAACGGGGGGTGCTGCTTCCCTGGATCCCGAACCTCACATCGCAGCTCGGGAACCAAGGATCCTCAAGATCTGCTGCATTTCCCAGCGCTTGTGCATTTTTCAGCGCTAGGGGACCCTGAATCACGTCCAGGGCAGTCTCCGCGTCGCGCGCGCCGTGGGGGCCTGCCCGGGTTTCGCCCCACCCGCGAGACCCCGGATCTCGCTTCGTTCGTCCGGGGTGACGAAGGGGGCGGGGCGGCATAGGAAACTCCGTCGTTCCGGACAAGCGGACTGCAGGCCCGCGCGATCCGGAACCCCGACGCGCGCGCAGAAGCGGCCGGGAAGGGTTCACCGCGCAGGTAGCGGCCCGCGTAGAGCTCCGTGAGCTCGCGGTAGCGGCCCCCTGCCCCGTCTGCGAGAGCGTACGGGGCGGCCACCGCCGTGCGGCGTCGGCCATCCGGGCGAGCGCCGCCTTGGCCGTCCATACGGCCGCTTCGGGGTCTGCTGCGGCCAGCTCGGCAAGGGTGCGGCGGGCCGCGCTCCGCGCCGCGTCCGCCCCGGGCGCATCCCACCCGGCCAGCCGCTCCTCGAGCCAGGCGAGGAAGGGTTCGTGGGCCCGTTTCTTCTGCATGGCCTCGAGCAGGTCGGGGGCATGGGCGACCCCCTCTCCATACATCAAGGAAGGCGGCCACAGGTCAAGCCCGGAGCGATTGCTGACTTCGTACCCCCGCTTTACGTTGGTGGGTGGGATCCGGCTGTAGCACCCGCGAGGCTCTGAATCAGGTCCAGGACAGGTCCACGTCGCGTGCCCATCGGGCGCTTGCCCGAGGCGACGACGTAGGGTTCGATACGGGGAAGCCCCGTCGTTCGGGACAAGCGGGCCGCAGGTTCGCGGAGCCCGGATCGCGTCCGAGACGGGCCGGAACCTCGCAAAGGGCGCTGAGGGAACCGAGTGCATCGGCCGCGCCCGGGGCGGCGAAAAAGGAGCCCGCCCGAGGTGACGGAGCGGTCGATGGCTAGGCGGGCTTGCGCCCTACCCGTGCCTCGACGGCGAGGATGCGTTGTTTTAGTTCGTCGGGCAGGGGCGCCCCGCGCCCGCCGGCGACGTAGGCTTGCACGGTGATGCCGTCCGCTGCGGGTTCGCCGTCGGCGAGGACCCGATACTCCATCGTGTAGCTCTTGTTTCCGAAGCGGGCGACGCGGCAGCCGACCCGGACCTTCTGCCCCAGCACGATGGCGCGCCGGTAGTTTACCTCGGCGCGCGCCACCACAACGCTGTCGTCGCGCGAGGTCCACCCCAGCTCCGCGAAATAGGCCACCCGGGCCTGTTCAAAGTAGGTGAGGTACACGGCATTGTTGACGTGGTTGAAGGTGTCGAGGTCGCGGTAGCGTACGTCCACCTCGACCACGATGGGAAAGTCGGCGAGCGGGTCCACGAGGCTCATTTTACCGGCACCTTCATCGTTTCCGTGCGCAGGGGTGCTAAGCTGGGGCGGATGCGAAGCGCAGCCCTGTTCGTGACGCTGGTCCTGTTGCTGGCGGCTTGCAAACCCACGAAAGCCGAACCCCTGGACGCCGACGTGTCCATCCTCCCCTGGCCTCCCCAGGTGCGGCCGTCGCTGATCGCCGTCCGCATTCCGGCCTCGCTGGACGTGGTGAGCGTCGAGGTGGTGGGGGACATGACCCATGCGGGCATGATTCCCGTGGAGGCGGAGGCGAGCCGTGACGAGGACGGGGTCTGGCGGGTTCGCGACTTCGACCTCAACATGCGCGGCGACTGGATCCTGACCGTCACGGCCAAGGATCGGCAGGGGAAGAAGTACGTCAAGGAAGTTCGCTTTACGATCCGGTAAAGGGGGCCCCGTTGCGAATCGACCTGCTGCGACTGCCCATCGTCGGACGCTTCGTCCGCTGGCGCTACAGCCGTTTCGTGCTGCAGCTGCCCCTGCTGCTGCTCGCCGTGCTGGCCATCTACGACGGGTTCGTTGGCCGGCAGCTGGCGCCCAAGAACCTGGCGACCGTGTCGGTTTGGCTGCACTACCGGGGGTTGTTGGTCCTGGTCATCGCGGTGCTCGGCAACCTGTTCTGCAGCGCCTGCCCGCTGATGCTGACCCGCGGACTCACGGAGCGCCTGCGCCGCTTCGCGCCCCGGCTCTCCTGGCCGCTGGCGCTTCGGAACAAGTACTTCGTCATCGCCTTCACCCTCGTCTACCTCTTCGCCTACGAATACTTCGACCTATGGGCCAGCCCCTGGCTGACGGCATGGCTGATGATCGGCTACTTCGGCGCAGCGCTGGTGATCGACACGCTGTTCCCCGCGGGTACGTTTTGCAAGTACGTATGCCCTCTGGGCAACTTCAACTTCACCCTCTCCACCGCCAGCCCCACCCGTATCGGCGTTAGGGACCGCCAGGTTTGCCTGGACTGCGAAGGGCACTACTGCGTCAACGGCCGGGTGGACGCCGCCGAAGGGCCGTTGCCGCTGGCTTTCCACCCCGGGGCCGAGGGCGCCCGCTACCCGGGCTGCGAGACCAAGCTGTACGCGCCGCAGATCGAGAGCAACTTCGACTGCACCCTCTGCTTCAACTGCGTGCGCGCTTGCCCCTACGACAACGTGACCTGGGAGGCGCGCAGCCCCGCCCGCGAATGGACGGGCGCGCGTTACCGCTTAGACTACGTCTTCCTGGGGTTGCTGCTCTTCTTTGCGGGGTTCATGAACGCGTTCGCGATGATTCCCGCGTACTACGACCTGGCCGAGAAGGCCGCAGCGCTCCTGCGGACGCAGAGTGAGGCGTTGCTGCTGATGCTGGCCTTCGTGCTCTGGGTAGGCGCGGGTCTGGGGCTGACGTGGCTGGTGGCCCGCGCCTCCGATCGCATCGCGGGTCTGCGCGACCCCGGACTCGTCTCGTTGCGCCGGTGGGGGGCGGCCTTTCTGCCGCTGACCTTCGCCATG
>JALSIA010000060.1 GCA_026981865.1 Thermaceae bacterium
CGAGTTGCTGTGGGTGCGCGAGGGCGCGAGCGGCTTTCGGGTCGTCGAGCGTTTCCGCCTAGGCGAACCGCCCCGGGTGGTCGTTTCCGAAGCGCTCGAGCTGCCGGTGGTGGCCGCCTGGTTCGACGATCCCGACGGCTACGTGCTCGTGCTCCTTGACGGCGAGGTCGTCTGGGTCGGTCCCACGGGCGAGGTGCGCCGCCGCGTACAGGTCACGCGCAGCGCCGTGGGTGCCGCCGACAAACACGGACGCCGCCTGGCGATCGGCGACGAGGGCGGTCTGGTCACGCTCGTGGACCTGGACGCGGGCCGGGTCGTGCTGCAGAGCGCTCAGCACCGGGACAAGGTGCTGTCGCTGGATCTGGGGGCGCGCTGGGTGCTCTCGGGCGGACGCGACCGCAAGGGCGCGGCCCTTGACCTCTCCGGCGGGGCCTCCCTGGCGCTGCGCGCCCGTTTCTTCGTCTACGCCGTTGCCCTCGACCCCGAGGAGCGGCTGGCGGCCTACACCTACGACGAAACCGGAACCCTGCGCGTCGTCGACCTGGTGGCGCGCCGTGAGCTGTTGCGCCGCGGCGGCTTCAACGGTGTGGACCGGCTGATGTTCTGGAGCGAAGACTGCCTGATCCTCGCCAGCGAGCAAGGACGGGTGTGGTGCTGGAGGTGGCGAGAATGAACGTATCGGGATTGGTGGTGCGCGTGAACCCCGAGCGGTTCGCGCAGGTTCTGGAAGTGCTGGAGGCCGCGCCGTGGGCTGAAGTCTACACCCACGACGGCGAGAGCAAGCTGGTCGTGGTGATCGAGGCCGAGGACACCGCGGCAGAGATGGCCGTCTACCGCACGATCGAGGGTGTGGAGGGCGTGCTCTCGGTGGAGCTCGCCTACAGCTACAGCGAGGAACTGGAAAGCGCCCGCGACGAGCTGGAGGTCCAGGACGGGGTGCCCGAGGTGCTCTCGGACGAGGTCCCGGCCGACCGGGTGCGCTACGGCGGCGACGTGCGCACCCTGCTCAAGGAGCACCTGGAGAAGCTTCAGGACTGACGCCTCAAAGCCAGCGCAGGTTGCCGTTCGTCACGTCGTAGACGGCACCGGCCAGCCGCAGCCGGCCGGCTGCGGCCTCCCGCGCCAGCAGCGGGGAGGCGGCCAGGAGGTCGCTCAGGACCCGCCGTACCTGCAGGGGGGCCGCCGCGTCGGCATCGCCGACGTCGGGGGGGAGGCCGGCGCGCAGTTCGCGCACCAGCCGGGCCAGTCGCTCGGGCAGCCCGGCACCGCCCGCGACGGCGGCCTCGAGGGCGCCGCACTGGGTGTGCCCCAGCACCACGACGAGCGGCACCCCGAGGCTGCCGACGGCAAATTCGAGGCTGGCGACTCCGGCCGCACCCGCCATCTGGCCGGCGCTGCGGACCACGAAGAGCTCGCCGAGGGGGGCGTCGAAGAGGGTTTCGGGGGCTACCCGGGCGTCGGCGCAGCCCACCACCGCGGCCACGGGGCGGTGCGCCCGCGGCAGCGACAGGGAGGCGGGCGGCGCGTTGCCGCGCAGCCGCTCTTGGAAGCGTTGGTGCCCTTCGCGCAGGCGGGCGAGGGCCTCGTCGGCGGAGAAGCGGTTCGTCGGCTCGGGCATCCTCCCCAGTTTAGCGTGTTCTAATTGGGAATCTTCTTATACTGACGGGGTGAAGGCTTTGCTCCCGGTCGCCGCCGCCTTCTGGCTGATCGCGCTTGAGCCGCGCCTTTGGCCCGGGGCGCTGGCGTACCTGCTGGCGTGGTTCCTGCCGGTGCGCTGGCGGGGGGAGCTCGTATGGGGCGCTCCGCTCTTCGGTCTCTACCTGTTCTGGGGCCTCGAGCTCCGCCCCGAGGCCTTCGGCGACCTGACGCTGCGGTTGCAGCTCGCAGGGCGGTTGACCTCGGGGCTGCTGGTCTGGGCCTACGCCGCCGGCTTGGCGCGGCGCCGGAGCCGCTGGGCGGCGGTCCCGCTCTTCGCCTGGGCGTTCCTGCTACGGCCTGAGGCGGCGGTGGTCGGCCTGGGCCTGGCCGCCTGGGCCTACTGGAACTTCTGGTACCTGCGCGCGCAGCACCTCGAACGCGGCGCCGACTTCAGGATTGCACCTCGGGCGCTGGCGGTCGCGGTGCTGGCCGCCCTGGGTCTGGCCGCCCTGGTGGGTCTTTCCGGGTGGACGCCGCTCGCCGCGCCCCGCGCCGCCATGGTTCCCGTGCCGTCCAGGGGGGCGCTGGAAACCCCGACGCAAGCGCCCCCGCCGCCGGTCGTGCGCGGCCCGTCGGGCCGCGCCGCCCCCGCCCCCGCCGCCGGCGCGGCGCTGCCCGGCTGGGTGGACGCGTTGAGCCGCTACGCCGCGGTGCTCGCGGCGGTGGCCTCGTTCCTGCTGCTGCTCGTCCTCGCCCGGATCGTCTGGATCCTGCTGCGTCCGGGCGAGCGGCGTTTCGGGTTCGCGCCCCGGATGCTTGTGCTGGCCGCGCTGGTCCTGATCTCGCTGCTCTTCTGGATGGCCTGGTACGGCTTCCTCTACGGGGGCGAGGGCGTGGGCGCGGGCGCCTTTGCCCCGCGCCCCGTTCCCGTGACGGCGCCCGCCGTCTCCGCCGGGGCGGAGCCCGCGGAACCGTCGCCCGCCGCGCCCCGCTGGCCTGGACGGGTGCTGGGCGGAGCGCTCGCCCTGGGCACGCTCGCGCTCGCGCTGCTGATCGTGGGGCTCGCCTTTGCGCTGTGGAAGCTCCTGCGGAGCCGCGCCCACGAAGCGGAGGATCCACTGTCGGGCGGCGCGGGGGTGCGCCGGCGAACCGAGCGGCACGCGGGCCGGGTGCGGGCCGCTTACCGGGCCTTCCTGCTCGCAATGCGCCCGCGGCTGCCGCGGCCGGCGAGCGAGACGCCGCACGAGTACGCGCACCGGATCGCCGTGCGCGAGCCGGCGCTGGCGGAGGCGGTTTGGGGGTTGACGCGGCTCTACGAACCCGTTCGTTACGGCGGGCTGGCCGACGAGGCCGAGGCGGCCGCGGCCGAGGCCTGGTTGCAGCGGATCAAAGCGGAGCTGGAGAAAGGGGAGGAAACGTGATCGAAGCCTGGTACGAGCGGGTTGCGCGGAACGTCGAGCGGGTGATGGTGGGGCAGGCGGAGGCGCTGCGGCTGATGCTGGCCGGTGTCCTGGCCGGGGGGCACGTGCTGCTCGAGGACGTTCCGGGGACCGGGAAGACCACGCTGGCGCGGGCGCTGGCGGTCAGCCTGGGCCTCGGATTCAAACGGGTGCAGTTCACCCCCGACCTGCTCCCCAGCGACCTGACCGGGGTCAACGTCTGGCAGGACGGGGCCTTCCGCTTCGTGCCCGGCCCCGTCTTTACCCAGGTGCTGCTCGCCGACGAGATCAACCGCGCCACCCCCAAGACGCAGTCGGCGCTTTTGGAGGCGATGGCCGAGGGACAGGTGACCGTGGACGGCGAGACCCGTCCGCTCGAGGCCCCCTTCTTCGTCGTCGCCACCCAGAACCCCATCGAGATGGACGGCACTTTCCCGCTCCCCGAGGCCCAGCTCGACCGCTTCCTGCTGCGGTTGCGGCTGGGTTACCCCGATGCTGCGGAGGAGGTGCGGATGCTCGAACGCCTGCGCGCGCGCCACCCCATCGAGGCGCTCGAGCCCGTTTCTGACGCGGCCGAGGTGCGGTCGATGCAGGAGGCGCTGGCGGGCTTGCGGATGGAGCCCGAGCTGGTTCGTTACGTCGTCGACTTGGTACGCGCGACCCGCGATGACCCCGACGTGGCCCTGGGGGCGAGTCCGCGGGCGGCGCTGGCGTTGCAGCGCACGGCGATGGCGTTGGCGGCGCTGGCGGGGCGGGACTACGTCCTGCCCGACGACGTCAAGCAGGCCGCCGGCCCGGTGCTCGCGCACCGGATCATCGTGCGGCCCGAGGTGCGCATCGAGGGGGTCACCGCGGCCGAGGTGGTCGAGCGGGCCCTCAAGGCCGTGGCCGTTCCCACCGAGGAGTTGGGTTGAGCCTCCTCCCGTTGCTGGTGGCGTTCGTCGTGGCGGCGCTCTGGGTGGCGCTGCCCGGCCTCGTCCCCGGCCGACAGCGGGTGCGCACCGCCCGGCCCTACGGCGCGGCCGGCCGTGAGCGGCCGCTCGAGCTGGAGGTGGGCTTCGTCCTGCCCCTGCCGGCCTATTGGCGGGTCGAGTGGTCGCCCGCGACGCGGCTGGGTTTCCGTGGCCGGCAGGTCGCGGGCCTCGGCTGGGGGCGGGTGCGGCTGCGGCTCGAGGCCACCCTCCAGCCGCGGCGCCGCGGCGAGTACGAGCTCCCCGGCGCGCGCCTCTTCGTACGCGACTTTCTGGGGATCTACGAGCGCGAGGTGCGCCTCGAAGGCCCGCGGGAGCGCCTCTACGTCTACCCCCGCATCTGGGAGCAGCTGCCGCCGCAGCTGGCGCTGACGCTGCTCGCCGAGGGACCCGAGTCGCCCGAGCTCGGCCTTGAGGACGCGGGGCGCTACCGGGGCACGCGCGAGTACCGGCCGGGCGACGCCCTCCGCCGGATGCATTGGAAGGCGACGGCCCGGCAGCGTCGCCCAATGGTGCGCGAGTTCGCCTGGGTGCGGGCCACGGGCGTGTGGATCTACATCGACGTTCGCGGTGGCGAGGTCTACATCGACCACATGGCCGAGCTGGCCGCCAGCTTGGCCGTGCGCTTGATGGACCTGGGCCTTGCCGTGGGTCTGGCCTGGCCGGGGTTCGAACGTCCTCCCGCACGAGGCCTCGAGGCGCTGCGCGGGATGCTCGCCGCCCTGGCCCAGCTCGAACCCGCCGAAACGGGGGGCGCGCCGCCGCTGCCGCCGCCGGGGGTGAACCTGGTCGTGTTCACCCAGGACGCTCCGCTCGAGCTGATCGAGGGGGCGCTGGCGGCGCGGGCGCGGGCCGCGCGGGTGCACCTGCTCGCCTTCCCTGAAGGCTTCTTCCTTCGTCCGGGCGAGAAGGGCCGCCCCATCTGGGGCCGGACCGACGGCATGGCCCGCCTCCGGGAGCGGCGCGGCCTGCTCCACGCCGCCGGCGTCCACGTGCACGTCTTCCGCGGCGACGAGGCCGTGCGCTTCACGCGGTCGTGAAGGTTTTGTGACCCTTCGCCGTTAGGCTGAGCGCATGAAGGCAATCCCGAACCCCTTACGCACGCCGCGCTTCTACCTGGCGCTGGCCGCGGCGACGCTCGCCGCCTGGGTCTTGCAGTTCCGCTTTGGGCTGGCCGCCCCGCCCGAGCTGCTCTTCGCCTGGCTGGGCCATCTCTTGGGCGTCCCCTGGATCTTCAACTTGGTGCATGCGCTTCCCTGGGGACTGGACGCTTACGCCAAGTACGTCCTGTTGGCCACCAGCTACCTGATCGTCGCCGGTTTCGGCGCCCTCTTCGCGCGCTGGGCCGCGGCGCGCCCGTGGCCCGTGCGCCTGACGGCGGCGCTGGCCCTGGCGCTCGCCGGCACCGGCGGGGTGTTGCTGCCCCTTGCCGGTGCGGGCTTCTTCGGCCTGGCACCGGACAACTACGCCTATCCGCCGGGCCCCGCGCTGCTCGTCTCGTTGGGCCTCGCGGCCTTCTTCGCCCTGTTGCTCGGGGGTACGCCCCGGCGGGAGGCCACCGCCGACGCCGGCCGCCGGAAAAGCCTCAAGAGTCTGGCGCTCTTCGCCGCGGTGGCCGCAGCGCCCTTGCGGCTCGCGCGCGCCGCCGAGGACCTCTGGCAGCGGATCCGCGGGCTTTCCCCCGAGATCACCCCGACCAAGGACCACTACCAGGTTTCCAAAAACGTCGTGAACCCGAAGCTGCGGGCCGACCGCTGGCGATTCGAGATCGAGGGGCTCGTCCAGACCCCGCTGACACTGACCCTCGAGGACCTGAAGGCCCTGCCCGCGGTGGAGCGGCCCAGCACCTTGATCTGCATCTCCAACCCGGTGGGGGGCAAGCTCGTAGGCAACAGCGTGTGGACCGGGGTGCGCCTGCGGGATCTGCTCGAGTTGGCCGGGGTGCGCCCCGAGGCCACCGAGCTGGTGCTTCGCGCCGCCGACAACTACAGCGACTCCTTCCCGCTCGACGCCGCGCTCTACGAGGAAACGATCCTCGCCTACCTGCAAAACGGCGAGCCGCTCACGTCCGACCACGGTTACCCTGCGCGCCTCTTGGTTCCGGGAATCTACGGAATGAAGAACGTCAAGTGGCTAACCCGCATCGAGCTGGTCGACCAGGACTACCAGGGATACTGGCAGAAGCGTGGTTGGAGCGACCGCGCCGTGGTGCGCACGATGAGCCGCATCGATACCGGCGTGGCCACGCCTACCGGGGACGGCCGGGTGGTCATCGGCGGCATCGCCTTCGCCGGAAAGCGGGGCATCCGCGCCGTGGAGGTCTCCTTCGACGACGGCCAGAGCTGGCGGGCCGCGGAGCTGAAACCCAGCTCCAGCCGCATCACCTGGACGCTTTGGCGTTACGCCTGGAAAGCGGAACCCGGTCGGTATACGGTGACCGTGCGGGCCATCGACGGCGAGGGGCGCACCCAGGATCCGACCCCGAGGCCGCCGCTTCCCGACGGCGCGACGGGTTACCACCGGCGCAAGGTGCGGGTGGTCTGAGGCGCGCCTCACCTCCCCGGTCTATACTGCCGGGGAGGTGAAACCATGCGCATTGCGATCGCCGTTCTGCCCAACGCCACCGACACCTTCCCCGGCCCCTACGGCCACGCGCCTTTCTTTGCCATCTACGACCGCAAGGACGGGGCCTGGCAGCGCATCGAACTGCGCGACAACCCCTACAAGGCCCTCGAAGGGGGAGGCAAGCCCCGCCTCATGAAGCAACTTCTCGCCGACTGCGACCTCTGGGTGGGCGCTCAGTTCGGCCACGGACCCGGCCACGGACACCACCACGGGCCTGGGCACGAGCCGCCGGCGCACCGGCGCCAGGTGCCCCGGGGGTTGAGCGTACGCGAGGTGCTGGCGCTGCTCGAGCAGGACGCCTAGCCGCGACCTCCCAAGGCGCCGTTCGCAGAGCCGCCGGGGGTGAGCTCGATTTCGGAGCTCATGAGCTGCGGATCCCTTTCGGCCTCCCCCACGGGGGAGGTGGCGCCGAAGCCGACGCATGGGGAGGGGTCGGGGCGGCGCGGTGTGCGGCAGGCGGTGGCCGAGCGATGAACGGCGCCGGAGTTCCGGCGCCTCTTGCGGGGCCGAAACCCCCACCCCAGCCCGCCCCGAAGGGGAAGGCGTTTTGCAACTTTCCGCGGCTGATGGCGCACCTCAAACCCGACTCCAGGAATGGGTTTTGGGATCCCGCTTGCGCTGGCATGGCGCGGGAAGCCGCTTGCGGCAACGGGGTAGGGTGAACCGCGAGTCCGGACGGCGCACCTAGCCGCGGCCTAGCGCCTTGCGCAAGAGCGCGGCGTCTTCGGCGAAGGCGAGCCGCGACGCGGCCTCCTCAGGGTCGAAGAAACCTGCGCCGGTGAGGCCGGGCTCGAGCTGCACCGGGCCCTCTCCGCGCATGAGGAACCAGTGCACCTCGCGCGCCACGCCGCGGTCGTTGGTGTAGCGCGTCACCCCCAAAGCGGCCTCCACCCGGGCCTCGATGCCGGCCTCCTCGCGTACCTCGCGCACGGCCGCGGCTTGGAGCGTTTCCCCCTCCTCCACGTGCCCTTTGGGGAAGACCCAGAACCCCATGCGGTCGCGGATCAGCAGTACCTCGCCCGCGGCGTTGAAAACGAGGCCCCCGGCCCCAGGAACGGGTTCAGGCCTCGCCATGGGCCTGGCGCAGGGCGGCGAGCACTTCTTCTTCGAGCTGGGGCCCGCCCGCGTAGCGCTCCTCCAGGTTCTCGCGTCCCAGCAGGGCCTTGAGCGCCGCTTCGACCGCCTCGCTCCACGTTCCATCGATCGGCCCGGCGTAGAGCTCCAGACGGGCCGCGGCGGTCTGAATCCAGCGGATCTCCTCCTCCGAGAGCGGCCGAGCGTTGCGGGCGGGGTTGAAGAGCAGCCGGTGGATGCCGAGGAGCCGCTCCAGTTCGGGTACCGGGTCGGGGTGGTCGTCGACGCGCAGGTCGATCCAGCGGTCGTTGAAACCTCCGTACCCCTTGCCCTCGCCCACCACCAAAAGCGCCGCCGATTGGCGGCCGCGCTGGTCGCCGCCGGCGCGGTCGGCGGCCAGCAAGGCGGCCGTGAGCCGTTCGGGGAAGGGCAGGTCGGTGCGCTCCGTGAAGACCTCGACCAGAGCGTCCACCACTTCGGGGCCGGTGAGCAGGTTGCCCTGAGCGGCGTAGTTTTCGCCCGCCCGTCCGCCCGCCCAGGGGTGGCAGGCGTCGCCGGTGAAGGTGAAGGCGGCGCCGCTGGCGGAGACGATCCCGTACTGCCGCTGGGCGTGGCCGGGATCGGTCGCTGCGAAGATGCGGTGGGCGTCCTCGGGCCCGCCTCCGACCTCGAGGACCGCAAGGCTCCGGGGGCCGTAGCTGGTGTTGGCGTAGGACTGGGTGGCCACCGCACCCACGCCGGCGCGGGCTGCGGGGACGACCGCGCCCACAGCCAGAAACTTGCTGGCGACGGCGACGCCGAGGTCGCCGGTTTCGGGGTCGCGGGCGACCAGGGAGAACGTGCTGACGGGTTGCATGTCCGCATTCTACGTCGCGCCGCTGTCGTGACGATTTCGTGAGGCTTGACGGCTACGCTGGGGTCGGGAGGGAACCATGAAACGATCGACGGTGGCGCTGGCTGCAGCCCTGGTGCTCGCGGCCGCGGCGCAGACCAACCCCACGGCCAGCGAGCTCTGGAACTGGCTCAAGACCCAAAACTTCACGGAACGTTGGCGGCACGTTCCCGGCAAGCCCGCAGGAAGGTTCGAAGGCGGTCCGCCCCACGGGGCGTTTCAGCAGGTCTTCGTCAACGATCTGGCCTTCGAGGCGCTTTCCCAGAAGCGCTTCCCGCTGCCCGAGGGGGCGGTGATCGTCAAGGAGAACTACGACGCCGAAGGGCGGCTCTACAACCTTGCGGTAATGCGCAAGGTGAAGGGGTACAACCCCGAGGGCGGCGACTGGTTCTGGGGTTACTTCACGCCCGAAGGCGGGGTGCTCTTCGAGGGCAAGCCGGCGCTCTGCGTCGGCTGCCACGCCCAGAAGAAGGCTTCGGACTGGGTCTTCAGCGGCCAGGAATGAGGCCCATGTCGCCTGCGATACATCCCGGACCGGCCGCGCCCCCTAGGCTCGGAGGCGGAGGGATCCAATGAAACGATGGTGGTTGATGGTCGTAGCGGCAATGACGTTGGGTGCGGCGGCGCAGATGGGCGGCACCGCCGAAACGCTTTTGAAGTTCATGCAGAGCCAGGGATACCAGCTGGGCTGGCACTACATTCCCGGCGAACCGGCGGGAAAGTACAAGGGGGGTGCACCCCACGGCGCGATCCTGCGCACCTTCACCAACGACATCGCCTTCGACGCGCTTTCGAAGAAGGCGTTTCCGCTGCCCGAGGGTGCAATCATCGTCAAGGAAAACTACACGCCGGACGGTGAGCTGGCGGCGATCACGGTGATGCAGAAGATCAAGGACTTCAACCCCGAGGGCGGCGACTGGTTCTGGGCCAAATACGCGCCCGACGGCACGGTTCAGGCGAGCGGCAAGGTGGGCGGTTGCATCGGCTGCCACGTCCAGAAGAAGGCATCGGACTGGATCTTCAGCGGCAACCAATAGCCCTGCGTCCCTAAGCAAGAACCTCCGGCCGCGGCCGGAGGTTCTTGCGCTGCCTCGGGTGCTAGTGGTGGTGGCCGCCGGGACCGTGGACGTGGCCGTGCGCCAGCTCCTCTGGGGAGGCGTCGCGCACCTCCTTAACCTCGACCGCGAAGTTCAAGGTCTTGCCGGCGAGGGGGTGGTTGAAGTCGACGGTGACGTCCTCGCCCTCGACCTTGGTGACGGTGAGGGGCAGGGGGTTGCCCTGGTCGTCCTGGGCGTAGAACTGCTCGCCCACCTCGACGTTGGCGTCGTCGGGGAAGGCCGAGCGGGGCACGACCTGCACGCCTTCCTCGTTGCGCTCGCCGTAGGCCTCCTCGGGGGCTACGGTTACCTCGAACGACTCGCCTGCTGCGCGGCCCTCGATCTCCTTCTCGAGGCCGGGGATGATCTGTTGGTGTCCGTGGATGTAGGCCAGCTCGCCCTGGTCCACCGTCTCGCCATCGACGGTGAGGGTGTAGGCGATCGTGACCACTTTATCTTTGCTTGCGTTCATGCGTTCCTCCCTTCGGTTTTACCGAAGTCTTCTCAGCCTAACCGAGGTCGGTGAGGGAATCGTAAATGCGCTTACTTTTTCCGAGGCCACATCTGCCAGGGTAGGGTCATGGAGCTCGAGCACGCGATCGGGAACACGCCGATGGTGCGCCTGCGGCGGCTGGCCGAGGGCGGGGCCGAGGTCTGGGTCAAGCTGGAGGGGGCGAACCCCGGGGGCTCGATCAAGGACCGCGCCGCCTGGGGGATGGTCCGCGGTGCCGAGGAGCGCGGTGAGCTGCGGCCCGGAAGCGGCCAGTGGATCGTCGAGGCCACCTCCGGGAACACCGGGATCGGCCTCGCCATGATCGCCGCCGCCCGCGGCTACCGCTACCTCAACGTCTCCACCGAGGGCCTCTCACCCGAGCGGCGGGCCATCCTGCGAGCCTACGGCGCCGAGCTGGAGTTCGTGCCCTCCGCGGAGGGCATGCGCGGCGCCCGCGAGCGGGCGCGCCGGATCGCCGAGGAGAACGCGGCCTGGTGGGCCGATCAGTTCGCCAACCCCGACAACCCCGGCGCCCACGAGCGGACCACCGGGCCCGAGATCTGGCGTCAGACGCAGGGGCGGGTGGACGCGCTCGTCTGGGGGACGGGCACGGGGGGCACGATCTCCGGCTGCGCCCGCTACCTCAAGGCGCAGAACCCCGGGCTGCTCGTGGTGGCGCTCGAGCCCGCCACCCACCAGGCCATCGCCGGCGGACCGCTCGAGGGGCACGCCTTTCAGGGGATGGGGCCGGGGTTCGTTCCCGAGAACCTGGACCTGAGCCTCGTCGACGAGGTCTGGCCGGTGCCGAGGGACCCCGCCTTCGAGCTGGGCCGGCGGCTGTGGCGCGAAGAGGGGCTGCTCCTCGGCCTCAGCTCCATGGCGAACCTCTGGGCGGCGCTGCGGCTCGCCCAGCGCCTGGGCCCCGGCAAGCGCGTGGTCACGCTCTCGGCCGACTCGGGCCTCAAGTACCTGAACGTCGCTCCGTACTCAGGCGCCTAGCCGCGCCGCAGCCCCCAGACCATCCCGGCGGCGAAACCCCCGGCGAAGGGGGCGTTGTAGGTGAGTACGTCGAGCAGGCGCTGCCAGGCCGAGCGCAGCTGCTCCTGCCCCAGGAGGGGGTCCACGCTCGCCTGGATGCGGGTCCAGTCGATCTCCACGAAGCCGTAGTAGGCCATCACCTGCAGGCCGATGAAGAAGAGGCCGAGCACCAGTGCGGTCAGCTTGCCCACCTTCTTGAGGGCGTAGCCGGCCACGAAGCCGGCGAGGCCGCCGAAGGTGATCTGGCCGATGTAGGGCTGCAGGGCTTCCACGTGCGCATCATACCGCGGCCGTAAACTGAGAAGGAACCAAGCATGCTCGGAGGAGGCGCGATGGAACACCTTTCGTACGCCTACGGCAAGAACCACTACCTCGAAGACCCCGACCTGCGCGCGGTGCTGGCGCATTTCTGGCCCGAAGCCCGGGACCGCGAGGCGGAGCTCACCGACTGGGGCGCGTTCATGGGGCGCGAGGTCTACGAGGCGGCCTACCACGTGGACCAGGGGGCAGAGCCGGTGCTGGTGATGCACGACCTCGACGGCCGGCGCGTCGACCGGGTGCGGCTGGCCCCGGTACAGCGGCAGGTGCTCGAACGCCTGCGTCCGATCGTGCGCCCGCCCTACGAAGGCGGCAGCTGGCACCACCACTTCGCCCTCGGTTACCTGCTCGCCGACCCCGGCCTCTACTGCATCCTCACGATCACCCACCAGGTCGCTTACCCCCTGCACAAGTACGCCCCCGACCTGGGCGCTTGGAAGGAGCGCGTCCTCCACGGGGACGCCTGGGGCGCCACCTGGATGACCGAGATCCAAGGCGGCAGCGACCTGGGGGCGAACCGCACCGTCGCCCGGCGCGAAGGGGACGTCTGGCGGCTGTTCGCCGGCGACAAGTACTTCGCCTCGGGCGCGGGGCTCGCCGACGTGGCGGTAGCCACGGCGCGGCCCGAGGGGGCGCCCGCCGGGCCCAAGGGGCTGGCGCTCTTCCTGGTGCCGCGGCTGCGTGCGGACGGTGCGCTCAACTTCACGGTGCGCCGGCTCAAGGCCAAGAGCGGCACCCGTGCGGTGCCCTCGGGGGAGGTCGAGCTCGAGGGCAGCGAGGCCTACCTGATCGGCCGCGCCGAGGAGGGCATCTACTACACCCTCGAGACCCTGACGGTCTCGCGGCTGGCCAACGCCGTCGCCGCCATGGGGATTGCGGGCAAGGCGATATTGGAGGTGCGCGAACGGGTGCGGCGGCGCGAGGCCTTCGGGCGGCCGCTGGCGGCGTGGCCGCTGGTGCGGCACGACCTGCTCGAGCTGGCGGTGCGTCAGGCCGGCGGGCTGGCCCTCGCCTTCGCCGCCGTGGACGCCTTCGATCGCGCGTGGGCCGACCGACCACCCTACACCGAGCGCTACCACTTCGCCCGCTTCCTCTCGCACCTGGCCAAGAACCGCACCGCCGACCACGCTGCCCAGGTCACCCGACTGGCGATGGAGCTCTTTGGGGGACTGGGCTTTCTCGAGGAGTACGCGGTGGCGCGCTGGCACCGCGAGGCGCTGATCACCCCCATCTGGGAAGGGCCGAGCAACGTCCAGGCCCTCGACCTGCTCGAGGCCATGCAGAAGAAACGGGCCCACGAACCCTTCCTCGCCTGGCTCGAGGAGCGGCTGGCCTCACGAAGCGAGCCCGGCGCGGAGGCCGCGCTGGCCGTGGCCCGCCGCACCCTCGCCGAGCTGGCCGCAGCAGACCCCGAAGCCGCCGTATGGACGGCCAAGGCGGCGCTCGCCCGGATGGCCGACGCCGCGGCGGTGGCCGCCCTGTACGCTCTCGCAGACGGGGCAGGAGGCCGCTACCGCGAGCTCGCGGAGCTCTACGCGGACCGCTTCCTGCGCGGTGAACCCTTCCCGGCCGCGGCGGCCCGCCGCACCGAGGTTTTCCTGCCGGGGAGGGGGCCGTCTTGACGTGGACTCGGTTCAAACCGGTAAGATAGAACCAGGCGCGGGAAACGGTGGAAACGAAGCTTGAACGTCCCCCGTTCGCGCTGAGTGGTAGCGCTACCATCGTCAGGTGGAGCGTAAGGAGGTGGTCGTATGAAGAAACTCTGGATGGCAGCTCTGGTGCTGCTGATGGGCATGGCCATGGCGGCGGGACAGATCACCGTCTGGACGCACTTCGGTGGGCCCGAACTCGAGTTCCTGAAGGATCAGGCTCAGCGCTACGAGAAGGCGACCGGCGTCAAGGTCCAGGTCGTCGAGGTACCCTTCGGCGACATCAAGCAGAAGTTCATCCTGGGCGCCCCCCAGGGCGAGGCGGCCGACCTGGTGGTCACCGTGCCCCACGACTGGGTGGGCGAGATGGCCGCGGCGGGGGTGCTCGAGCCCGTGAGCAAGTACGCCACCCAGGACTACCTCTCGGGGTTGATGCCGGTGGCCGTGGACGCCTTCAGCTACGGCGGCAAGCTCTTCGGCCTGCCGATGAACGCCGAGTCGGTGGCGCTGATCTACAACAAGGACCTGGTCCAGACCCCGCCCGCGACCTGGGACGAGTTTTTGGCGCTCGCGAAGAAGTACACCACCGGCGACACCTTCGGCTTCCTCTACGACCTCGGCAACCCCTACTTCAACTACGGCTGGTTCAAGGCCTACGGGGCCTACGTCTTCGGTAAGAACCCCGACGGCAGCCTGAATCCCAGCGACCTCGGCCTCGGCGGCGAGCCGGGCTACAAGGCGGGCCAGTTCATCAAGGACCTGCGCTACGAGTACGAGCTGATCCCCGAGGGCGTGGACTACGGCGTGGCCGACGGCGCCTTCAAGGACGGCGTGCTGGCCATGATCCTCAACGGCCCCTGGGCGCTGGGCGACTACAAGAAGGCCGGGCTCAACTTCGGCATCGCGCCGCTGCCCGCGCCTCCCGGCGGCAACGCCTGGGGCCCCTTCGTGGGCGTGCAGGGCGTGGTCGTGAACGCCTACTCGAAGAACAAGATCGCCGCGGTGAACTTCGCCAAGGCGCTCGTCAACCCCGCCAACCAGGTGGCCTTCAACAAGGCCGGCGGCCGCATTCCGGTCTCGCTGGGTGCGCTCGAGCAGCTGAAGGACGACCCGGTCGTCAAGGGTTTCTCCACGACCATCGCCATGGGCGACCCCATGCCCAACATCCCGGCGATGGGCAAGGTCTGGGGCCCCTGGGGGAACGCGCTCGCGCTCATCACCCAGAAGCCCGATTCGGACGTGAAGAAGATCATCGACGACATGGTCGCCGAGATCACCAAGGCCATCAAGGGCGAGTAAGCGAACGCGGGGGCGGCCCGCGGGCCGCCCCTCTGGGGTCTTCCTTGTACCGTCATCCACCGGGACTTCGTGGTTTCTTGATCGCCGTCGCCCTCCTAGGGGGGGCGATGGTGATCGCTTTCGCCGCAGGGGCGGCGACCTTCTTCGCGCTCGAGTCCGCCGCCATGGCCGCCGGGCGCCCCGAGGGCGTGCCCAACTGGTGGATCCTGGTCACCTCGGTGGCCTTTTTTCTTCCCGTCCTCTTCCTTCTGGGCCGCACCTTCCCCTTCCTCACCGACTGGTACTACCTGCTGCCGGCGATCGTCTTCCTGCTCGTCTTTACGGTCTACCCGATCGTGCTGACCGTCTACCTGGCCTTCACCGACTACTCGGGCGCCCGAAACGGTTTCCCCGACCGCGCCACCGAGACGGCGATCGCCCAGGTAGAAGGGGCCCGCATCGCCCTCGCCGCCGATCCGCTTACCTCGCTGGGGTGCGGCGAGACCTGCGTGGGCCAGCTGCTGGAGCTGGTGGGCGACGGCCACCGGGCGCGTTTTTCGGTGGTAGGCGCGTCGGGCCGCACGCTGACCCTCGACCGCGAACCGGCTTTTTCACCTAAGTACGCCTACCGGGTCAACGCTTACCACTTCATCGGTTTCAAAAACTTCGTTTATATTTTCAAAAACGCCTCGAAGGCGCTCTGGCCGGTCTTCGTCTGGAACGTGGTCTTCGCCGCGTTCACGGTGCTCTCGACCGCGCTCGTGGGGCTGCTGCTGGGCGTGCTGCTGAACAACAAGGACCTCAAACTGCGCAACCTTTACCGGACGCTGCTCATCGTTTCCTGGGCGCTTCCGGGCGTGATCACCATCCAGATGTGGGTGGCGCTGCTCAACAAGCAGTTCGGCGCGATCAACCGGCTCCTGGGGCTCCTTGGGGTCTACCCGATCCCCTGGCTGCTCGATCCGCTGTGGGCCAAGGTCTCGGTGCTGCTCGTCAACCTCTGGCTGGGCTTCCCCTACATGATGACGGCCACGCTGGGGGCGCTCTCGACGATTCCCGACGAACTCTACGAGGCGGCCAAGGTGGACGGGGCGAACGCTTTCGACGCCCTCCAGTACATCACCCTGCCGCTCCTCCGGGTCGCCTTCGTTCCCATCCTGCTGGCGTCCTTCGCTTTCAACTTCAACAACTTCAACGTCATCTACCTGCTCACCGGCGGCGGCCCCGCCACCGAGGGACAGCTCTCGACCGCCCAGGCGACGGACATCCTCATCTCCTGGGCCTACAAGACGGCCTTCCGTTCCGAGGGGCAGTCGGCCTACGGACTGGGGGCGGCGATCAGCCTGGTCATCTTCGTGCTCACCGTGGGCATCAGCCTGGTCAACTTCCGCGTGAGCGGCGCCCTGCGCGAGGAGGGGAGGCGGTGAGCCGGCGCGCCTGGGGGGCTTCCTTCGGCCTGCTGCTCGCCTACCTGGCGGCTCAGTGGGCGTTCTTCGCGGCCCGCGGCCTGCGCCCCGACAGCTTCCTGGTCTACGGGCTCGAGCGCGGCGACTGGGGGCCGGTCCTGGGCTTCTTGCTGTCGGCGGCGCTCCTGGGCGTGCTGCTGCGGGGACGGCTGGGCGGAACCGACGCCGGGCGGCTCGTCTTTTGGGCGGCGGCGCTGTTGGAACTGGGCGCCTACACCTGGGGCCTGGGCATCGAGCTGGCCGGGCGGGTTCAGCCGAGGCCCGCTTTCGGTGCGGTCTTCGTCCCCGGCGGCTGGCGCTACGTGCTGGCCGGCTACGCCGCTGCGGTCCTGGCCCTCTTCGTCTACAGCTGGGCCGTCATCAAGGTGGGCAACCGCCTTACCGGCCGGCGGCGGTCGGTCGGGCCGCTCTTCGGTCAGGCCCTCACCCACCTCTTCCTCTGGACCCTGGTCGTCCTCGTTTACTATCCGGTGCTTCAGGTGGTCAGCGCCTCGCTCGACCCCCGCAACAACCTCTTCAGCTTCCGCAAGGTGGAAAGCAGCTGGCTCTTGGTGCGGGCCAAGGTGCTGCCGGCGCTCGATCAGGTCAGCTGGGCCAACTACGCCAAGCTGGTGGACGGGGTGGTGATCTACCCCTGGCAGTGGGGGGTGCTGGCGCTGGCGCTGGGCCTGCTCCTCATGGCCCTGCTGCTCGCTTGGCTGGGCCGCCGCAGCGCGGACGAGCGCCTGAAGGTCTGGCACGGCCGCGCCCTCTTCGGCTTTGCCGCGGCGCTCTTCGTCCTCGTCGTCTTCCTCAGTCCCGACCAGTTCACCGGCACCGGAACCGAAAGCAAGTTCCTGCTCTGGGTGCGCAACACCTTGTTGGTCTCGGGTTCGAGCGGCCTTCTGGCCATCGCCCTGACGGCCACGGCCGGCTACGCCTTCGCCCGCTTCGACTTCCCGGGTCGCTACCCGACGCTGCTCACCTTCATCTTCATCCAGATGTTCCCCGGCTTCCTGGCGCTGGTGGCCATCTACTACCTGCTCAGCTGGCTCGACCTGCTGAACACCTTTACCGGCCTCTTGCTGGCCTACTCGGGCGGGATCATCAGCTTCGGCAGCTGGGTCTACAAGGGCTACGTCGAGAGTCTGGGGCGCAGCCTGGAGGAGGCGGCCTACATCGACGGCGCCACCCGCTGGCAGGCCTTCACCCGCATCGTGCTGCCGCTTTCGGCGCCGATGTTCGTCTTCATCTTCCTGCTCCAGTTCGTGGGCACCTACTCCGAGTTCATCATGGCCAACCTGGTGCTCACCGGCGTGGACAAATGGACCGTGGGGCTGGGGCTCTACAGCTTCACCACCGGCCAGTTCTCGACCAAGTGGGGGCTGTTCGCCGCCGCCAGCGTGCTGGGCTCGCTGCCCATCCTGCTCATCTTCTACGGCTTCCAGCAGTACTTCGTATCCGGCTACACCGCCGGCGCGGTCAAGGAATGAACTACCACGACCACGACCCCGACTGCATCGATCCCTTGGTGCCCGAGCTGGGGGGCGAGGTGCGCCTCTGCGTGCGCACCGCGGCCCGCCGTGGACAGCTCGTCTACCTGCACCACGGCGAGCTGGTGCGGCTCGAGCTGACCCCGACCAACGGCGGCTTGGAGGCGCGGATGCCGGTGGTGGAGCCGGTGCTGCGCTACGCCTTCTTCTTGGAGGGTCGCTTCTTCGGCAGCCACGGCGACGAAGGGGCGCTGCCGCGTTACGACCGCTTCTTCCACCTGCTCACCGCCCCGGGCGTGCCCGACTGGGCCGCGGGGCGGGTCTTTTATCAGATCTTTCCCGATCGGTTTCGAAACGGCCGGCCCGAGCTGAGCCCGCGTTCGGGCGCGTGGGCGTACCAGGGCGAGCCGATCGTGGCCAAACCCTGGGGGGCTCCGCCCGATCCCGCGCAGGGCGCGCGCGAGTTCTACGGCGGCGACCTCTGGGGGGTGGTCGAGGCGCTGGATTATCTGGACGACCTGGGCGTCGGCGGCCTTTACCTGACCCCCATCTTCAAGAGCCCTTCGAGCCACCGCTACGACACCGAGGACTACTGCGAGATCGACCCCAACCTGGGCGGACGGCCGGCCTTTGACGCCCTGGTGCAGGGCCTGCACCAGCGCGGCATGAGGCTGGTGCTCGACGGCGTCTTCAACCACACCGGCGACCGCTTCTTTGGTTTCCAGGAGGCGCTCGCGAACCCCCATTCACCCTGGCGCGAGGCCTTCACCTTCTTTCCCGGCGGCCATTACGCCGCCTTCTTCGGAGTGCCGACGCTGCCCAAGCTGAACTACGCCAGCGAGCTGGTCTGGCGCTACTTCGTCACCGGACCCGGCGCGGTGGTGCGGCGCTGGATTCGCGCCGGCGCCGACGGCTGGCGGCTCGACGTGGCCCAGCAGATCGGCGAGGGGGGCACCGACCGGGGCAACGCCCGGGTGCTGCGGGCCATCCGGGAAGCGGCCCGCGCCGAGGACCCCCGCGCCTACGTCTTTGGCGAGCTGGCCTTCGACACCGTCCCCTACCTGCGCGCGCACACCCTCGACGGGGCCATGCACTACGCCGGGTTCGCCAACCCGCTGCTCGAGTGGTTGGGCGGGCGCGACTGGTACGGCCAGGAGGTGCGCACGGGCGCGGCCGAGGTTTGGCAAACCCTGTGGGACCACTACGCCGCCCTGCCGCTGGGCGTGCGCCAGACGATGTACACCCTGATCGGCTCCCACGACGTGCCCCGGCCGCTGTGGCGGCTGCGGGGCGACGTGGAGAAGCTGAAACTGCTTTTCGGGGTGCTGCTGACGTTCCCCGGCGCACCCGGAATCTACTACGGCGACGAGATCGGCCTGGATCAGGCCAATCCGTACGACGTGTGGCGCGGCGACCCGCTGAACCGTGGCACCTTCCCCTGGGAGCGGGAGCGCTGGAACGAGGACGTGCGCGGCTGGGTGCGGCGGCTGGTGCGGCTGCGCCGGGAGCGTGTGGAGCTACGCCGCGGGGCGCTCCTGCCGCTTGCGGGGCCCGCGGGGGCGCTGGCCTACCGGCGGCGCTACCGCGGGCGCGAGCTGTGGGTATTGGCTGCGCCCGAACCGGTGCGCTGGCGCGTTCCGCGGATGCGGGATCTGCTGGCGGGCCGCGAGGTCGAAGGCGAGCTGGAGTGGCGGGGCACGCGGGTGTTCGAACCGCTGGAAGGAGGAGGGGATGCGTAAACTCATCACGTTCTTGCTGGTGCTGGTTCTGGGTCTGGCCCTGGCCGTCAAGGTGACCTTCAAGTACACGCCGCCGCCGGGGGTCGAGGTGCACTCGGTCAGCCTGCGCGGCAGCTTCAACAACTGGGGCGAGACCCCCATGAAGCCCCAGCCCGACGGTTCCTGGGCGGTCACGCTCGACCTCGAGCCGGGCGAATACACCTACAAGTTCTTCATCAACGGGAAGTGGCCGAAGGACATGTGCGACGATCCCACCTTCGGCCGCCCCATGGTCGACCCGACCGCCGACGGCTGCTCGGGCGACGGCTTCGGCGGCCAGAACGCGGTGCGCATCGTGGAAGCCCCGGTCGTCAAAAAGGCCGGCGGACCGGTGGAGCTCGCCTTCGAACACGACCCGGTCGAGGCGCGCTACCTCTCGGTCGCCGACGGCCGGCTGGCCGTGCGCTTTTCGGCCGGGGCGGGCAGCGTAGCGAGCGCGGAGCTGATCGCCGGAGGCGCGCGCTACAAGATGTACCCGCAGCTCGAGGCGCGGGGGCGGGTGTTCTGGCGCGTAAGCCTTCCCGACACGCCCACGAGCTACCGCATCCACGTGGTCCAAGCCGACGGGCGCGAGGCCACCTTCGGCCCCTTCGCCTACGACGGCCGGGCCTTCCGCGGCCTCGACTGGGTGGGCGAGCGGGTGGGCTACCAGATCTTCCCGGAACGTTTCTTGAACGGCGAGCCGGGCAACGACGAGTTGGCGCTGGCCAGCGACGAGTACAACTTCAACGCCCGCTGGCGGCGGCTCGACCCGGAGAACAAGCCCTTCCTCTCGCCCTGGAACGGCCCGGTCACGCCGCAGCTGTGCTGCCACCAGTACTTCGGCGGCGACCTTACCGGTGTAATCCAAAAACTCGACTACCTGGCCGGTCAGGGGGTGGGGCTCGTCTACCTGAACCCCGTCTTCGACTCGGGCTCGGCCCACGGCTACGACACCCACGACTACCTGAGGGTCTCGCCCAAGTTCGGCGACAAGGAAACCCTACGCGAGCTCCTGGACGCGGCCCACCGGCGCGGTATCCGGGTCCTCTTCGACTTCGTGCCCAACCACACCGGGCTGGGTTTCTGGGCCTTCCGCGACGTGGTGAGGCGCGGCCCCAACTCGCCCTACTGGAACTGGTACTTCATCAAGAAGTGGCCCTTCGAGCCGGGCGACGCCAGCGCCTACGAGGCCTGGTGGAACATCGGCAGCCTGCCCAAGCTGAACACCGGCAACCCCGGGGTGCGGCGGTACCTGCTCGAGGTGGCCAAATACTGGATCCGCTTCGGCTTCGACGGCGTGCGGGTGGACGTTCCGGGCGACCTCATCGACGCTCATGGGTTTTTCGCCGAGATGCGCCGCGAGCTCAAGAAGGTCAACCCCGAGGCCTATCTGGTGGCCGAGATCTGGCAGGCCGACGCCAGCTGGCTGGCGGGGGACGAGTTCGACAGCCTGATGAACTACGCGCTGGGCCGCGGCGCGATCCTCAAGTACGCGAAGGGCAAGCCGGCGGCGTTCGCGAGTGGCAAGCGTGCGCTGCGGGAGATGAGCCAGGTCTACGCGGTGCTGCCGGAGGCGGCGACCGACATGGGCTTCAACCTCATCGATTCGCACGACACCAGCCGCCTGCTCACCGACCTGGGCGGGGGCAGGTTCGGCGAGCGGCCGACGCCCGAGGGGCTGGCGCGGCAGCGTCTGGCGACGGCGATCCTCTACGCGCTGCCCGGCGTGCCGGTGCACTTCCAGGGCGACGAATGCGCCTTCGTGGGCGAGAAAGACCCCTACGACAAGCAGCGCTACCCCCTACAATGGGAGCGCTGCGACGCCGAGATGCAGGCCTTCTACCGCGGGCTGGCCACGCTGAAGAAAAGTCTGCCTGCCTTCGCTACCGCCGTCTGGCGTGCCTACCTGGGCGAGGGGCCGCTGCTCGGTTTCTACCGCGGCGAACCCGGGCCGGGCGAGGTGCTGGCGCTTTTCAACAACAGTGCAGCGCCCCAGACCGCGCCGTTGCCCCCGGGCGCCTGGCAGGACGTGCAGACCCGCCGCACCTACCGCAAACAGGTGCCGCTCGAGGGGCTGGGTTGGCGCTACCTGCGCCACCGCCCCTGACGCAGTTTTTGGGGAACGCTGCAGGGCGGTCTGACCGCCCTGCGGCGTTCCCGAATGCAGCTAGATCGTGAAATGGCGGGACAGCCAGCGGACCAGCAGGTACCCCCCACCCAGCAGCCAGGCGTACATCACCCCCGCCAGCAGCAGAGGTTTCGCGCCCGCCTGACGGAACTTGTCCAACCCCGTCTCCATGCCCAGTGCGGTCATCGCCATGGTGAGCAGGAAGGTGTCGAACACGTTGATCTCGCGCACCCAGTCGTCCGGAAGCCAGTGCAGCGAGTGGAACGCGGCCACGGCGATGAAGTAGACCGCGAACCAGGGCACGCTCACCCGGCCCCGGCTCCTCACCGCGAGCCCCAAAAGCAGGAGCAGCGGAACCAGCAGCATCACCCGGGTCATCTTGACGATGACGGCGCTGTCGGTGGCCGCCTGGCTCACCGCGCTGCCGGCGCCCACGACCTGCGCCACCTCGTGGACCGTGGCCCCGACGTAGAGCCCGTAGGCGGCGGGGTCCATCTGCAGCACGCCGGCGCGGAAGAGCACCGGGTAAAGAAACATCGAGAGGGTTCCGAAGAGCACGACCGTACCCACGGCCACGACGCTCTTGTAGGGCTTAGCGTCGAGCGTGGCCTCGGTGGCCAGCACCGCCGCGGCGCCGCAGACCGAAGAGCCCGAGGCGGTGAGCAGGCTGGTGTCGCGGTCCATGTGCAGCAGCCGCATCCCCACGAAGGCGCCGATCAGGAAGGTGCTGGCGAGCATGAAGGTCGAGGCGATCAGGCCGGGGGCCCCCACCTGGGCGATCTGCTGGAAGGTGATGCGGAAACCGTAGAGCACCACGGCGAGACGCAGCAGCGTCTTGGCCGAGAACTGAATTCCCGGCACCCAGGCCTCGGGCAGGTGGCCGCGCAGGGTGTTGGCGTAGAACATGCCCAGGACGATGCCGACGATCAGCGGGCTGAGGCGCAGCGCGGCGACCGGCGGCCAGGCGCTGATCTGGAAGGCGGCGAGCGAAAAGAGCGCGACGAAGAGAAGGCCGTGAAGGGTGTGAGGGGCGTTTTCGCGGCTAAAAGGCATGGTGCAAGTCCTCCTGCATACCTGCAAAGCATAACGCCGGTCGCCTCAACGGAGGGTCAATGCAGACCGTAGAATCGACGGGTGCACGAACGGACGCCG
Source organism: Thermaceae bacterium (assembly GCA_026981865.1). Lineage (GTDB taxonomy): Bacteria > Deinococcota > Deinococci > Deinococcales > Marinithermaceae > Oceanithermus. Next base: position 22,491 of record JALSIA010000060.1, read on the forward strand.
TTCGCAGGAAAAGAAGGGGCGGTGCTCGCCCCCATGGCCGGTTTTACCGATGCCCCTTTCCGGCTGCTGGCCGAGCGCTTCGGAGCGCTGTGGACGGTGGGGGAGATGGTCATGGCCCGTTCGTTGCTGCGGGGTTCGGCCGAGGCGCACCGGCTCCTGCGGCCGCACGCTCGGGAGGGTTCGCGGGTGGTGCAGCTTGCAGGGGCAGACCCCGAAGAAGTGGCGCGGGCGGCGCAGGTTGCCCGGGAGCAGGCGGACCCCCGCGCCATCGACCTGAACATGGGCTGCCCCATGCCCAAGGTGGTCACGCGCGGTGCGGGAGCGGCGCTGATGGACGACCCCGAGCGGGCCGCGCGCATGGTGGCGGCGGTGCGCGGGGCGACCGGGCTACCGGTGAGCGTGAAGCTGCGGCTCGGGTTCTCGCAGGTGAACGCGGTGGGGGTGGCGAGGGCGCTCGAGCAGGCCGGGGCGACGCTTCTGCGCGTGCACGGGCGTACGGCGGCGCAGCGCTACGGGGGCCAGGCCGACTGGGATGCGGTGCGCGAGGTGGCGCGGGCGGTGCGGATTCCGGTGGTGGGTACGGGCGACGTGCGCAACGTGGAAGACTACCGCGTCCGCCGCGACCTGGGGGTGGGCGTGGCCGTGGCCCGGGGCGCCGTGGGACGGCCCTGGTTTTTTGCCGAGGTGCGGGGCGAGCGGGTGGGTGCTGCCGAGCGGCGCGCGGCGGCCCGTGAGCACCTGCGGCTCCACCTGGCGTGGCATGCGGACCGCGGCGAGGTATGGGCGCTGCGCGCCTTCCGCGGGCACCTGAAGGCCTACCTGCGCACGGCTCCGGCGGAGGTGCGCGCCCGAGCGCTCGCGCTCGAGCGGGCGGACGAGGTGGCCGAGGTGCTGGGGATTTGGGTGCCTGGTACGTAGTACGTGGTGCGTAGGGGGAGCGCGTCTCCGCCCGCGCGCCTCGCTGCGGGGAGTAATGGATAGCCTGTAGCTCGTGGCCTGTGGCTTGTGGTGAACCCCCGAGCGGCAACGGGATATCGAAACCTGTATGGCACGGGTCCCGGATCAAGTCCGGGACGGACACAGGGATTACTGCGGCTGCGCCGCCTTGTTCGGGGATACAGGGAAAGCAGGGGGAAGAAAGTGGGAGGTGGGAGGTGGGAGGTGGGAGGTGGCGTTTGCTCCAAAGATCTACGAACCGACCCGACGGGGGCATATCCCTTGTGAACCTCGATC
>JALSIA010000061.1 GCA_026981865.1 Thermaceae bacterium
CGCGCTGGTCGCCCTCTTCCGCCACCAGCACGGCCAGGGGGTTGGCCGTGGCCGCGTAGAGGTCCACCACCTCGGGCACGGTGCGCAGCGCGTGCATCACGTTGATCGGGAAGACGCCCTCGCCCAGCACCACGATGAAGAAGTGGCCCGCGCCCACGGCCAGGGCGTTCTTTGCCGCCAGTTCCACGAGCGCGTCGTCGGTGCCGCTCTTGCGCACCAGCCGATCCTGGCTCGCCTCGTTAAAGGCGAGGCCGAAGCGGATCCCCGGCACCGACTGCACCAGCGCCTCGTGCAGGTCCTCGACCGTCTTGATGAAGTGGGCGTGGCCCAGGATCACGTTGGCCGTTTCCGGTTTTTCGATGGGCACCATCCTGAGTTCCATGACTTTATTGTAGGCCGGCGGGTGGTAGCATGGCGGCATGGACGTCCTGGACCGCGCCGCGCGGGGCGAACGGCTGGGCCGCGAGGAGCTCGTCGCGCTCTACCGCCGCCCGCTCGCCGAGGTGGCCGCGGTGGCCCACGCGCTCCGGCTCGAGCGCGCCCACCCGGACCACGTCACCTACCTGATCGACCGCAACATCAACTACTCCAACGTCTGCACCGTCGGCTGTGGCTACTGCGCCTTCTACCGCACCCGCCGCCAGCCCGACGCCTACACCCTCAGCTACGAGGAGATCGGGCAGAAGGTGGCCGAGCTCGAGGCCGTGGGCGGGAAGCGCATCCTCATGCAGGGCGGGGTCAACCCCGACCTGCCGCTCGAGTGGTACGAGGGGCTGTTGCGTTACCTCAAGGAGCGCCATCCCGAGGTGCGCATCGACGCCTTCAGCCCCGAGGAGATCCTGGGCCTGGAGCGCCTCACCGGGATGAGCGCACGCGAGGTGCTGGGGCGTCTCAAGGCGGCGGGGCTCGACGGGGTCCCCGGGGCGGGGGCGGAGATCCTGGTCGACCGCATCCGCCACGCCGCCGCGCCCGCGCGGATCCCCACCAAGGACTGGGTACGGATCGTCGAAGAGGTGCTGGCGCTGGGCATGTACTCGCTCGCCAGCATGGTGATCGGCATGGGCGAGGGACCCGAGGAGCGGGTGGAGCACCTGCTCGTCCTGCGCGAGCTGCAGGACCGGGCGCTCGAACGTTATGGAAACGGCTTCTCCGGCTTCGCGCTGTGGACGATGCAGCTCGAGAACACCCGTCTGGCCGGCCGGCTCCCCGGTGCCACGGCCCACGAGTACCTGCAGACCCTGGCCATCGCCCGCATCGCCCTCGACAACATTGCCGGCCACCAGGCAAGCTGGCCCACGATGGGCTTCAAGATCGCCCAGACCGCGCTCTACTACGGGGCCAACGACTTCGGAAGCACCATGCTCGAGGAGAACGTGGTCTCCGCCGCCTCCGGCAACGTGCGCCGCTCGGCGACGGTGCGCGAGATCGTGCGCCAGATCGTCGAGGCCGGCTTCCGCCCCGCCGAGCGGAACGTCTTCTACGAGATCGTCGCCGTACCCGACGTGGACGCACTCCTCGCCTCGCCGGTCGGCTGACCATGCCCGAACTGGAGATCTGGACCGCCTCCTGGGTGTGGCTGGACGGCGCCGTGCACGCCGACGCCGGGCTCGTGACCGACGGCCGGCGGGTGCTCGCGACCGGGCGGCTCGACGCGCTGCAAACCCGCTACCCTACGGCCCCCACGCGAACGAAGGGGCGCTACCTGGGCCCGCCGCTCGCCAACGCCCACACCCACCTCGATCTGGGCCTCGGACCTACCTTCACCGGCCCCTTCCCCGACTTTGTGCGCTACGTGATCGGCCGGGCCGGACGTCGCGGACGCGAGGCCGCGGTTCAGGCCGCCCGGCACGCCTCCCAGCACCTCCTCGGCGACATCGCCGCGCGCGAAGAGGTGGTGGACTGGTGGCTCGCCGAAGCCCCCGCCGCCGGCGTCGTCTACTGGGAGGTGCTGGGGCTGGTTCCACCGGACCGGGAAGCCGAGATCCTGAGCGCCACCCGCGAGCGGTTCGAGCGCTGGAAACGGCTCGAGCGTGCGGGCGGACCGCGCGTGGGCCTCTCGCCTCACGCTCCCTACTCGCTCACCCCCAGTCTGATGCGCCGGTTGGTCGTGCTCGCTCGCGAATTCGAGGTCCCGCTGCAGATCCACGCCGCCGAAAGCCCTGGCGAGCGCGACTACTTCCTGCGCCGCGAGGGTGCGCTGGCGCGCTTCTTCCGTGAGCAGGGCTGGCCGCTCGACCTCCACCCGACGGGCCTCTCCCCCATCGCCTACCTATCCGAGCTGGGGGTGCTCGAGGCCGGGCCCACGCTGATCCACGGCGTCCAGGTGGACGAGGCCGACGTGCGGCTGCTGGCCGAGTCCGGCTCGGTCGTGGTCAGCTGCCCCCGTTCGAACCTGAACCTCGAAGCGGGCCTGCCGCCCTACGACCTCTACCTGCACCACGGCGTGCCGCTGGCGCTGGGCACGGACTCCCGGGCCAGCGCATCCTCGCTGGACGTGCGCGACGAGGTCGTGCTGCTCGAGCGCCACGGGCAGCCCCCAGAACGCACGCTCGCCTGGGCGGCGGCCGGCGGCCGTGCCGCCCTGGGGCTGGCGCCCCCCGTGCTGCAGCCCGGCATGGAACTCGAACAAGTAGAATTTTGGTAATGGATCGGCGGCACGTCCTTACCCTCATCGCCTACAGCGCCGGTCTGGGCCTGCTGGTGGGGCTGGTCGCCGCCTCCTTCACCTGGCTCCTCTACCAGGTACAGGAGTACGCGCTCGGCTACCTCGTGGGGTACCTGCCCCCGGGCTACTCGGGGGAAAACGGGCTGCTGCACACCTTTCGCAACCCGCACCCCTGGGTCTTGTTGCTGCTGCTCCCGCTCGTCTTCGCCGGCGCCTCGCTGCTGGGTCACAACCGCGGCCTGGCCAAGATCATCGCCGCTTATCACCAGACCACCCGGGCCACGCTGCGCGAAAAGCTGCGCTACGCCCTGGGCAGCCTGGTCGAGCTGGGGGCGGGATCGCCGATGGGCCGCGAAGGGCCCATGGCCGTCCTGGGCGACTGGATGGGCGACGCCCTGGGGCGCCGCTTCCTGCCCGCGAACCTCGCCCGCCACCTGCCCTTCGCCGGCCTCGCGGCCGGGTTCGCCGCCGCCTTCCACGCCCCCGTGGGCGGGGCGCTGCTGGCTGTCGAGATCTTCTTTCCCGGCCTCGTGCTCGCCATCGCTTCGCTGGGTCCCGCCCTGATCGGCGCCTTAGCGGGGTTCACCGTCTACGGCGCTTTCTGGGGCTACGAGCCGCTGCTTTCCTTGCAACCGCTGCCGCCCCGTTGGTACCACCTCGGCTTCGCGCTGCTGCTGGGCGCGCTGATGGCCGCGGTGGGGACGCTGCTCGTGCACTCGGTACGAGCGGTGCGGCGGGCCACGGCAGGCCTGTCGTTCATTCCGCGCCACGCCCTGCTGGGGCTGATCGTGGCCGCGGTGGCCGCGTTGCTGCCGCAGACCCTGGGCGACGGCCTCGTCTGGGTGGAGCTCGGGAGCACCCCCATCCTGCCCGTGGCCTTCCTGGTGCTGCTGGCGGCGGTGCGCACCCTGCTCCTCGGTCTCGTCTACGGCCTGGGGGGGTACGGCGCGCTGATCGGCCCCACCCTCGCGCTCGGAGGCCTCTACGCGGTGGCCCTGGCGCGGGCGCTGCCGGCCTACGCCCCCGACGCCCAGGCGGCCGCGCTGGTGGGCATGGGGGCCCTCCTCGCCGGGGTGGTGCGCACGCCCTTCGCCGCCCTGCTGCTCGTCAGCGAGTTCGGCGGCTACGCGGTACTGCCGCTGGCGCTGCCGGCCATCTTCGTGGCCTATGTCCTCACCCCGGTCCAGGTCTTCCCCGAGCAGAACCTGGCCGAGGAAACCGTCGTCGCCGCTCCCTTCGCAGGCCTGCGGGTCGGCGAGCTCACCTTCGAGATCCGCGGCCTCGTGCGCGACGGCCGGGAGTTGGCCGCCGACCCCGAACTCGTCCTCGAAGCCGACGACCGGCTGTTGCTCCCGCGCCGCGGCGGTTAGAATGGCCCACATGGTACGGGGCATTCGCGGCGCCATCACCGTCGAGCGGGACACCCCCAAGGAGATCCACGCGGCAACGCGGAGGCTGCTGGAGGCCATCCTGGAACGCAACGGAATTCGCGACCCAGCCGAGCTCGCGGCGTTGATCTTCACCGTCACTGAAGATCTGATCTCCGCCTTCCCCGCGGAGGCGGCGCGGCAGCTGGGCATGAACCGCGTCCCGCTGCTGTCGGCGCGCGAGGTGCCCGTGCCCGGTTCGCTGCCCCGGGTGATCCGGATCCTGGCGTTATGGAACACCGACGCCCCCCCCGAGGCCATCCGCCACGTCTACCTGGGCGAGGCCCAGCGCCTGCGCCCCGACCTGGACAGCGCTTTCTGACATGCTTTCCGAACTCGCCACGCCCCTCCTCGAGGCCGTCCGCCGCCTCTTCGCGGCGGCGCCGCCCGAACCGGGCGACCTCATGGTGCTGGGCGGCTCGACGAGCGCGGTACGGGGCGAACGGTACGGCAAGGCCGGCGATCCGTCGCTGGCCCTGGAGCTGCTGGAGGCACTGATGCCGGAGCTGGCCCCGCGGGGCGTGGTGCTGGCGGTGCAGGGCTGCGAGCACGTCAACCGCAGCCTGGTGCTGCCGGCCGGCCCTGCGCGGGAGCTGGGGCTCGAGCCCGTGAGCGTCGTCCCCGTCCCCAAAGCGGGCGGGGCCCTGGCGGCCGTCTACCGCAGGCTGCTGCCCGACCCCGTCGTGGTTGCCGATCTGGCCGCTTCCGCACGCTACGGGCTCGACATCGGTGGGGTCCTGATCGGCATGCACCTGCGGCCCGTGGCGGTTCCGGTGCCGCTGGGCGACCTCCGTCTGGGCCAGGCCCTGCTCAGCGGCGGCTACTCGCGTCCGCGGCTGATCGGTGGCGCGCGCGCGGTCTACGACCCCGCCGAAGCCGACCGCCTCCTGGATGAAGCGATCAAGCGCGACGCAGCACCGCAGTGAAGTCGCTGTAGGCGCGCTCCAGCTCGGCGGGGGTGAAGTAACCCATCGCCGACACCCGAAAGATACGGCCCTTCAGGGGCCCCTGCCCACCCGCCACCCGCCAGCCGCGCTCGGCGAAGGCCGCGGAAAGCGCCTCCGAGGTCCAGCCTGGGGGCAGGTAGAAGGCGGCGGTGGCGGGGCTGCACGCCTCTTCGCGGGAAGGAACCGGACGCAGGCCCAGTTCCGCGCCGCGCGCGTAGAAGCGGGCGGTGGCCTCGGCCTTCGCCGCCCAGTGGCGGGCCAGGTCGTCGCGGCCATGCGGCCAGACGGCTTCGAGGACGTCGTGTACGGCCTCGATGATTTGGATCGGGGGGGTGAACGCCGTCTGGCCCTGCCGCTGTGCGGCGAGCTCGCGGCTCAGGTCGAGGTAGTAGCCCGATGGGCGCAGCCGCTCCAATGCGCGCGGCGCGAGCCAGGCGAAGGCGAGGCCGGGAGGCGACATCGCGCCTTTCTGGCTGCCGCTGACGGCCGCGTCCAACCCCCAGGATTCGAGCTCGATCTCGGCAACCAGGAAGGAGGTGACGGCGTCGACGACAACGAGGGCTTCGGGTGCCCGCGCCCGCACCGCCGCAACCAGCGAGCGCAGCGGGTGCAGCACGCCCGTCGAGGTCTCGGAGTGGGTGAGCAGGGCGCCGTCGATCCGGACCGGCGGCAGGTCGTCGGGGCTTACGGCCGCACCCCAGGGATGCTCACTGACCTGCGGTTCAAGCCCCGCGGCGCGCGCGATCTCCACCCAGCGTTCGGCGAACTTTCCTGCTACCGGGACCCAGACGCGCGCGCCGGGACGGAATAGGGCGCGCACCACCGCTTCCATGGCGGCCGTGCCGCTGCCCCCCAGGAGGACCGCCTCCCCCCGGCTCGCCAGCATCGCGGCCAACCGCGCCCGAAGCCTCCGGATCAGGGCGGCGGCCTCGGGGCTGCGGTGGTGCAGCTGCGGCCGCGCCAAAGCCTGCAGGGCCGCAGGGTGCAGGTTGACCGGCCCTGGGGTCAACAGCCGCGGGCGGGTCACAGCCATGCGGCGTCCACCCGCTCCAGGAGCTCGAGGTTCCGGAGTTCTTCGAGCACCTCGTCGGGGGGCGGCTGATCGACGGCGAGCACGAAGAGGGCGCGACCGCCGGGCTGGTCCCGCCCGAGCTGCAACCCTGCGATGTTGACCCCGGCCTCGCCCAGCAGTGTGCCCACCCGTCCGACGACGCCCGGCTGGTCTCGGTTGATGCAGACGAGGACTGCACCGATCGGCTCGATCTCCAGCGCGTATTCGTCGATGCGCACGAGCCGCGGACGGCCGGCGAGGACCGTGCCCAGCGCACGGCGCTCCTCCTGGTCCGTCACCAGACGCACCTCGATGGCCTGGGCGTAGCCCCGGGCGTCGGGATCGCGGCGGCTGATCAGACGGACCCCGCGCTCTTCGAGGCGCGGCCGGGAGGAAACGTAGTTGACGGGCTCGTCGATGACCGGCTCGAGCACCCCCTTGGCCACCGCGGCGAAAACGGGCTCGGGCTCGCATTCGAACCCCCCCAGCACCGAAACCTCCAGGGTCTGGGCGCGGCCCCGGGTAATCTGAGCCAGCAACCGGCCCAGCGCCTCAGCAAGCGGCATCCATCCCTTGAGCGCCTGAAAGGCCTCGGGGTCGAAACCGGCGTTGATGGCGTAGGCGTAGTTGCCCGAGAGCGCTTCATAGACGCGCTCGACGATCCCGTGGCCCACGCGCGCCTGCGCTTCCTCGGTGTTGGCACCCAGGTGGGCGGTGTGCACCACCCGCGGGTGGTGCAGCAGAGGATGGTCAGGGTCGGGAGGTTCGACTGCGAAGACGTCGAGCCCGACCGCGAAGAGGTGCTCTTCCTCCAGCAGGTCGTAGAGCGCGGATTCGTTGACGATGCCGCCGCGGGCGGCGTTGACGACGACCGCACCGCTGGGCAGCAGGTACAGCTCGCGGCGACCGATCAGGTCCCGGGTCTCCTCGTTCAGCGGCGTGTGCACGGTCAGGAACTGCACCTCGGGCAGCAGCGTCTCCAGGCGGTCCACGAGACGCACTCCGAGGGTCTCGGCGCGTTTGCTGGAGATGTAGGGATCGTAAGCCCAGACCTCCATGCCGAAGGCTCGGGCGAACTGAGCCACCTGTCCCCCGATGCGCCCCAGACCAACGATTCCCAGGCGCTTGTTCATCAGCTCCCGTCCCAGGTGTTTGCGGTTCCAACGTCCTTCGCGAAGCTCCCGGTCGGAGAGCGCCACCAGACGGGCGGCGGAAAGCATGAGCCCGAAGGCCAGCTCGGCGGCGCTGCGGGTGTTGGCCTCGGGCACGTTGATCACCAGGATGCCGCGCCTGGAAGCGGCGTCCAGATCGATGTTGTCCACGCCCACGCCCCCGCGCCCGATCACCTTGAGCCGCTCCGCCCGCTCCAGCAGCTCGCGGTCCACCTGCGTGCGGCTGCGGGTGATCAAGGCGTCGTATTCGGCGATGCCGGCCAGGATCTCCTCGCGCGGCATTCCCGGGCGGTAGTCGAGTTGCAGGTCGGGGTGATCGTGGTTCCCCAGGTGCATTTCGTCGGTCACGAGCACGCGCCACATGATGCATCAAAGCCTAACACCGGTGCATATTTACTTCAACCGCGCCCTCCGCGCCGCCTTGTACCCGGTTCAACGTTCGCCCCCGAGCGGTCGGTATGCTGCTTTGAGAGCGCAAGCCAGAGCCTTACGGGAGGAAGACATGAACGTAGCCTTGGTCACCGACTCCACCAGCGACATCCCCCCTGAACTACGGGCGCGCATCGGCGTGCGCGTCGTGCCGTTGTACGTCCACTTTCAAGGAAAGACCTTCAAGGACTGGGAGGAGATCACCCCCGCGGACCTGTTCAAAGGAGTGGCTGCGGGCGCCGACCTGCCCACGACCAGCCAGCCCTCGCCCCAGGACTTCGAGGTGGCCTACGCCGAGGCGCTCGAACACGCCGACCGGGTCCTCTCCATCCACATCTCCTCCAAGCTCTCGGGCACCTTCCAGTCGGCCAGCATTGCCGCGGAGAAGTACGGCGGCCGGGTGCAGGTCTTCGACTCGCAGGCGGCCTCGGCAGGCATTGGCATGATGGTGCTGCGGGCGCACGAGCTGCTCAACGAGGGTACGGGGCTCGAAGGGGTCGTGCACGAGCTGGAGCGCATCCGCGACGACCACATCGTCCGCTTCGTAGTGGCCACGTTGGACTACCTGCGCAAGAACGGCCGCATCGGCGGCGCCCAGGCCTTCCTGGGCAACCTGCTCAACATCAAGCCCATCCTGACGGTCAAAGGCGGCGTGGTCGACGCCGCGGGTCGCGCTCGCGGCGAAAAACGGGCGTTAAAGGAAATGGTCAAAACGTTTCGCGACTGGGCCCAGGGGCGGGAAAAGGTGCGCGTCTTCTACCTCTACACCGGCGCCGAGGAGGCCGTGCACGCCCTGCGCGAGGAGATCCGTTCCCTCGGTGGCGGAATCGAGGAGGTCTACACCTCCGAGATCGGTGCGGTGATCGCCTCCCACACCGGCCCCGGTATCTACGGCTACTACGCCTACAGCCTCTAGCAGCGGCGTAGAATGCGCCCATGCGGGCCTTGATTCAGCGCGTTACCCAGGCGAGCGTCGAAGTCGAAGGCGAGGTCGTCGGCGAGATTGCCGGCGGCCTTTTGCTGTTTTTTGCCGCAGGTCGGCAGGATACCGCCGAGGACCTGGACTACCTGGTACGCAAGGTGGTGAACCTGCGCATCTTCGCTGACGAAGCAGGCAAGATGAACCGCAGCCTGCTCGACGCGGGCGGCGAGGTGCTGGTCGTCAGCCAGTTCACCCTCTACGCCGATACCCGCAAGGGCAACCGCCCCTCCTTCACCGGCGCCGCCGACCCCGACGAGGGCCGGCGTTGGTACGAGCGCTTCATCGAAGCCTTGTTGCGCCAGGGCGTGCACGTCGAGACGGGCGAGTTCGGGGAGCACATGCGGGTCGCGCTCGTCAACGACGGCCCGGTCACGATCTGGCTCGACAGCGCCGAGCGCAAGCGCAGCCGGCGCGCCTAGCTTTACAACCCCTGACTGCATAGGTATACTTTCTATTCAGTACGCCCGCGCGTACGATCCTCATCACGAGCGGCCGAGGGAACTGGCCCGACGACGCCGCGGCAACCGGCGAAAACCGCAAGGTGCCAAAGCCAGCCCCCAGGTGGGGAACGATGAGGAGGGAGCCCGCTCCCTCCTCCGGTGAGGAGGAAGGAGTCCGCATGCGCCTGATCGACAAACTGGGTCACGGATTCGTGCTCACCGCCGAGGTGGACCCGCCCCGTGGCGCCGACCCCGCGCCCACCCTCAAGCAAGCGCTGGTGCTGCGCGGTTACGTGGACGCCGTCAACGTCTCCGACGCGCCGATGGCCAACCTGCGCATGAACAGCTTCATGCTGGCGCACCTGATCCAGCGCCACACCGGTGTGGAGGTGATCCCGCACCTGACGGCGCGCGACCGCAACGTCCTCGCGCTGCAGGCCGACCTGCTGGGGGCCTGGGCGCTCGGCGTGAAGAACGTGCTGGTGCTGGGGGGCGACCCGCCCGAGCGCGGCGACCATCCGCGGGCGAAGCCCGTCTACGAGTTCGGCGCCGTCGGCCTGGTGCAGACCGTGGAGCGGTTGAACCGCGGGGAGAACCTTGCCGGCGGCGCGCTCGAGGGCGCGCCCGACCTCACCGCCGGGGTCGCGGTCAATCCGGGCGCGCCCGACCTCGCGGCGGAGGCGGAAAAGTTCTGGGCCAAGGTCGAGGCCGGGGCCCGCTTCGCTCAGACGCAGCCGGTCTTCTGCCCGGAAACCGCCGCGGCGTTCCTCGACGCGCTCGGCGGCCGCAGCCCGGTGCCGCTGCTCTGGGGGGTGCTGCCGCTCAGGTCGGTGAAGATGGCCCGCAACGTCGCCCGCTGGACGCGCGTGCCCGAGGCGCTGGTGGCCGACCTGGAACGGGAGGGCCGGGCGGCGGGCATGCGGGCGGCGCAGGGCGTGCTGCGCGAGCTGCACGCCGCCGGCATGGACGGCGCCCACCTCTACCCCCTGGGGAGGGTGGAGCTGCTCAAGGAGATGCTGAAGCCCCTCGGCGCCCGGCTCGGGTGAGGGCCGGGGCCCCTACTTCCGCCCCTTTCCTTTTTGCTTCCTATCTCCCTTTTTCTTTCGGGATCCGCGCTCGGGGCGTTCCTGTTCCTGTCCAGTGTCGCCCCCTTCGCTCGCGGCACGGCCCGACCTCGCCGCCTCTTCCGCCTTCTTGCGGCGGTAGGCCTCGCGGCGGCGGCGGTTGCGCTCCAGGCGTTGGCGCTCCCGCTCTTCCTGTCTCAGGCGGGCGCGCTCCTCCATCAGGGCGCGGTATTCCATCTCGCCCTCCCAGGGCTTGATGCGCACACCCCGCTCGTTCCAGTAGGTGTCCAGGGTGGCCGCGGCCTCTTCGAAGCAGGCCCGCAGGCTGGGCCAGGTGGCGCGGGGGGTCCAGTCGTCCTCGTCCACGGCCTGGTGGATGAGGCCCGTCTCGCGGTCGAGGTAAAGCCAGTTGCGGCCGTAACGCAGGTCGTAACTGCCGAAGAACCAGAGGTGCTCGGGGGCGCCGCGCTGGCGCATGCGGTGGTTGGGCTCGCGGATGCTCCACAGGCCGGTGCCCACGGCGAAGACGCCGAAGCGCTCGTTCATCCAGCCGTAGGGGTTGAGGTGGCCGGCGTAGAACCAGCCGCCGTTGGAGAAGCTGTACCACTCCTTGAACTCCTGGGGGAGCTCGAAGCCGAAGTGCTCCTGCATGGCGTCGAGCTCCTCGCTGAAGAGAGGGGGGAAAAAACGATGCATCCAGAACTCACCGGGCGGGAAGTCGTCGAGGCCGGTGGCGTTGAGGTAAGAACCGATGAGAACGGTGCCAAAAGGGGAAAGCCGGAACCCCCGATGGCGGTAGTTGGTGTAAATATGGTGAAAGAACTGCTCTGGCCAGTTCAGTTGAAGCGCTTGGTGCGGTTCCGGCCATCGCTCTTCGGGCAGGGGCACAAACTCCTTTTGCTTCATGGTCCTCCTCAGTAGTTGAACGTTGGGCAGTCGGCGAGTCGGTCGAAACCTGCCTCCCTTTTCAAATCATCCGCGATCTCGTCGAAGGACTTGAGCGTCTCCCCCGACGAGCACTGGCGGTAGTCGCCGCCGTGGCAGAAGGCGTGGTCGGCGCGCTCGATGAGTTCGATGTTGTTGACGTTGCCGGCGTCGGCCTGATGGCAGGCCTTACCGTTGATGTGGTGACCGACGTATTTACCGTTCTGGCCGTACAGACCGCGCTCCCTAAGTACATCAAAGGCTCGCTTTACTCCTTGAGTGTGCGAAGGTGCCCCCGCATACGCCCGCGCGGCGTCTTGCAGCGCCTTGATTTCTGGAGATTCCCATGAGCGCGTGCCTATTCCAAAGCGGCATGCGAACTCCATCTCTTTCAGCCAGCGCTTGGTGATGGCGTTCGAAGCCTGATTTTTAATGGCTCTTTGCTCCGCAGGTATCCTTTGGTCATAGACGAAATGGTCTTGAGCCGGGCGCTGCCCGGATCGGAACTCGGGCTTAGGCGTGCAGCGCTCGAGGTAGTCGGCTGTATCTGTGTTGGGCGCATAGGCCACCGGCTCGCCCGCGTAGGTGTTCGCGGGGATTGGTTTGCGGTTGGTCCCCTTGCGTAATAGTGAACGCTGGATAGAGCGTGCTTCGCTGCCCGTCGGGCCTGGAAGCCATGAGTCCGTACGTTGCAGGAAGAAAACCGCCCGGCACCACGACCTTGGCTTCGTTTGGTTTGACGCTTACCACCGACAACAGGTTGCTTTGTATGAAGAAGTCGGTGTCTTTGGTCAACCCCTCCCCCTTGATGGTGAGCGTGACATCCTGTTGATGGTGAGCGTGACATCCTGACTGTTGTCAAAACTGCTCGGAGAGGCCGATATCAGCCGGAGCGCACCAGGAGCCGAGGGCTTTTGCTTGCAGCCACCCGCAAATACGAGGATGGCCGTTACCAAATAGAGTATTGTTCGTTTCATACCGTCTCCCACCAACCCTCAAGGTATTGTCTGGATCGTCGCCCGGTTATATTGCAAGTACGGTACCACTATAAATATATTTTCGCAAGTGCACCGCGCATGTCATGAATAAAAACAAGCGGCTGCAAGGCCGCTTGTTTTCTTCAGGCTGCTCTCGGCTAGTCGCCCGCGGCCTTCTGCTTCTTCTTGTCGAGGATGCCCGCAAGCTCCTGCAAGCGGCGCCAGTTCTTGAGGCGCTCTTCCTGGACCGCAAGCAGCACCTCGCTGGGGTTGCCGTCCTTGTCGAAGTGCTTGGCAAAGCGCTGCTCCGAGCGGGCGAAATCGATGAAGGTAAGGGGCTTGCCCGTCTTGGGGTCGGTGTACCAGTCGTCGTAGATCGCCGGGTTCATGCGCAGGTCGAGGCGCTCGCTGAGGCGCTGGCCTTTGCGGGGGTCGTGGACGAAGACCGGGAAGGTGCGGCTGTCCACGGCCAGGCGCGCCTGACGCGCCGAGGCGTCGTCGGCCACGCCGTGCTCCGGCTGGCAGGTGGTGTAGACGATAAGCACCGAGGGGCCTTCGTACTCGTTGGCCGCAAAGACCGCCTTGTAGAAGTGGTTGAAGTGGGCCGCGGTCGTCTGGGCCACGAAGACGTCGGGATGCATCATCAGGATCTCGGCGATCTCCTTGCGGTGCTCGGTCTTCCCCTTCAGCTTCTTGCCGAAGGCGGACATCTTGGTCTCCTGGCCCATGTAGGTGCTGGTGGAGGCCTGCCCGCCGGTGTTGGAGTAAACCTGGGTGTCGAGGATGATCACGTTGATGTTCATCCCCGAGGAGAGCATGCGGCTGAGCGCCTGGAAACCGATGTCGAACATCGCCCCGTCACCGCCGACGACCCAGAGCTTCTTGTCCTGCCAACCCATCTGGTCCCAGCGCATGCGAATGCCCATGGCGTCGGTGGCGGCGTTTTCGAAGAGCGAGTTGGTCCAGGGCACCAGGAAGGGGTTGTAAGGGTAGGTCGAGCTGTAGACGGTGTTGCAGCCGGTGGCCGCGACGATGCCCCACTGGTCGTCGTAGGCGAAGGCGTTGGCCGCCGCGAGCATGCGCAGCGCGGTAGCCTCGCCGCACCCCGCGCAGCTGCCCGCGCCGCCAACGTAGAGATGGGTCTTGTCGGTCAGCATCAGGTCGATGGGGGTGCGCTCGTTGATGTACTCGGAAGGCGTGTCGGGAAGGCTCTTGAAGAAGTCGAACTCTTCCTTGTACCGGGGAACCATCTCCCCTTCCTTGCGCACCATCTCGAGGGCATCGTCGTCGCAGACGGCCACGCACTCGGCGCAACCTTTGCACTTGGTGGGATCGACGAAGATCGAGAAAAGGCCCGCCTCCTTGCCCTTCTTCTGCGGCAGATCGTAGAACTTCTTGGTCTTCGCGAAGTGGGCGCGCATGCGCTCACGGGTCTCGGAGTCGTCGATCTTGGCAAGCTCCTCTTCGACGAGGTTCTCGGGGAGCACCTTGGCCAGGATGGCGGTGTCGGGGCACTCGGTCACGCACTCCATGCAGGCGGTGCAGTTCGATGCAATGTAATGAGGAATGTCGGGCGCGATATAGGAAAAGTCGCGGTAGGAACCGGTCCCGGGAGCAATGTGGGAGCGCGCCAGCATTTCGTCCGCGGGCATCTCGGTGTCGGCGCTCCCGTCGTTGTAGGCCTCGACGACGGCCTTGAAGTCGTGGTTGAACTTGGGGATGTCCATCGGCTCGGGCTCGGGCAGCAGTTCCAGTTCGAGCTCGAGTTCGCCCATCACGATCTTCTTGTCCTTCATGCCCCCACCTCCTCGGGCTCGGTGGCGATCACTTCGGCGGGCACCTCGATGATCTCGCGGTAGCCGCGTTGGATCGCGGTCATGTTGTCCTTGACGACCTGTTCACCCCGTTTGCCGAAGTACTTGCGGATGATCTTTTCGACCCGCTCCCAAAGCTGTTCCTCGCTGAGGCTGAGGCGCTCCACGAAGGGGGCGACCCGCAGGTAGACGCCGAGCAGCACGATCCCCTGCATGCGCATCACCAGGTCGGGGCGCGAGGAGACGTCGCGCGCGATCGAGACCGTATCGATGGCGAAGAGCCGGTAGCCGTTCTTGCGGATCTCTTCACGTGCCCAGGCGGGTACGTTGGCCCAGACGTCGCGCGGGTCGGTCTCAGAGGACTGCAGCCAGACGACGCCGCCCTTGGCCAGCCCGGAGAAGGGGTTGGTGTAATGCAGCGCGTTGGGATCGTTGATGGCGATCATCTCGACGTCGCGCAGCTCGCTGCGTACGCGTACGGGCTCTTCCGCGACGGTGAGGTAGTAGTTCGTCGGCAGGCCCTTCTTCTCGGAGCCGTACTTCGGGAAGGCCTGCACGTAGAGACCGAAGAGGTCGGCGGTGGTGGAGGCGATGACCTTGTTCGTGGTCACGGAGCCGAAGCCGCCCACCGAGTAACCGCGCATGCGGAAGGTGCCCTTGGCGGTGACGTCGAAAACCCCTTTGGCCTCAAGCGCGAGCGGGTGCTTGATGTTGAGCACGAAGAACCGGCGGGGAGCTTCTGCGGCCAGGTGCTCGAAGACGGCCTTGAGGTCGGCGGGGCGGATGTCGCGGCCCCCGAGGCCGGCGGCGCCCGAGTAGATCTTGGGCAGCCGGTCGATCTTGGGAAAGCCCGGGTAGCCGTCCCAGGCATCGGCGAAGGCAGTCTTGATCTCGCGGGTGAGGGGGTTGGCCGCGGCGAGCGGTTCGTCCGTGCGCTCGAGCACCGCGAAGCCCTTGAGGTGCCGCAGCAGCTCGACGATCCGCGCCCCCGGGAAGGGGCGGAAGGAGGTGACTTTGAGGAGCCCCACCTTCATGCCTTGCTCCCGCAAGGCGTCGACGACGGCCTCGGCCGTCATCATCATCGTACCCATGCCCACAATGGCGTACTCGGCGTCTTCGAGGCGGTAGGGCACCACGAAGTCGTAGTGGCGTCCGGTCAGGGCCTCGAAATCACGGAAGGCGTTTTCGAGTGCGGGAAGGACCTGCACGTAGAAGGCGCGCTGGGCGATGCGCCCCTTCATGTAAGCGTCCTGGTTCTCGACCGCGCCGGTAAGGACGGGGTTGTTCGGGTCGAAGTAGTTGCGCAGCTTCTCCTTAGGGTCGCCCACGAACTGTTTCATCAGTTCGGGCTCGGGTAGGTTGAAGTTCTCGACCGTGTGGGTGTTGAGGAAGCCATCCTGGACGACCATGAAAGGGGTGTGGCTGTCCTCGGCGGCCCGGCGGGCGATCAGCGACAGGTCGGCCACCTCCTGGGCGTTGGCGGCGAAGAGCGTGCCCCAGCCGGTATCGGCCACTGCGTAGACGTCGTCGTGCCCCGCGTGAATGTTCAGCGCCTGGCTGGTGAGGGCGCGCGCCCCGATATGGAAGACCGCGGGCAACCGCTTGCCCGAGATCACGTGCAGCACTTCCTTCTGCAACACCAGGCCCTGGGAAGCGGTGAACGAGGTGACGCGCCCGCCCGCGAGCGCGAAGCCCTCGGCCGCGGACCCCGCCGAGTGTTCGGATTCGGGCTCTAGGAACATCAGTTCCTCGCCCCATAGGTTGGTGCGTCCGTTGGCCACCGCCACCTGATAGCCGTACCCCATGTTGGTGGACGGGGTGATCGGATAGGTGACGGCCGCTTGGGATACGTGCGTCTCGACCCACACGGCGGCTTCGGAACCGTCGCCGGTGGTCGGAATTCCCGGGTACTTGACGTTTTCCATGTGCCCTCCTTTCCCAGGAAAGGTTCCTGGGGGATACCTCACTTACCCTACACCCCCGGAAGATGTGGAGGCTAGGACAAGCGCCACGGTTACGCTATTTCTTGCGGCGGCCACGGGTCTTGGAACGCGGCTTTTCCTCGCCCTCGGCCTCTCCGATCCACTCGCCGAAGTAGACCTTTTGAGCGGTGAGCCGGGGCGGGCGGTCGTTGCGCGCCTTCTCCTGGGGCGGGCCCGCCAGCACGCGGGGTCCCTTCCCGCTCTTTTTGCCTTCCGCGGGGCGCGGGCTGCGGACCTTTTTCTTAGTGGGTTTCTTCTCGCTTGCGGACATCTTCTCCTCCTCGATCGCGAGATCGATCTGCCTGAGCGCGGGGGTGGCGCGTTCGATGCGCACCTTGATGGCGTCCCCCAGACGCCAGCGCTTACCGGTGCTGCGACCAACGAGCTCGAGCCCCTCGGGCACGAACTCGTAGTAGTCGTCGCTCAGATCGCTGAGCGGCAGCAGCCCTTCGACGCCGTTCTCGATGGCAACGAAGAGACCGAAGTTGGTCACGCCGCTGACCGTTCCCTCAAAGGTCTTCCCGACCTGCGCTTCGGCCCACTTCACCTGGAAGTACTTGGTCAGGTCGCGCTCCGCCTTTTCGGCGGCGCGTTCTCGCTCGGAAGCGTGCTCGGCCACGCGGGGGAACTTCTCGGCCCAGGCCGCCTTCTTCTTGGGCCCGATCCGGCCCTTGCCCTTGATCAGCTCCTTGAGCACCCGGTGCACCACCAGGTCGGGGTAGCGGCGGATGGGGCTGGTGAAATGCAGGTAGTCCTCGAAGGCAAGGCCGAAGTGGCCTAGGTTCTCGTGGGCGTAGCGGGCGAGGCTCATGCTGCGCAGCACCAGCATGGAGACGGCCGGACCCTCGGGTTTGCCGCGCGCGGCCTCGAGCACCCGCTGCATGGAAGCGGGGTCGGGATCTGCGGCGGGCAGGTGGTAGCCCATGCGGCCGAGCGCCTCGACCAAGGTCTTGTAACGGTCGGCAACCGGATCCTCGTGCACCCGGTAAAGGGTGGGGATGCCGCGCTCGTCGAGGTGGCGGGCCACCAGCCGGTTGGCCAGCAGCATCAGCTCCTCGATCAGGCTGCGCGCCTCGCCCTCGCGGATTGGAATTAGGTGCAGGTTGCCGCCCTCGTCGAAGTCGACCTTTACCTCTCGGGTGTCGAAGTCGAGCGCACCCGCGGCCAGGCGCTCGGCCTTGAGGTGGCGGGTCAAGCGGTAGAGCTCGCGCACGTCGTCCTCGAGAAAGCGGGCCTCCTCGGGCAGCCGCCCGCCGGAGAGCAGCTCCTCGACCTGGCCGTAGGTGAGGCGGGCCCTCGAGCGGATCACCCCCTGGACGATGCGGTAGTCCCGGACCCGTCCCTTTTCGTCCAGGTCGGCCACGACGGACATCGTCAGGCGGTCCTCGCCGGGCACCAGCGAGCAGACCCCGTTCGAGATCTTCTCGGGCAGCATCGGCAGCACCCGCCCGGGCAAGTAGACGCTGGTCGCGCGCTCGTAGGCCTCGCGGTCGAGGGCGCTGCCCTCGCGCACGTAGTGGGCCACGTCGGCGATGTGGATGCCGACACGGTAGCCGCCGCCCTCTAGGCGCTCGAGGTGGATGGCGTCGTCGAAATCCTTGGCGTCGGCGCCGTCGATGGTAAAGACGGGCAACTCTCGGAAGTCTTCGCGCGACTTCCGGGTCGGGGCGGGAATCTTGCGGGGAATGCGCTCGGCCTCGGCCAGGGCCTCGGCTGGAAAGGTCTCCCGCAGGTCGAAGTTCTGGATGACCGCGCGGGTCTCGGTCTCGGGGGTCTCGCCCTGACCCAGGTACTCGTGCAGCACCCCGAAGGGCTCCTTTTCGCCGGTGTCTTCGGGGTAGTGCACCACGACAGCGATGCGGGCGCCCTCGCGCAGGTCCTCGAGCCCCTCGGGGCTGAGGAGCAGGCGCTCGGGGTAGCGTTTGTCGTCGGGGCGCAGGATGGCGTAGCCACGCGCAAACTCGAGCGTCCCCACGAGCTTCTGCTTGGCGCGCTCGAGGATGCGGATCACCTCGCCCGAGGTCCTGCCACCGGGGCGGGTGGGCAGGATGCGCGCCACCACCTTGTCCATCGGCCAGGCGCCGGCCAGCTTGCCCGGCGGAATGAACAGATCCTCGCCGTCCTCAACGAGGACGAAGGCGAAGCCGCCCGAGTGGACCTGGAGCTTGCCCACGACCAGGTTCATCTTCTCGGGCAGACCGTAGGTCTTGCGCCGGGTGCGGATCAGCTTGCCCTCGGCGACCAGCTCCTCCAGGGCGTTCTTGGCCTTGTCCTTGGACAGGCCCAGGCCCCGGGCCACCTCGCGTAGGTGGAAGGGTTTCTTGGGGTTGGCTTTGATGTACTCGTAGACTTGTTCTTTGGTCATGCTTCACTAGCGGAGCGCGGCTCCGCACGTCCTCCTAGACGTTGGTTTTCAGAGCACGCCGGAGAGCATCTCCAGCGTGGCCTTGAGGCTTTGCTCCAGGGCCTCGAGGGCCTCCTGTATGTGGACTTCTTCAACGATCAGCGGCGGTTCCAGCCGCACCACCTTGGGGTTGTTTAGCCCGAAGGCGGTGAGCACGCCGCGTGAGGCCAGCTCGCTGATGACGATGGCGCCGATGTCGGCGTCGGTGAACTCGACGCCGACGAGCAGCCCCTTGCCCCGCACCTCGGCGATCAACTCGGGGAAACGCGCGGCCAGCTCGCGCAGGCCCTGCATCAGCCGTTCGCCCGACGCCTGCGCGCGGGCGGGCAGGTCTTCCTCTAGGGTCACCTCGATGGCCGCGAGCGCCGCGGCTGCGGCGAGCGGGTTGCCGCCGAAAGTGGACGAGTGCACGAGCGGGTTCTCGAGGAAGGGTTCGAAGAGCTCGGCGCGGCCGACGACGGCGCCGATCGGCATCACCCCGCCCCCCAGCGCCTTGGCGCTGGTGAGCAGGTCGGGGGCGACCCCCTCCCACTCGCTGGCCCAGAGCTTACCGGTGCGGCCCATCCCGGTCTGCACCTCGTCGAAGATCAGCAGCACCCCGCGTTCGGCAGTGATGCGGCGCAGCTCGCGCAGGTAGCCCTCCGGGGGCAGGTTGATGCCGCCCTCGCCCTGGATGGGCTCGACGATCACGGCGGCGGTATCGGGGCCGATCGCCGCGGCTGCGGCGTCCGCGTCGCCGAAGGGGATGACCTTCACACCGGGGACCAGCGGCGCCACCGGTTCTTGGTACTCGGGCTTGGGCGTCAGCGAGAGCGCGCCCATCGTCTTGCCGTGAAACCCCTTCTCTGTCGTGACGATCTCGGGCTTGCCGGTGTGCATGCGCGCGAGCTTGAAGGCCGCCTCCACGGCCTCGGCTCCGGAGTTGCCGAAGAAGGTCATGGAGAGGTCGCCCGGTGTGATCTCGGCCAGACGGGCGGCCAGACGGGCCGTCGGTTCCGAGATCATCACCCGCACCGACATGGGCATGCGGTCGAGCTGGCGCTTCACGGCCTCTACGACCCGGGGGTGGCGGTGCCCAAGGTTGAGGGTGCCGTAGAGGCCCAGGAAGTCGAGGTAGCGCTTGCCCTGGGTGTCCCAGACGTACATGCCTTCGGCGTGGTCCTCGACCACGTCGAGGCCGGTGAAGCGCAGCAGACCGGCGAGACCGGGGTTGACGTGTCGTTCGTAGAGTTCGAAGGCGTTCATGCAGAAAAGCTCCCTCGGTGCGGAGCGCACCTTTAGTATAGCACACTCAAGTTTCGCGTTCCGCGGCCGCCTTCAGCCTCTCGTAGAGGTCTTCAGGGAGGCGGCGGACGCGGCCCGCGGCGTCCTGCGGAACGTGCACGCTCCGGCCCGTCGCCGCCGGCTCCGCGTCGCCTTCGCGGAAGACGCGGTAGGCGAAGACCAGCAACCGGCTGGCGAGCTCAGAGAGCCGGGTTTCGACCCCCACGGTGTCGCCGAAGCGCAGGGCTCTGCGGTAGGCCAGCTCGAGCCCCACCACCGGGAAGTAGACGCCCGAACGCTCCAGCTCCGCGTAGGAAACGCCCAGTTCGGCCAGCCAGTCGACCCGGCCCTGCTCGAGCCAAGGCACGTAGGCGGCGTGGTGCACCACCCCCATCTGATCGGTCTCCGCATAGCGAACCGGAAAGCGGCTGATCACGGGCACCCTAGAGCACCTCCCGCGGTTCGGCGAAGAAACGCAGGCGGGGAATGCGGCGCAACTCCATCGCGTGCGCGAGCTCCTCCTGCAGGTAGCGGTGCGCGTGGTTGAGCAGATCGGCCGTCTCCTGAGAGCGCTCGAGCGCGCTCACCAGCACCCGCGCCTGCGAAAGGTCGGGGCTGAGACGGACCCGCTCCACCGTCACCACGATCGGCAGGCGGGGGTCCTTCATGTCGTGGATGATCGCGCTAAGCGCCCGCGCCACATGGATCTCCAGGCGGCTCAGGGTCTTGTGGCTCATCGTCTCCCTCACGCGGCCCTGCCGCGGTTTTTATTCTACCGCGGCCTCGATGCGCTCCCGCAGCCAAGCCGCGGCCTCGTGCACCGCGCGCTCCTCGGGGCCCTCGGCCATGATGCGCACGAGGGGTTCGGTGCCGGAGGGACGCACGTTGATGCGGCCACCGCCGAGCATCGCCTCGGCCCGGGCGACCCAGTTCGCGAGTTCGGGATGCTCCATCACCCGGCGCTTGTCGGCCACGGGCACGTTGACCAGGGTTTGGGGGTACATGGGCAGTTCGTCCACCCAGGCCTCGAGCGGCCGCCCGGACTCCTGGAGCGCGGCGAGGGTGAGCAGGGCGGTCTGGATGCCGTCGCCGGTGGGCAGGTGGTCGAGGAAGAGGACGTGCCCGCTCTGCTCGCCTCCGAGCCGTCCCCCCCGCCGCAGCAGCGCCTCGTAGACGTAACGGTCGCCCACGGGGGTGCGCTCGAAGGCAACCCCCCGCTCCCGAAGGGCGCGCTCGAGCCCCAGGTTGCTCATGATCGTGCCCACGACCAAGGCCTCCTCGCGCACCACGGCATTGATGAAGAGCAGGTGGTCGCCGCTCGCTTCGCGGCCCTTGCGGTCGATCAGCACCACCCGGTCGCCGTCGCCGTCAAAGGCCACGCCCAGGTCGAACCCCCCCTCGCGCACGATCCTCGCCAGCGTTTCGGGATGGGTCGAGCCGCAGCCTTTGTTGATGTTGCGTCCGTCGGGCGTCGTAAAGACCGCGAAGACCTCGGCGCCCAACCGCTGGAAGACCCGCGGGGCCACACGGTAGGTGGCGCCGTTGGCGGTGTCCATGGCCACGCGCAGGCCGTCGAGCCGGGGTCCGATGCGCACGAGCCGGTCCATGTAGATGCGCTCGGCCTCCTGATGGTTGCGCACCGTGGCGATGCGGGTCGTTCCCAGGTCGGCCCCCAGCAGGCCCTCGATCGCCGCCTCGGCCTCGTCGGAGAGCTTGGTCCCGCCGGGTCCGAAGAACTTGATGCCGTTGTCCTGGTAGGGGTTGTGGCTCGCCGAGATGACCACGCTGGCGTCGGCGCCCAGCTCGGCGGTCAGGAAGGCGACGCCAGGCGTTGGGAGCACGCCCAGATGCTCGACGGCCACGCCCTGGCTGAGCAGGCCCGCGGCCAGGGCCGCCTCGAGCAGGTCGCCGGACTCGCGGGTGTCCTTGCCGATCAGCACCACCGGGCGCTCGGCCTGCTGGCGCAGGTAGCGGCCCGCGGCCTGACCCAAACGCAACACGAACTCGGGGGTCAGGGGCTCGCGCCCCGCCTCGCCGCGGATGCCGTCGGTACCGAAGTAGCGTCGCTTCATACCGGGCCAGTATACCGCCGGGTTACTTCGCCTCGAGCCAGTCGCGACCGACGCCCACGTCGACGGCTAGGGGAACGTCCAGCTTCCAGGCCTCCTCCATCGTCGCCCTGACGATGCGGGCGGTCTCCTCGGCGCGGTCCTCGGGAGCCTCGACGACGAGTTCGTCGTGCACCTGCAGCAGCAGCGCCGCCCCCAAAGGCTCGAGCCGCGGGGCCAGCTTGACCATGGCCAGCTTGATCAAATCGGCGGCGGTTCCCTGTACCGGCATGTTGAAGGCCACCCGCTCGGCCGCCTCGCGAACGTTGCGGGCCTTGGAAAGCAGCTCGGGCACGTGGCGGCGGCGGCCGAAGAGGGTTTCCACGTAACCGCGTTCGCGCGCTTCGGCGAGGACGCGCTCCATGAAGGCGCGTACGCCCGGGTAGGAATCGAAGTAGCGATCGATGAAGGCCTGGGCCTCGCCGTAGTCGATGCCCAGCTCGCGGCTCAAGCGGTGGGCACTCATCCCGTAGAGGACGCCGAAGTTGATCGTCTTGGCGGCGCGGCGGCGGAAGGGATCCACCTCCACGTCCTCGACCCCGAACATCCAGGCGGCCGTTTGGGTGTGGATGTCGCGCCCCTCGCGGAAGATCCGCTGCAGGTTCGCGTCGCCCGAAAGGTGGGCGAGCACCCGCAGCTCGATCTGCGAGTAGTCGGCCGCCACCAGGCGAAAGCCCTCGCCGGCAATGAAGCCCTTGCGAATCCTGCGTCCGATCTCGGTGCGGATGGGGATGTTTTGCAGGTTGGGATCGGAGCTCGAGAGCCGGCCGGTGGCCGTGCCGGTCTGGTGGAAGCGGGTGTGCAACCGGCCCGTGCGCGGATGCACCAGCTTGGGCAGCGGGTCGAGGTAGGTGCCCTTGAGCTTGGCGAGCTCGCGGTACTGCAGGATCTTCTCGACGATCGGGTGCGCCCCGCGCAGGGCCTCGAGGACGCTCGCCGAGGTGGAGCGTTTGCCGGTCTTGGCCGTGCGGCGGCCGGCGGCGAGGCCGAGTTCGTCGTAGAGGACGGTCTCGAGCTGATCGCGCGAGTTGAGGTTGAAGGGGTGGCCGGCGAGGCGGTGGATCTCGACCTCGAGGCGCTCAAGCTCGGCCGCGAGCTCCTGCGAAAGGGCCTGGAGGTAGTCGACGTCGAGCTTCACGCCGCGGCGCTCCATGGCCGCCAGCACGCCCTGCAGCGGCCGCTCGACCTCGCGGTAGAGCCACCACAGCCGCTCCTCCCCCTCGAGCCGGTCGCTCATCTCCCGCCAGAGCCAGCGGGCGGCGAGGGCGCGGTCACGGGCGCGGTCGGTCCAGTCGCCCACGCCGTAGCGCCGCACCGTGCTCGCGGGCTGGTTGTTGCTGGGGTCGTAGAGGTAGGCCAGCAACAGCGGGTCGTCGCCGGGACGGGCGCGCACCCCCTCCTTCAACCCCCAGACGCTCAGGTCCTTCGCCTGGATCGCGTCGATCTGGGGAAAGCGCTCGAGCTCGCCGGCGCGCGCCGGCCCCTCGGCCACCCGCTCGTCCCAGGCCGCGGCCAGCTGGCCCAGCTCGGCCCACATCGGCTCGGGGCGGTCGAAGACGTAGCCCAGCCAGGCCCGTTCGGGCGGTGGCCATGCGGCTTCCTGGGCCTTCGGGGCCTGGATCAGGCCTAACTCCCGAAGCAGGGTGCCGAACTCCAGGTCGAGCAGGAAGCGACGCAGCCCCTCGCGGTCC